>DCDI01000236.1 GCA_002316345.1 Phyllobacteriaceae bacterium UBA1059 | reverse complement strand
GCGGCCAGCAGCAGCGCGTGGCTCTGGCCCGCGCGCTGGTGTTCGAACCGGCCGTCGTTCTCATGGACGAACCGCTCGGCGCGCTCGACAAGCAGCTGCGTGAGCAGATGCAGCTCGATATCCGCGATCTCCACAAGCGGCTCGGTCTCACCATCATCTTCGTGACGCATGACCAGTCCGAAGCCCTCACCATGTCGGACCGCATCGCCGTGTTCAACAAGGGCCGCATCGAGCAGATCGGCACGCCGAACGAGATCTACGATCATCCTACCACCCGTTTCGTGGCCGATTTCATTGGGGAAACCAACCTTCTCGACGGCACGATCGAAACGTCGGATGCAAGCGGGCTGACGCTCAGCCTGCCCGGCGGCAAACGCATCCGCGTGGCGGCGGGTTCGAACGAAGCAACCGGAAAAACCGTCACCGTTTCGCTGCGGCCTGAAAAGATCCGCCTCGGCGCGGATGCTGGGGCTGCCAACAGCATTCCCGCCACGATCCTCGATAGCGTCTATCATGGCGATCATCTGCGCATGGTGCTCGATGCCGAAGGCACCAGGCTGATCGCAAAGGCCGACCGCCGCTTCGGCGACCTTCAGCCCGGCAGCAAGGCCGTTGCGTGCTGTGATCCGGCGGATTGCTGGCTGGTGCACTCGTGAGCATCGCGTGGGGCAAGCGGCTGGCAGCCTTCGGCCTTATCGCGCCGCTTCTCCTTTTCCTCGTCCTGTTCTTCATCTGGCCGCTGGTCACGATGATGTCGAACGCCGTGTCCGATCCCGGGGCAGGGCGCGCACTTCCTCAAACGGCGGCTGCGCTGAGCAACTGGGACCGGTCGTCACCGCCGACACCTGAGATGCAGGCCGCGCTTGTCGATGATCTGCGCATAACGCAGGACGATCAGCTCATCGGCGACCTCACCCGCCAGCTCAACAGCGCCAGATCCGGCTTCCGCACGCTGATGGCAAAAACCGTCCGCACCGTGCGCGAACAGCAAGGTGCGGTGGATCTCGTCGAAATCGACAAGCGGTGGGAGGACGTGACCTTCTGGCAGGCCATCGCCGCCGCTACCGCATCGCCTTACACCGACCGCAACCTGCTGGCGGCCATCGACATGGCGCGCTCGCCGACCGGTGAGATCACCGCCTTGCCGGCCAGCGCTTCGGCCAATCTGGCGATCCTCCAGCGCACTTTCGTCATTGCCGCCGGCACCACGCTCGCCTGCATCCTTATCGGCTTTCCTTATGCCATGGTCGCCGCTTCGGTCACGGGCTGGAAGCGCCAGGTGATGCTGGCCGCCGTGCTTCTGCCGCTCTGGACCTCCCTGCTGGTGCGCACCGCCGCCTGGTTCATCCTGTTGCAGGACAATGGCCTCATCAATCGTCTGCTCCAGGCGCTCGGCCTGATCGACGCGCCGCTGGCACTCCTGTTCAACCGCACCGGCGTCATCATCGCCATGACCCACGTGCTGTTGCCTTTCATGGTGCTGCCGATCTTCAGCGTGTTGATCGCCATCCCCACCAACCTCCTGCCGGCAGCCGCCTCGCTTGGCGCCCACCCCCTGCGTGCCTTCTGGCGGGTGCTCCTGCCGCTTAGTCTTCGCGGCGTCGTGTCGGGCTCGCTTCTCGTCTTCATGGCGGCGATCGGCTATTACATCACGCCCGCTTTGATCGGCGGCCCGACCGACCAGATGATCAGCTCGGTAATTGCCTTCTACGCAACGGGTACGGCCAACTGGGGCATGGCGGGCGCGCTCGGCATCGTTCTGCTGGTGGCGACGATCGCGCTCTATGTCGTCTATGACCGTCTGTCGTCGTCCGGCACGGAAAGGGCATGAGCATGCTGCGTGTCCTCAAGATCACCTTTGCCGTCGCAGCCATGACCTTCCTGCTGGCGCCGCTCGTCGCGATCCTGCCGCTGGCCTTCACCTCCAGCGTGTTCCTGAACTATCCCGTGCCCAGCTACTCCACACGCTGGTTCGCGGAGCTTTTCACCGCCGATGTCTGGCGCCGCGCCATCATCAACAGTCTGGTGATCGGCCTCGGCGTCACGGTCCTGGCAACGGTGCTCGGCACATTGGCCGCGCTAGGCCTGCGCGAACGCAGACTGCCATTCTCCGGCGTTCTGCGCACCGCGTTTTTGTTGCCGATGGTCGTGCCGGCAGTGGTGCTGGGCGTCGGCATGCAGCTGTTGTTCGTGCGGATGGGTCTCGCCAACAGCTATCTCGGCGTGATCTTCGCCCACACGGTGATCGCCGTGCCCTTCGTCTTCGTCAACGTCGCGGCAGCCCTGCAAGGTGTCGATACCCGTGTCGAGCGTGCGGCGGCGAGCTTGGGTGCATCGCCGATCACCACCTTCCGGCGCGTGACCCTGCCGCTCGCCATCCCCGGCATCGTCTCGGGCGCGGTGTTTGCGTTCGCCACCTCGCTCGATGAAGTCGTTCTCACCCTGTTCGTGGCTGGGCCCAACCAGCGGACGCTGGCACGGCAGATGTTCTCGACCATCCGCGAAAACATCAGCCCGGCCATCGCCTCGGCTGCCTTCCTTTTCATCGTCGGCACGATCCTGGCTGCTCTGGTTGTCGCCTTCGTGCGCTGGAAGTCGGCGCAGCGTCGCATGGCCTGAGAAGGTCAGGCGGGCTGCTTGAACTCACGCAGTTGTGTCCCTCGCTCAGGGCAGCACAGGATGTTGCCGCTAGGTCAGTCGGACTGCACTACCTTGACCTCCGGCTCTTGCCGTATACTACTGCAAGTTTAGGAGCTTAAAACGGAGGCACTCCTGTGAATTTAGACCTCTCGCGGCGCAGCTTTTTGAAGCTGGCCGGGGCAGGGGTTGCGGCGACGTCGGTCGGTGCGATGGGCTTTGGTGAGGCGGAAGCGGCGGAAGCCGCGCATGTCCGGCCTTTCAAGCTCGCCACAACCACCGAGACGCGCAATACTTGTCCGTACTGTTCGGTCGCCTGCGGCGTCATCCTGTATTCGAAGGGCGACCTTCGCAAGGGTGAAAAGGCCGACATCATCCACATCGAAGGCGATGCGGACCACCCGACGAATCGCGGCACGCTGTGCCCGAAGGGCGCGGCGCTCAAGGACTTCGTGAAGTCCCCGACCCGCCTGCAATATCCGATGCATCGCAAGCCCGGCTCCGACAAGTTCGAGCGCATCTCCTGGGATCAGGCATTCGACCGCATCGCGCGGCTGATGAAGGACGATCGCGACGCCAACTTCACGGCGACGAACAATGCGGGTCTTCCAGTCAATCGCTGGTCAACCACCGGCATGCTCGCGGCATCTGCCACCACCAATGAAACGGCCTGGGCGACCTTCAAATTCGCCAAGAGCCTGGGAATAGTCGGTTTCGATAATCAGGCTCGCGTCTGACACGGCCCTACGGTGTCCAGTTTGGGCCCAACATTTGGCCGTGGCGCGATGACGAACGCCTGGACCGACATTAAGAATACCGATCTCGTTGTCGTCATGGGCGGCAATGCGGCGGAAGCGCATCCGTGCGGCTTCAAATGGGTGACGGAAGCCAAGCATCATCGTGGTGCAAAGCTCATCGTCGTCGATCCGCGCTATACGCGCACCGCATCGGTTTCGGACTATTACGCTCCCATCCGCCAGGGAACCGACATCGCGTTCCTCAATGGCGTGATGAAGTACTGCATCGACAACGACAAGGTGCAGTGGGAGTACATGAAGGCGTTCACCAACGCCGCCTATATCGTCAAGGACGACTTCGCCTATCATGACGGGTTGTTCACCGGCTACGATCCGGAAAAGCGCGACTACGACAAGTCGAGCTGGGATTATGTGCTGGACGAAGAAGGCTTCGTGACGTCCGATCCCACGCTGCAGCACCCGCGCTGCGTGTGGAACTTGCTTAAGGAGCATCTGGCGGCCTACACGCCGGAAATGGTCGAGCGCATCTGCGGCACGCCGAAGGACAAGTTCCTGAAGGTCGCCGAGATGATCTCGGAATGCTCGACGCCGACCAAGACGATGACGTCGATGTATGCGCTTGGCTGGACGCAGCATTCCCATGGCTCGCAAAACATCCGCGCCATGGCCATGCTGCAGCTCATCCTGGGCAATATCGGCGTGCGTGGTGGTGGCATGAACGCGCTTCGCGGCCATTCCAACATTCAGGGCCTGACCGATCTCGGTTTGATGTCGCACCTGCTCACCGGCTATCTCACGATGCCGTCTGAAAAGGACACCGACTTCACGACCTACATGAAGTCGCGCGAGTTCAAGCCGCTGGTGAAGGGTCAGACCAGCTACTGGCAGAACTACAAGAAGTTCATGGTCTCGTTCCAGAAGTCCATGTGGGGCGACAAGGCGCAGGCCGACAACGACTGGGGCTTCAACTATCTGTCGAAGCTGGACGTCCCGGCCTATGACGTTCTGCGCATGTTCGAGCTGATGTATCAGGGCAAGGTCAACGGCTACCTGTGCCAGGGCTTCAACCCGCTTCTTGCCTTCCCCAACAGGGCTAAGAACACGGAAGCCCTGTCCAAGCTGAAGTTCCTCGTCACGATGGACCCGCTCGAAACCGAGACCTCGCGTTTCTGGGAAAATCACGGTGACTTCAACGATGTCGACACCGCTTCCATCCAGACCGAAGTGTTCCAGCTGCCCACCACCTGCTTTGCGGAGGAAGAGGGTTCGCTGACCAATTCGGGCCGCTGGCTGCAGTGGCACTGGGCGGGCGGCACGCCGCCGGCGGAAGCCAAGCACGACACCTACATCGTCGCGCAGATCTTCCTGCGCATGAAGGAGCTGTACAAGACGGAAGGCGGCGCTTTCCCGGATCCGATCCTCGATCTGACCTGGGATTATGCCGACCCGAACGAGCCGACGCCGGAAGAACTGGCGAAGGAGATCAACGGCCGTGCCCTGACGGATCTGATGGATCCGACGGACCCCACGAAGCTGCTGGTCGCTGCTGGCAAGCAGGTCGTGAACTTCTCGCAGCTGCGCGATGACGGATCGACGGCATCGGGCTGCTGGATCTATTCCGGCTGCTTCAACGAGCAGGGCAACAACATGGCCCGGCGCGACAACCACGATCCGGACGACACCGGCGCGTATCTCAACTGGACCTTCGCTTGGCCGCTCAATCGCCGCACGCTGTACAACCGTGCGTCGGCAGATCTGAACGGCAAGCCTTGGGATCCAACCCGCAAGATCATCGAGTGGGATGGCGCCAAGTGGTCTGGCTATGACGTGCCGGATATCGCACCGACGGCAAAGCCGGGCGAGGTCGGCCCGTTCATCATGAACCAGGAGGGAACGGCACGCCTGTTCTCGCGTGGTTTGATGCGCGACGGACCGTTCCCGGCCCATATGGAGCCCTTCGAGTCCCCGGTCGCCAACGTCTTCAACCCGAAGATGCGCGGCAATCCCGTGTCGCGTATCTTCCAGACCGATGCCGATCAGCTCGGCACGTCGGCCGAGTTCCCTTATGCGGCGACCTCGTACCGTCTGACCGAGCACTTCCACTACTGGACCAAGCACAACCGGGTGAACTCGGCGCTGCAGCCGGAGTTCTTCGTGGAAATCTCGGTGGAGCTGGCGGAAGAAAAGGGCATCGACAATGGCGGCTGGGTCCGCGTCTGGTCAAAGCGCGGCTCGATCAAGGCCAAGGCGGTTGTCACCAGGCGCATTCGTCCGCTGATCTGCGACGGCAAGCCCGTCCATATCGTCGGCATTCCGTTGCATTGGGGCTTCACCGGTTCGGCGAAGAAGGGCTTCGGCCCCAATTCGCTGGCCGCCTTCGTCGGTGATGCCAATATTGATACGCCGGAATCCAAGGCCTTCCTGGTGAACATCGAGCCGTCGACGGCGCCAAAGGACAAGGAGCTGGTATCATGACGAACAGCCCCCAGATGGACAGCCCTCGTACAGCCGTCAGTAACCCGCCGGTTCAGCCGATGGACTCCAACCTCGGCGAGCGTGACCTTGTTCGCCGCTCGGCCACCAGTGATCTGCCGCCACCCGAGCGGCAGCTCACCGCTGTCGCCAAGCTGATCGATGTCTCGAAATGCATCGGCTGTAAGGCGTGCCAGTCGGCTTGCGTTGAGTGGAACGACACCCATCCGGGCGTCGGCGAGAATGTGGGTGTTTACACCAACCCCCACGATCTCACCGAAGACATGTTCACGCTCATGCGCTTTTCCGAGTGGATCAACCCCGAGACGGATAATCTCGAATGGCTGATCCGCAAGGATGGCTGNNGTGAAGGGCTGCCCCTTCAACATTCCCCGCATTTCGAAGGCCGATCACCGCGCTTACAAATGCACTTTGTGTTCCGACCGCGTGGCGGTGGGGCAGGGCCCGGCTTGCGCCAAGGCTTGCCCGACCCAGGCCATCGTGTTCGGAACCAAGGACGACATGAAGAAGCATGCGGATGAGCGCATTGCCGACCTCAAGTCCCGCGGCTACGCCAATGCCGGCCTTTACGACCCGCAAGGCGTGGGCGGCACGCATGTGATGTATGTCCTGCATCACAACGACAAGCCGCATATCTATGCCGACCTGCCGGACGATCCGAAGATCTCCGGCGTGGTTCAGGCCTGGAAGGGCGCCACCAAATATGTCGGTCTCGCCACCATGGGCTTCCTGGCCGTGGGTGCTGCCCTGCATGGTGTCTTCGCCAAGCCGAACCGCGTCAGCCATGAAGACGAGGAGGGCGCCGAGGAGGTCCTGAAGGACAAGCTCGGTGGGCAATCCGAGGAGCGCGTCTGATGGTGGAAGCAGAACGGGTTCAGCCCGGCGATGAAATCCACATGGGTCCACCGATCACGGTGGACCGCTACGGCCCGGCCGCCCGCGTCAACCACTGGATCACGGCGCTGAGCCTGATCCTGCTTGCGATCTCCGGCCTGGCGCTGTTCCATCCCTCGCTGTTCTTTCTCACCGCCCTGTTCGGCGGCGGGCAAACCACGCGCTGGATTCACCCGTGGATCGGCGTCGTCCTGTTCATCAGCTTCTACATCTTCTTCTTCCAGCTCTGGAAGGCGAACCTGTTCACGCGCACAGACGTGAAGTGGCTGATGAGCGTCAAGGAAGTGCTCACTGCGCAAGAAGACAAGCTGCCCGAAGTCGGCAAATACAATGCCGGTCAGAAGATGATCTTCTGGGGCATGGCGCTGTTGATCATGGCTTTGATCATCACCGGCGTCATCATCTGGGATCAGTATTTCCTGGAAGCCACCGCCATCCCCACCAAGCGCATCGCGGTTCTCGTGCATGCATTGGCGGCGGTTGCGATCATCTGCATCTTCATCTTCCACGTTTACGCGGCAATCTGGACGCGCGGCACGCTTCGCGCCATGACCCGTGGCACGGTGACAGGCGGATGGGCATTCCGGCACCATCGCAAATGGTTCAAGGAACTGGCGCAGCGCCGCCGGGTTGATCCAGCAGAATAAGATGACTAGCTGTGGCCGGTCGGCCCGCGAGGTAATATGTCTACGTCCCCCATCCAGCCCGATCCCTCAGCGATCGGGGGCATCCCGAAGGCACCCTTGGCCTTCATGCCAAACACGGCGCGCCTCTTCAAAGAGCGCGCCGCTCGTTTTCAGCGGTTGGCCGAAAGCAGCCGTCTTGCGCCTTATCTCACCTTCCTTGCCGGTCTGACGCGCATCCAGAGCGAGTTGGTGGAGGCGCTGCCGCCGATCGAGCCCATTCCGGCCGAGCAGGTCGAACGCGCCCGCAGTGCCGCCATGCCGCCGCTTGATCGCTCGGCCATGACGCAGTCCGGCGCCTTCCGCGAAACCCTGAAGCTGTTTCTTGAACGCGCC
The DNA here is from genome assembly GCA_002316345.1 of Phyllobacteriaceae bacterium UBA1059. Classification (GTDB taxonomy): domain Bacteria; phylum Pseudomonadota; class Alphaproteobacteria; order Rhizobiales; family Rhizobiaceae; genus Tianweitania. Next base: position 1,731 of record DCDI01000236.1, on the reverse strand, counting down.
GAAGCCATCGAAAAACCCGCCGCTGCGGCGGAAGCTCTGGCGCAGGTGCAGGTGGCCGACGATGCTACGCTGGCCTGGATGGTCGAAAACATCGCCGCCGACAACCTCCCGATCGAAGGCCTAGCGCAGCATCTTTACGTCGCCGCCGCCACCCAAATCCATGCCGCGCGCCTGGCAAGCAGTCTCGATGCGGCCAGGCTCGTGCCGATCCAGGTCGGCGTGTGCCCAACCTGCGGCGGCAAGCCCATCTCGTCCATGGTGATTGGGTTCCAAGGCGCGGAAGGAACGCGCTATGCCGGCTGTTCCTGCTGCGGTACGATGTGGAACGAAGTCCGCGTCAAATGCCTCGCCTGCGGCTCCACCAAGGGCATCGGCTACCGCGCCGTGGAAAGCGGCGACGAGGAAGCCACCGTCAAGGCGGAAGTCTGCGACACCTGCCACAGCTGGGTGAAGATCCTCTATCAAAACAAGAACCCATCACTCGAGATCGTGGCTGACGATGTCGCGAGCCTCGGCCTCGACCTTCTGATGAAGGACACGGAATACAAGCGAGCGGGCTTCAATCCCTTCCTGATGGGGTACTGAACCGTGTCCGGCCCTGCCGATCTGCGCGCGCTGCCTTCGGTCGATCAGCTGCTGAAGGCCGACGCCGTCCTGCCGCTCGTTGAACGGCATGGCCGCACGATCGTCACGGAAGAGCTGCGCTCGGTCTTGAGCGAAATCCGCAGTGCTGTTCGTGAAGGCGGGGCTTTGCCGGACACAAACGGCATCGTGGCATCGCTGCTCGGCCGTCTCGCCTACCGCGACCGCTCCAACCTGCGGCCGCTGTTCAACCTTACCGGCACGGTGCTGCACACCAANNTGCCATGCGCGACGCTGCCGCTCTCGAATTCGATCTCGACACCGGCAAGCGCGGCGAGCGCGACAGCCATCTGCGCGAATTGCTCTGCGAACTTACCGGCGCAGAAGATGCGACCATCGTCAACAATAATGCCGCCGCCGTTTTGATCGCGCTGAATGCCGTCGGCGCCGGTCGTCAGGCGATCGTGTCGCGCGGTGAGCTGATCGAAATCGGCGGCGCTTTCCGCATGCCCGATATCATGGAGCGGGCAGGAGTCGGTCTGGTTGAAGTCGGCACCACCAACCGCACCCATGCCCGCGATTATCAGAAGGCGATCAACCCTGAAACGGCGCTGATCCTCAAGGTCCACACCTCGAACTACCGCATCGAAGGCTTCACAGCCGAAGTGGATGGCGCCGAACTCGCGCGTATCGCCCATCAGGCGGGCGTCGTTCTCCTCAACGATCTCGGCTCCGGCACGCTGGTCGATCTCTCCCGCTATGGCCTTGCTAAGGAACCCACCGTGCGCGAAGCGGTGGCCGAGGGCGCCGATCTCGTTACCTTCTCAGGCGACAAGCTGCTCGGCGGCCCGCAGGCCGGCTTCATCGTCGGGCGCAAGGACCTGATCGCCGAGATCAACCGAAATCCGATGAAGCGCGCGCTGCGCGTCGACAAGATCCGCATCGCCGCCATGCTCGCCACCCTGAAACTCTACCGCGATCCCGACCGCCTCGGCGCCCGCTTGCCGACCCTGCGCATGCTGTCGCGAGGCCAAGCCGAAATCCGCGCGCAGGCCGAACGCCTCGCGCCTGAAGTCACCGCCGTGCTTGCGCCAAAGGGCTACAGCGTCGAACCATCAATCTGTTCCAGCCAGATCGGCTCCGGCGCGC
>DCDI01000207.1 GCA_002316345.1 Phyllobacteriaceae bacterium UBA1059 | reverse complement strand
TGCCGGCCGTTGATGTGGATCTCGCCGGCCACCGGCTTCATGTAGCCGCCCACCGCCTTCAACAGCGTCGACTTTCCGCAACCGGACGGCCCGAGCAGTACGAAGCGGTCGGACTGGCGCACCTCGAAGCTGACATTCTCGGTGGCGGTGATCAGCAGGTTCGGCGTCTTGTAGCGCAGCGTGACATTGCGCACGCTCAGCAGCGGCGGCGAATTGGTGCCGGCAACAGGCACAGCGCCAGCCGGAGACTCTACGGCTTGAAGCATGGGTTCGACCTCTCGGAACTCATTCACTGAAAGAAAGCGGGCCGGCAAGAGATGCCGGCACCGATCGAAGGCTTGAAAGCCCTGGCGTTCAGTTGCCGTTGAGGTCGGCCGACTCCGGCAGGTAATAATCGGTCCAGGCCGATGGCATGGTCTTCAGCGTGCCGATCTTGTGGAGATGGGTTGCAAACGCCATCGTGCCCTGCGGGTCGGTGCGGAACTCGTCCATCATGTGCGGCTCCTTCATCATGGCCATCAGGTCCTCGATGGAGGTCTTGTCGCCCGACACCGACTTGTAGGCTTCCAGCGCGGTCTTCGGATCGGCCTTGATCATCTCGATCGCTTCCTTTGTGGCTTCGCGAACCGCCTTGATGATCACCGGGTTCTTTTCGGCAAAGTCGGTGGTCGTGAAGAAGGTCGCCTGCGTCAGCGACGAGCCGAGGATTTCGCGCGAGTCCGTAACCTTATGCACGCCCTGCTGCTTCAGCTCGGTGTACTGGAAGGGCGGGGCGGAGAAGTGGTTCTTCACCTCGTGATTGGCATTGGCGATAGCCGCCACCGCATCCGGATGGCCGAGCTGGACGGTGTTGGGGTCGAACTTCTTGACCTGATCGTCGCCATACTTCTTTGCCGCTGCGATCTGCAGCAGGATCGCTTGCGTGGACACGCCGACCGTCGGCACCGCGATCTTGTCCTGAGGACCGATATCGTCCAGCGTTTTGATGCGCGGATCGTTGGACACCATGATCACCGGCTGGGCCGAGCTCGTGATGATGCCCTTCACCTTGCCGCGGGTGCGGTCCCACAGCAGCAAGAGGTTGCCGGTGCCCGTGTTGACGATATCGACGCCGCCGGCCAGCAGCGCGTCGGTCTGGGCGCCACCGCCCGAAAAGGTGCGCCATTCCACCGTGACGTCTTTGACCCCGTCTTCCGCAGCGTGCTTCTCGATCAGCTTCTGCGTCTCCATCAGGTGGCTGGCGAGATAAAGAATGCCGGGCTGGCGCGTGATGGAGATGTCGGTCTTTTCTTGAGCCCTGGCGCTCGTTGCACCACCCACAATCAGGGCAAGCGCGGCCAAGCCGCTGAACAGCGTTTTCATGGATGATCCTCCCGTTAACGGCGATGGACGCCGTCCTGCCTCCCTGCAGGTTCGCTAAAGATACACTAAAACATCAGTGCATCAACCCCGCATCCTCTGCTAGGATGACGGCGACGCAGGAGATTCTGGAAACGATGCGGAAATCGACGATCAGCCTCGACCGCTCCCGGCAGGTGGCGGTGCAGGTGCACGAGATCCTGAAGGAGCGGATCCTGTCGGTGATCCTCACGCCGGGAACGGTGCTGTCGCGGTTGTCGCTACAGGAAGAATTCGGCGTCAGCCAGACGCCGGTTCGCGATGCGCTTTTGCGTTTGCAGGAAGAAGGCCTGGTCGACATCTTCCCGCAACATGCGACGCTAGTGTCACGTATCGATGTCGCCCATGCCCGGCAGGCGCAGTTCCTGCGCTTGTCCATTGAGCTGGAAATGGCCCGCCGCGTAGCTTCGGAAACGCCGGATGAAACCGCCGACGCCTTGGCCGAGATTCTCCGACAACAGGAACACGTCGCCAATCCCGCGACCTATGACCGGTTCGACGCGCTCGACCTCGATTTCCACCGCGTTCTGTATGATCAAAGCGGCAATGCCGGTCTGTGGCGGGTGATGCGGGCGCAGTCCACCCATCTCGACCGCCTGCGCCGCCTCAACCTTCCCATGCCCGGCAAGATGCAGGCCGTGCTCAGCGATCACCGCGCCATCGTGGATGCCATCCGCGGCCGCAACGCCGGCGGCGCGGCCGAAAAGGCGATGCGCCAACACCTGTCTGGCACTCTGGCGATTGTGGATGCCATCACCGCCAAACATCCTGAATTCATCATCGATGAGGATGGTTTCGTGCCGGACGCCGTGGTTTTGGCAGGATGATGCGTGTTTTGCCCAGTTTCGCGCCAATCCGCTCAATTTGAAGCAGTCTGCTTACGTGTTCATTTAAGATGGCGTGGTTGATGGGGGTTGGAGTGTGCCTATGAACTCGACCCACGAAGACGCGAGATTAAACGCGCTATACCAGCTGAACCTGCTGGATACGCCGCCCAACGAAGCGTTCGATCGCATCACGCGCATGGCGGCGCAGCTGTTCAACCTGCCGATCTCGGCGGTGTCGCTGACCGATCGCGACCGGCAATGGTTCAAGTCCAGAGTCGGCGTGGATCATACGTCCATTCCACGCCACAAGGCACCCTGTGGCGCGGTGGCAGACGACAACGCATTCCTCGTCATTCCCGACCTGCTCGACAATCCCTGTTACGCCACCAGCGTTCTGGCTGGCTCCGGCGTGCGGTTTTATGCCGGCGCGCCGCTCACCACGCGAGATGGCTTTTCGCTCGGCGCTTTGTGCGTGCTGGGCATGGAGCCGAGAACGATCACGCAGGCCGAGCAAGGAGCCTTGAGCGACCTGGCGCAGATCGTGATGTCGCAGATCGAACTGCAGCACGCTTTCGGCCGCATCGATCCGGTCAGCGGACTTCCAAGCCGCACGCAGTTCCTCGATGATGTGGCCGATCTCGCGCGCGATCATCCCGGCGAAGAGCGCCTGGCCGTGCTGGTGGATCTCGCCCGCAACCACGAAGTCGATAGCGGCATGCGGGTGATGGGCCCGACCTATATCGACGACATGGTTCGTGAAGGCGCGCGTTTGCTGCGCGGCGCTTTGTCCGCGAAGCAGACGGCCTATCATGTCGCCGGCACGCAATTCGCTTTTCTGGCGCCGGAAGGCGTGGACAAGGCCCGCTTCGTCAGGCAGCTGCGCCCCGCCGTCCAGCGGCTTGAAGAGCAACTGAGCAGCCGCTTCGTGATGACGGCCGCCGTTGGCGTCGCACCCTTCATCCTCGGAACCAATACCGCAGCCGATGTTCTGCGCTCCGCTTACGGCGCCGCCCAGGATGCCCGACTGGCCGGCCGCTCCGTGACTGTGTATTCGACCTCCAAGGACGCTGTTTATCAGCGCCGCTTCGCGCTGCTGAACGATTTCGGCCGCGCGCTGGAACAGCCGGATGAGCTGCGGCTCGTGTTTCAGCCGCGCGTGGAAATCTCCACCGGCAAGTGCATCGGTGGCGAAGCCCTATTGCGCTGGACTCATCCTGAGCTGGGCGAGGTTCTGCCCGGCGAGTTCATCGAGATCATCGAACAAACCGCTTTGGCTCGACCAACCACCGCACTTGTCTTCGACAAGGCCGTCAGGCAGCTGCGCACATGGAATGCCGCTGGCCTCGATTGCCAGATCTCGATCAATGTGTCGGCCGTGAACCTGCGTGAGAGTGATTTCGTTGATCGAGCAGAGACTGTTTTGCGCCAGCATAACGTCGCCCCTCATGCGCTGGAAATGGAGATCACCGAAAGCGCCGTGATGACCGACGAAGTTCTGGCCTTCGACACCCTGGAGCGCCTCAGCGGAGCCGGCATCGCCTTGGCGATTGATGATTTCGGAACAGGCTACAGCAGCCTGTCTTACCTTCAGCGGCTGCCGGCCAAGGTCCTGAAGATCGACCGCTCCTTCATCAGCGGCTTANNCGCGCAGTGACCCTGGTTCGCTCCATGATCAAGCTGTCGCACGAAATGGGCTATCGCGTGGTTGCCGAAGGTGTGGAAACGGCGGAAGCCCTGGAACTCCTCAAAGCCATGGGCTGTGAAGAAGCGCAGGGCTACCTGTTTTCGCGCCCGCTCGAAGCGGCTGATTTCGAGCGCGTTCTCCGCCTTGGCGGCGCGTTGCAGCCGGCGTTGAGCGACGCAGCCTGAGGTCACATCGCAGCCAGATCTGTGTGCTAAAAGAAGGCCACCGTCCTTCTTGAACTGGTAGGTTCATGGCCACACTTGCCGACGTTGCCGCCCGCGCGGGTTGTTCACTGGCCACCGCCAGCCGCGCTTTGACCAGGAGCGGCGCGGTCAGCGAAAGCATGGTTCGCCGCGTCGCCAAGGCTGCGGCGGAACTCGGCTATCGCGCACCATCAGGCGCTTCCGGTGCAAGCGCGCGCCGCCGTGCCGTGGTCGGCGTGCTCATCCCCAGCATCACCAATCCGGTGTTCGCGACGTCCGTGTCGGTGATCCAGAACCGCATGCTGGTTGCCGGCCACCGCGTGCTGATCGCTTTATCGAACTACGATCCGGCGCAGGAAGCCGATGCCATCGCCACCCTTTTGTCGGAGCGCCCAACCGGCCTCATCCTGACACTCTGCGATCCAAGCGCGGAGCTACCAATTGCCGGCGAGATGCCGCATGTCGTTCTTATGAACAATCGCCCGACCGAACGGTTTCCGGCAGCGGTCACGGCCGACAATCATGCGGCAGGTCAGGCGATCACGCGCCATTTGATCGAGCATGGTCATCGCGCCATCCTGTTCGTGTCCGGCAGTTTCGCCGCATCCGATCGCGCGCGTCGGCGCTATGACGGCTATCTCGCCATGATGGCGCAGGCCGGGCTTCAACCCCTGAAAGCGCTCGAAGTCGGTTTTGGCGATTATGACGGGCTTGATCTCGGCGAAGCCCTGCGCATAGCCAAACCCACCGCGATCATCGCCTCCAACGATCTTCTGGCGCTGGGCGTCATCGGCGCACTGCGGCGCGAAGGCCTGACGGTGCCGGGCGATCTGTCGGTGGCCGGCTTCGACGGCATCGCCATCGGCCGCATGATCAATCCGGTACTGACCACGATCGAAATGCCGGATGTCAGCATGGGCGCTGCTGCGGCTTCGCTTCTGCTCGACATCGCGGAAAACGACGCCACGCCGCGTCATCTCGAAATATCGTTCAGTCTGCGCACCGGCGGCACCGTTCGCGCGATCTGATGGGCAAACGCACGAAAGCCGCCCTGCGAAACTGCACAGGGCGGCTTTCAACGCTTGGCGCTGTTACTTGCGCGGCAGCAGGCGCTTTACTTCATTGGCAGCGTCATCAAGCGCTTCCTGAGGCGTTGCGGACTGATCCACCACGCGCGAGGTGTTGTCGACGATGGTCTGCGTCACGCGAACACCGTTGGCGCCCGGGAAGGCATACCAGGGGATCATGCGCGGCATCTGCTTGAGGCCGGCCTGGAACAGCGGGTTCTTCTCGTAGAAGTCGCCGAGGTACTCTGCGGACTTGGCGGCCAGCTCGTTGTTCGGAACATAGCCGGTGCCGGGAACCACAACCGACGCGCCGTAAGGACCGGCCGCAAACTTGGCGAACTTCCAGGCCGCATCCTGCTTGGCTTCGTCCTTGGTCAGGATCACCACGGCATTACCACCGGTCGGCAGCTTGCCGTTTTCGGGATCGATCAGCGGGATTTCGGCCGTGCGCAGGTCGAACTTGTCGCCGACATTCTTGATCGTGTTGCGCAGGGCGCCGGTGGTCTGGAAGGCGATCCCGACCTTGCCGGCCACGAAAGCCTGCTCGCCGGCCGGCTTGGTGAACACCGGCATGCCGGCTTCCTTCACCAGGCGGTCGACCACTTCCATAGCCTTTTGGCCAGCGGGGCCGTTGAAGGCGACTTCGGTCTCGTCTTCGTTCAGCATCGTGCCGCCGGCGCCGAACAGAAGCGCTGAGAACATCCAGTCGTCACCCTGCCAACGGAAATCGATGGAGTCGACGCCGTTGCCGAGCGCCTTGATCTTGGCGCCGAGCGCGATCACTTCGTCCCAGGTCTTGGGCGGAGTGTCCGGGTTGCCGCCAGCCTGCTTAACGAGGTCGGCATTGTAATACATGATCGGGTTAGAGGTCGCGAAAGCGAGGCCGACTTGCTTGCCGTTGACTTGGGCGAGCTTGAGGATGTTATCCGAAAAGCCCTGTTCCGCCATGTTCTGATCCTTGGCGATCAGCGTTCCCAAATCCACGGGAATGCCGCGCTCGTCGGCCATGCGCAAACGGTTGAGGCCGATAAAGGTCAGGTCCGGCATTTCGGACGTGCCGACCTGGCGCATGATCGTCTGGATGCCTTCCTCATAGGTCGCGGAAGGGTTGGCGAACTGGATCTTGATGTCCGGATTTTCTTCCATGAACTTCTTCGAGATCGTGTCCATCACGTCCTTGAAGAANNATGGGTAATGCACGGTCAGCGTGGTGTCGGCGAAAGCCGGGAAGGCGGTGGTGATCGCGACAGCAGCGGTCGCGAGCAGCTTGGTGAAGTGCTTCATGAGGGGAGTGCTCCTTGGAGGATGAAACCGGATCAGCCTTTGAGACCGGTCATGGTGATGCCCTCGACGAACCGCTTCTGTGCGAGCAGAAAGGCAGCGACGAGGGGGAAGGTGATGATGAGGGTGGCGGCCATCAGCGCGCCGTAGTCGTCGCCAGCTTCCGCCGCGCGGAAGTAAAGCAGGCCGAGCGGCGGCGTGGCGTAAGCCTGGTTGGACACCACGATCAGCGGCCAATACAGGTCGTTCCAATGCGCAACCACGGAGAAGATCGCGAAGGCGGTGATCGCCGGCCAGGCATTGGGCACGATGACCCGGGCGATGATGCCGACCTCGCTCATGCCATCCAGCCTTGCGGCATGGATCAGGTCATCCGGCATCGAGCGAAAGAACTGCAGAAACAGGAAGATGCCGAACACCGAGATCGTGAAGGGTGCGACCAGCGAGACGTAGCTGTTTAGTGCACCGACGCGATCGAAGGCGACGTAGAGCGGCAGAGCCGTTGCATGGATCGGCACGAGAAGGCCGAGCATCACCAGCACCATCATGGCGCGCGCCGCCCTGAACTTCAGCTTGGCCATCGCGTAGGCGCATGGGATGGCGACCACAACCTGGAAGACGAGGATCAGCAAACAGACCAGCACGCCGTTGAACAACAACGTCGTCATGGAAACGCGCGACCACGCCTTGCTGAAGTTCTCCACGAGGTGCCAATGCTCAGGGATCAGCGAGAGCGAGGACGTGAAGATGTCGCTCTGCGCCTTTCCGGCCGTCGAGATCATGAAGATGTAAGGGCTAAGGAAAAGGAGCGCGCCGAAGCTCAAGACGGCGAGCCGGACGACCCTTGCCGGGGTGAAACCGTTGGAGGTCATGTGTAATGCACCTGCCGGTCCTGGATGCGGTATTGCACGATCATCAGGACGATCAGAATGGCCAAGAAAACCACGGTCATGGCGGAGGCATAGCCGACCCGCAGATACACGAAGCCTTCCTGGTAGATGGTGAAAAGCAGAACCTCGGAGGCCTTGTTCGGCCCGCCTTCCGTCAGCGTCTTCACCGTCTCGAACACCTTCACGGCATTGATGACGCTGATCGTCGTGACGAACAAAGTGGTGGGTCCGAGCATCGGCCAGGTCACCAGCCGGAACCGGTCCCAGGCAGACCGCGCGCCATCCACTTCCGCCGCCGAATACAGATCACGCGGAATGGCGGTGAGGCCGGCAAGAAACAGAACGAGGTTGAAGCCGACCGTCTGCCAGATGCCGATGATCGCCAGACTGTAAAGAACGGTGCCCGATGCACCGAGCCAGTTCGGACCCTGAATGCCGACAAGTGCCAGCATCGCATTGATCGGCCCGATGCTCGGATGAAACAGGTACTGCCAAACCGTCGCCATCGCGACCAGCAGCGACGCCACGGGAAGAAAGTAGGCGGTCCGGAAGAACGATCGCCCGATCCCTTCCGCTTCGATCAGCATGGCAAGACCGAGCGCCAAAAAGATCGAAACCGGCGCCACGATCGCGGCATAGACGAAGGTGTTGGAGAGCGACTGCCGGAACGTCCGATCACCGAAAAGTTCACGGTAATTTTCGGCGCCAACGAACTGAAAACCGGAATATCCGAGCTCAAAATCGGAAAAACCGAGCGTGATGACGGCTAAAACCGGAAGGACGATGAAGAAAAATGTCAGTAGGATTGCAGGTGCGGCGAGCAGCCAGGCCGTTCGCGCTTCATGCCTGGCGGCACTGGAGCGAGCCGAAATCCGGCCCATTATCCGGCCTTGAGAAGGCGTCGCGACGATCTCAGCCATAGGCGAGTTCCCTGACATCGCTGGCGATCAGCGACGTCGAGCGCAACCGCCGGCCATCCCCCGCAAACACGAACAACCGCCCCGGCGAGGCCGCCAGATGGATCCGCTTACCTGTTGATATTCCAGCACCTTCCGTCGGCGTAAGCTTGGCGATCATCGTGTCGCCAGACTGTTCCAGGCGGCTGTAAACGATGATCTCGGAGCCAAGAAACTCCACCCGCTCCACCAGCGCCGGCAAACCACGGCCTTCGCGCGAAACGCTGACGAATTCCGGCCTGATACCGAGCGTGACCTCCGATCCCACCGCCACATCGATCCGCGAAAGACCGCACCGCGCTTCCCCGAGCCCGACCGTCCCATCCGCTGCAACCTGTTGCGAAATCAGGTTAATCCGCGGCTGTCCGACGAATTTAGCGACCCCGATATGCCAGGGATCGTCATAGATCACGGCCGGCGGCGCCAGCTGCAGCAAGGAGCCGCCGATCATCACCGCCACCCGATCCGCCATCGACAGCGCTTCCGCTTGATCATGCGTCACATAAACCGTCGGAACGCCGGCCCGGCGGTGCAATTCGACGATCTCGCCGCGGGCATGAACGCGCAAATTCGCGTCGAGATTGGACAGCGGTTCGTCCATCAAGAACACCGCGGGACGCCGCACCATGGCGCGTCCAAGCGCCACCCGCTGCCGCTGCCCACCCGACATCTGGCCGGGCTTGCGGTCGAGCAGATGGTCGATCTTGAGCGAAACAGCCATGTCGCGCACATCGCGCTTGATGTCGGCAATTGCCAGCCGCTGACCAGGCATCAGCGGTCCCACGAGCGGCAAGCGCTGTGCGCGTGTCAAACGCCGCATGACAAGGGGAACCGCAATGTTCTGGGCAGCCGTGAGATGCGGATAAAGCGCGTAGGACTGGAAAACCATCGCGACATTGCGGGCCGCAGCCTGCAGCTTGGTGAGATCCTGATCTCCAACCGTAATCGTGCCGCTGTCGGCGGTTTCCAGACCGGCGAGAATGCGCAAAAGCGTGCTCTTGCCGCAGCCCGATGGGCCAACGAGCGCGATGAATTCGCCGGGTTCGGCATCCAAGCTGACGCCCTTCAGGATCGGATTGCCGTTGAACGATTTCTCGATGTTACGAAGCGAAAGCGCGCTCATGCCGCCACCTCCGGCGGGGCGTCCCACGGATAGACTTCATGCACGACATCGTCGATCACATGCGCCACCATGCCCGGCACGGTGACGATCTCGCTGCGAACATCGCCGTTTAGCTCATGCACGGCAGCGCCAACGCGGCGCTCGCCTGGCATTTCGCGTTCGAGCTTGTCGATCACGAAGGCGGCGGACGGCGCCCAGGTCAGCGCCGTGTTCTTGTACTTGCCCTGCCAGGCCCAATGGGTATGACCGGTGCCGACCAGAGCCACGTCATGCGCGGCGATCAGGTCGAAGACGCGCTGCCGCGGTTTCGGGCGGAAGCCCCAGTATCCGGTTTCGCCTTCATCAGGCGCATCGACGAACAGCGGCTTGTGCGAGAACAGGGCAACGCGACGTCCGCCGCGCTCTTGGAGGACCTTCTGCAGCCAATCGAACTGCATGGCTTCCTCGTCACTGTCATGCCCGAGCAGAAGCGCGTTGATGCCGACCAGACGCCAATCCCCGCTGTCTTCCACGAAGCGGTCGCCGCCCACCAACCCGCGCCAGCGCTGAAGCCGTTCGGCGTTTGCTGGCTGGTGCATGTCCGGATAATGGCCGACATCGTGGTTTCCCGGCACGATCAGCATCGGCACCGGAAGCTGACGCATCAGCTCCATGGAAAAGGCGATGTCCGCCTCGTTGTCGGCACCGTCGACGGTCAGATCGCCGGTATGCACGATCAAATCGGCATCCTGGCTGTCGATCCAGTTCAGCAGCGGCGCCCAGTTGCCGTTGAAGTGTTGCTTCTTGGGGCTGAAATGCGTGTCGGTGATCTGGATGATTTTCAAAGCCGTCTCCGGAGTCCTCGCGGGCTCCGTCTAGCGCGGCGCCTCACTCCTCCGGAGCTCTAAAGCCTCTGCATGTCGTCCACGTAACAGCCGTTTCAGCCTGCTTTCCAATTTCGTCACAGAACCGACACAGAAGGTTGGGTGACAGGAGGCCTAGCGAAGGTGCGGCGAGACTTCATGCGAACCACGATCGTCGTCGTGACGCTTTGGATGCTTGCTTTGATCTAAGCAACGGCGCGCAATGAGCTGCGGGCTTCAAAGGAGCGCCTTGGTTATGCAGATCAACGATTCTACGGAAAGAAGTGGCGCGCCCGAAGAGATTCGAACTCCTGACCCCCAGATTCGTAGTCTGGTGCTCTATCCAGCTGAGCTACGGGCGCGCATCAGGCAAAGCTGCCTGGGCGACGAAGGATCGCTCCGTCGTCGTGGGGCGGTAACTAGCCACTTGCGGCACGAAAGGCAAGCGCTTCGTCGTTGTTTTTGTCACGAAAGTGCAATGCTGAGGCCAAGATCCACAACCAGTCACAATCAGCGTGCGGCGTGAACCATTTCGGTTATCCATTTCAGGAGAAGCTTGTCATAGGCGCGATGGCAGCTGGGGTCGGATAACCCGTGATCTGCGCCTTTCAGTACGCGGTAAGTCACGGAATTGGCGGCGCGGAAGGCGCTGATATAGTTGGTGATGGTCTGGTGCGGCACGAAGTCGTCCTGTTCGGACTCTACGATAAGCGCATCGCCCTGAAAGGCCGCGCAGGCCGCCAAGGCACGATTGTCTTCCGGTGGAAGCGCCATGTTGCGATACTTCATGAGGTCCTTGCGCTCGAGCGAGGCCTTGGCGGTAGACCATTCTTCGTCGCGGTAGAGTGCGGGCACGCGCATGGCGAGCCATCGGATCGGCCGTTCCCGCGTCAGAAGCGCTGCCATGTAGCCGCCATAGCTGCTGCCGACCACGGCTATGGCGGACTTGTCGACCGAAGGCTGGCCGGCCAGAACGTCATAGGCGGCCAGCACATCGCGAAAATTGTCGTCGCGCGTCACCGAGCGCTGCTTGGCTTTGCTGGCGGCGTGCCCGCGCAGATCGAAGGTCAGGCACATACAGCCGAGTTCGGCGATTTCCTTAGAGCAGCTCATATCCTGCTCCTGGCTGCCGCCCCATCCATGGATGAAGAGGACGCCGGGCAGGGTGGTTTCGGGGGAAGCGAGCGTGCCGGCAACAGGTTCGTCGCCGACATTGATTTGTATGACGTGGCTGCGCATTGATTATGTCAGTCCTCGAAAAACGGCGCGGTCACTGCCGCGCCATCTTGGTTTCGTGCCATCGTTGCCTCAGCACGGATCGATATAAACATACTTCTTGATATGTCCGATATCCGAATCGTCGCCATTGAAGGTGACTGCTGCATTGGGCGGGATCTGAACGTCCTGGCGATAGGTCTCAACGCACACGGCATGGACCGTATGCCGGGTAGGTTCGGCGATCAGCGTCTTGATGGCGAGGATTTCAGCTGGCGTTGCGCCGCCCATCCGCCAGCTTTGTTCCAGCACGCCGGCCCGGACCGTGCCATCGGCCGCGCTGCCCCGCGCGACATCGTAGTTGCGGCGCGAAATGATGCTTTGCGGGAAGCAGCGGTCGGCGGCAGCATCGAAGCGCATGGCCTGTTCAACGGCGAGTGCGACTTCCGGCGTTGGTGCGTTTGCCAGCAAGGCATCGAACCCGCCGCGCGTCACGGCAAGGGCTGAGCCGCCATAAGCCGTGTTGCCATCATGGTTGCGGGTCAGCGTCTGCGTGCCATGATACGACGCCACCATGTCGCCGAAACGGACCTGACCGACGCTGAAGGTAATGACGTCGAGGAGGTTTTCTTCGATCACCAGGCCTGCGCGCGCGATGACATCCGGATCGAAATGGGCGAGGGCGGCATCCAGATCAGCCTCACTGTGGACGACGATTTGACCCCGTCCGCCGGTTTCCTCGACCGCCTTCAAGCGGATCGCGCTGCTTTCCAGCAGGCGCCGGGCGGCTTCGATCGCATCGTCGCGGGAAAACACGGTGTAACCCCCAAGCACGACATCGCGTACGGCTTCAGGAAAATCGTGCGACCAGCCTTCCGGCTGGGCAGCGTCGCGCGAGACTAGCGGATGGACGATCGCCTTCGTGGCAACGAAGGGATGAGGAACGATGCCGCCGAGAAAATCATGCTCGCTCTTCAGGCCGAGCACGGCTGCTTCCGACAAGGCCAGGGCATCGCTGGGCAGCAGATAGGTGCTGGCGCCATCGGGAACGGGATCGGCGGGCCGAAAGGCGTAGCCTTTCATCGCGGCCACTTGTTCGGCAATCCAGTGGCGGGTGTCACGCTCATGCTGGCTGCGAAAGCCGGAGCCTGCCGCAAGAATGACGACACGGCCTTGCCGCGGATCAGCGGCTGCTTCGAGAACGGCTTGCATAGGAGCCTCCTTTGCTAGGACTTGGCTTCACTGGGCCGCCCCGCTCAAGCGGAACGTCGACGAAAAGGAATGGGCTGTGCAAAGGTTCCCGTGCCGCTTTTGAAGGCAGGAATGGCTGCGAACGTCAGCAGGCTTTGGCTGGAGCCTAGCCGGCGTCCCTTTTTCGACAGATTTGCATGTGCTGCTCACTGGATCGCTGTCGAGTGACCCATACGGATCGCAGCAGTATCCGCCACGGGCACGATCCCCAGCATTCCTGGTTGCTTGAGGTGCGCCGTGGCAGCAAAGAAGACGATTTCCGCACCGGCTCTGGCCGAGCGTCTGGAATTGGCAGGACGGTCCCTTCATTCGATCGGCTATGCGGAGGGCCTTTATCCCGCGCAATGGACGGCGCTGCGCTATTTCGCAAAATCGCCGGATGGCGCCCGCACGGCCAGCAGCCTCGCGCGCTTCCAAGGCCTCGCCAATGGACCGGTGAGCCGCACCGTGCGCACGCTGATCCAGAAGGAATTGGTGCGCAAGGCAGCGCATCAGCCGGCCGGGCGTGCCGAGCATCTGGAAGTGGCCGAAAAGGGCTACCTTCTCTTGGAGCGCGATCCGATCCGCAGTCTTGTCGAGGTCATCGAGCGCATGAGCGACCGGGAGCGCGGAGCACTCGCTTCGGCGCTTGAGGCCGTGATCGGCATCGCATCCGATGTCTGGGCGAAGGAAAGCGGCGAGCGCCGATAGTTGGCCACAACAAAGCAGCCTCTTCATCGCAGCGGGTGATTGCGCATCCGCTGGGATCAACTACAATCGGGATGGGGATTGTAAGTTGTGCGGCGTTGTGGGGAAGTTGCGTTTATGGCTCATGGAGCGGGGATTGCCATCCGATCGCGCGCGGACAAGCATCTTGGCGTGAGGATGCTCTCGGCAGCGCAGGATAATCTTGCGTCCTGCTGGAGACTGCCGGACGGCGATCTTCCTCATGTACGCGTGATCGCATGAGCGCCGTCGAGAAAATCTTAGAACCGGAGCTGAACGACAACAGCCCGCATCGACAGCCGCAGGCGCTGGTTCGGCGGGGCGCATCGCCGCTCGATCCGTTCGAGGAGGCTTGCGAGTGGCTGCCGGTGTTGCAGCGGCTCGGTATCCCAGCGGATCGGCTCGTGCCTGTCGCCACCCGGGCGCGGGCCAACAAGACGCCGTTCCACGTCGAGCTTCTGGCGGCTGGCCTGTGTGCGGAAGACCGGCTTTATCGCGCCATCGCTATGGACTTGCGGCTGGCCTTTATGCCGGCTGTCGATCCGGCACGGCTGATCGTCCGGGAAGGCGACGCGCTTACGCTTCTGGGTTCGCCTTTCGCTTCGAGGCACGCGCGGCCGATCCTTTATGTCGAGCCCGACCGTCCACCCACACAGCTGGTCGGAGCAGGCTTGCTTGATCTCCGCGGTCTGCGGCGGATGCTGGGTGACCATCCTGAACGCGCAGGGCGCATGGCGGTTGTGGCGCCGTCGATGCTGCGAAAGGCGCTGATCACCTGTTCCGAACCGCGCTTGAGCGCCCGCGCCTGCGAAACCCTCGCAAGCAACGTCCCTGATTGCTCGGCCAACGTTGTTGCGACGGTTGGGCAGGGCTTTGCGATCGGCGCGGTGCTGGTTTCCGTGCCGCTTGGCTTTGCCCTATGGCCGAGCGCAGCGATGCTCGCTTTGCATCTCCTTTTCTCGCTGTTCTTCCTGGGCTGCGTTGCCTTGCGAATGCTGGCCGCGCGCCGGGCCGAGCCGCCTTACCTCGCCAAGCTGCCGCCTGTCGCGCCTGCCGATCTGCCTGTTTATTCCGTCATGATCGCGCTCTATCGCGAAGCCGCCGTCGTGCCGGAACTGCTGACGTCGCTGGGGCGGATCGTCTGGCCGCGCGCCAAGCTGGAGATCAAGCTGGTTTGCGAAGCCGATGATACGGAAACGCTGGAAGCATTGCGGGCGCATACCCTGCGGCCTTGGGTCGAGATCATCGAAGTGCCTGCGCAGGGGCCGCGCACCAAGCCGAAAGCGCTGACTTACGCACTGCCGCTGACATCCGGCGAGCTAGTGGCGATCTATGATGCCGAGGATAAGCCGCATCCGCTGCAACTGCTCGAAGCGTGGCAGACCTTCCGCGATGCGCCGCCGGCCCTCGCCTGCCTGCAGGCGCCGCTGGTCATCACCAATGCCGGCGAAGGCATGATCCAGCGGCTGTTTGCCTTCGAATATGCCGCGCTGTTTCGCGGAATGCTGCCCTGGCTGGCAAACAAGGGCGTGGTGTTGCCGCTTGGCGGAACGTCCAACCATTTCCGCCGCACTGCGCTGGAAGCCGTCGGCAGCTGGGACCCGTTCAACGTCACGGAAGACGCCGATCTCGGTTTGCGGCTGGCGCGCTTTGGTTATCGCTCCGGCACGATCACCTATCCCACCTTCGAGGAAGCGCCGCACCGGCTAGGCGACTGGGTGCCGCAGCGTACGCGCTGGTTCAAGGGCTGGCTGCAAACCTGGCTGGTCCACATGCGCAATCCACGGCAGCTGCGTCGGGAGATCGGGACGGCCTCGTTCCTGATCGTTCAGGTGCTGTTTGCCGGCATGGTGATTTCGGCCCTGGCGCATCCGCTCATGATCGTCACGATCGCTGCCATCTTCTTCGAAATGCTTCATGCCGAAACGGCCACGCCGCATTCCGCTTTGTTCGCCGTCGATGTGATCAACATAAGCTGCGGCTATGCAGCCTTCCTCGTGCTTGGCGCGGCCACGCTGGTGAAGCGCGAGCGCAAGAGCCTGTGGAAGACGGTGCTCGCCACGCCCGTTTACTGGATGATGATCTCCTATGCCGCCTGGCGCGCGGCCTGGCATCTTTATGCCAAGCCCTTCCACTGGGAAAAGACGCCCCATCGCATGAGCAAGAGCCGGTGGATGAAGCCGGTTAGCCGAAGCTCTTAAGACGCTAGCCCTGTTTCAGCGCTCCCAGCTATCCGTCGCCGCACCTATCGGCGGCAAAAAGCGAGAAATCTTTTCGGTCCGGGAACAAGGGACGCCAGCTGGGAGTAAGATTGCCAGACGTGGTCTGGAACACGAAAGGCGAGCGATGGACACGACGTATTCGGTACCGGCTACGGTGCCTATTCCCTCACGCCCGCTTTACGGGATGCTCGCGCAGTTTCCGGCCGTGTGCTTCACGCTCACATTGTTGACCGACATCGCTTTTTGGCGCTCCGCCAACATTTTGTGGCAAAATTTTTCCGCCTGGCTGCTGTTTGCGGGGCTGGTCGTCGGCGGCGTGGCAATTGTCGTTGGTGTCATCGAGATGCTGGCCCGGCGAAGGACGCGCCTGTTCCGGCCGAGTTGGGCGGCGATCATCGCCTATGTGGTGGTGCTCCTCTTGGCCGTCGCCAACAGCTTCGTGCATGCCGGCGATGGCTGGACCGCCGTTGTGCCTTACGGTCTCGCACTGTCTCCCGTGACTTTCGTGGTGATGCTTCTGGCTGCCTGGCTCAACCGCTCGGCTGTGTCGCGTAGAAGCGTGGGAGTGAACCACTATGCGTAACCGCTCATCCTTCCTCCGCGCTTCCGCCCTTGCCGGCAGCACTGCGGCTCTTCTTATGGTGGCTGGCTGCTCCGATGAAAGCACCAACTTTGATGTCTCGCAACAGATCGGGCCGAACCCGGTTCTACCGGAACCAAGCTCCCAGCTTGTGCCCGATCTGAAGGTCGCCGAGGTGATCGGCTGGCAGAACAACAAGATGCCGACCGTGCCCGAAGGGCTGACGATCACAGCTTATGCCAAGGATCTCGCCAATCCCCGCACCGTTCATACGCTGCCCAATGGCGACGTTCTGGTGATCCAGTCCCAAGGTCCTGGCGTCGAGCCGCTTTCGCGCCCCAAGGACATGATCCGAGGTTGGATCATGTCGATCGCGCATGGCGGGGGTGGCGGTCAGAAGAAGGAAAGCAACCTCATCACGCTGCTGCGCGACACTAATCGCGACGGCACGGTGGATGAACGCAGCGACCTTCTTAAAGGCCTGAACTCGCCCTTTGGCGTGGCGTGGATCGACAACACGCTTTACGTGGCGGCCACTGACGCGATCCTTGCCTACCCCTATGAGCTCGGCCAAACCGCGATCACCGCGCAGCCCAAGCTGGTGACGGCACTTCCCGGCGGCCCGATCGACCACCACTGGACTAAGGACCTCGCACTCAGCCCGGATGGCCGCATGCTTTATGCCTCCGTCGGCTCCAACTCCAATATCGTGGAAAACGGGCTGGAAGCGGAAAAAGGGCGGGCCGCCATCTGGCAGGTGGATCGGCAAACGGGTGCAGCGCGCGTTTATGCGTCCGGCTTGCGCAATCCGAACGGGCTAAGCTTCAATCCGCAGGATGGCCGGCTTTGGGCCGTCGTGAACGAGCGCGATGAACTCGGGCCGAACCTCGTTCCCGATTACATGACATCGGTGCAGGACGGCGCGTTCTATGGTTGGCCATGGAGCTATTATGGCGGCCATGTCGATCAGCGCGTGCATCCGCAAAGGCCGGATATGGTGGAGAAGGCAATCCCCGCCGACTATGCCCTGTCCAGTCACGTCGCGGCCCTGGGCATGACCTTCTCCATGAACTCGGCTCTGCCGGCAGCCTTCGCCAATGGTGCCTTTATCGGCGAACATGGCAGCTGGAACCGCACGGCGTTCAACGGCTACAAGGTCGTTTACGTGCCTTTCGAAAATGGCAAGCCGGTCGGCAAGGCGCAGGATGTCGTGACCGGCTTCCTGCAAGGAGACGAGGCTCAAGGGCGTCCGGTGGGTGTCGGCATCGACGGTACGGGCGCACTCCTGGTTGCCGATGACGCCGGCAACACGGTCTGGCGCGTGGCGGCTGCAGACGGCACGATCTCGCCGCTGCCAGTCGGTACCGACCAGATCGGTGCGAATGCCGGGGCGCAGGCATCGGCTTCAAACCTGCAATCTTTGCCGGAAGCCGGTAGCGTGGGCCAAGTCCAACCGAACCAGAACGCCGCTCCAGCGGCTTCAACCGACGAACTACTGACCGGTCAGCAACCCAGCCCGTCAGCCGCGCAAGGAAATGCGGCTTCCGGCGGACCGTCCCAAACGCAGATTGCGCCGGCTGTTCTACCGAGCGCAACGCCGCGCTAAGCCGAAAACTGACTTCGCTCGACGCCCTGATCTCAAGGCGTCAGCAGCTTCGGCCCTTCGCCGACGATCTTCTTGTCGGGCTCGCCGATCGCGTCGCGGTCGCGGCCGGTATAAGGGATTGTCAGCAGCACGTGCCGGATGGCCTCGATCCGTGCACGGCGCTTGTCGTTTGAACGCACAACCAGCCAGGGCGCATGCTTGGTGTGGGTCGCTTCGAACATCTCATTGCGTGCGCGGGTATAAGCGTCCCAGCGGCCAAGGCCCGCAATGTCGATAGGCGAGAACTTCCAGCTTTTCAGGATGCTGTGGCGCCGGTCGTGAAAGCGCTTGAGCTGTGTTTCGCGCCCGATATCCAGCCAGATCTTGAAGAAGTGGATGCCGTCATTGACGATCATCTGCTCCAACAGGGGCGCTTCATGCAGGAAGCGCTGGTGCTCTTCTTCCGTGCAGAACCCCATCACGCGCTCGACGCCGGNNCGGTTGTACCAGGAGCGGTCGAAGGTCACGAACTCGCCATGACTCGGAAACTGCTGGATGTAGCGCTGGAAATACCACTGGCCGCGCTCGGTTTCGGTGGGCTTGGGCAGAGCCACGTTGCGCGCCGTGCGGGGATTGAGGTTGGCGCGAAAGGCCCCGATTGTACCGCCTTTGCCCGCGGCGTCGCGGCCTTCGAACACGATCATCACGCGTTTGCCGGTTTTCAGCAGCCAATCCTGTAGTCTGACCAGCTCGACCTGAAGCTTGTCGAAGTGTGCTTCGAACGGGTCCTTCTTCATGCCCTTGTCGTAAGGAAAGCCGCCGGCGCTCAGCTCGTTATCCTCGATCCAGTTCGGCAGATCGGGCTCGTCGATGTCGAACAGGTGGGTCGTTCCATCGATCTCGAGCGTCACCGCCGCCGTGTCGGGAAAATTTGCCGGCGCTATTTTTTCGCTCATCCCGTTCTCCTGCAATCAGCCTGTCATGGTATCTGATGCATGGAGATAGTTCCTGAGCCGGATTTGGAAACAGGGCCGCTTGCAGGAGCGGGAAAGGGAGGGTGCATCGTGGCAGCCGAAGGGCTTGAAAGGCGGCGGGACCGAGGTCCGCATGTGTCGGCGCTGGCGATCCTTGTTGTCGCTTTGCTTGCCATTGCGGTGCTGTGCACGCTTCAGCCCACGCTTCTTTGGCCGAGCCTTGGCTTTGCTCTCGCTCTGATCCTTGTCGCGCTGGTAACGTCCGGCCGGGCAGCCAAGAGCATTGCCTTGCCGGATAGTGGCCCGTGGTTGAGCCAGGATGTCCAGGCACCTCCGAGCTTTTCTCAACTCGATCTGGCCCGCGCGGTCGCCGATCCCCTGATCGTATTCGATCGCAACGGCGTGGTGATCCATGCCAATCCGGCAGCGCTCTCGGCCTTTGATCCGGTAACCCCCGGCACGATGCTGCAACTGCGGTTTCGCGCGCCCGAGCTGCAAAGCCTTGTGGAACATGCGCTGAACGGCAGCGATGGAAGCGAACCGGTGGATTATGCCGAGCGCTTTCCCGTGGAACGGGTGTACCGCGTTAGCGTCGCACGGCTCGATGCAACGCGCGGCCTGTTCGCGCTTATCTTCCGCGATCACAGCGAAGCGCGGCGCATCGACCGGATGCGCGCCGACTTCATTGCCAATGCCAGCCATGAGTTGCGCACGCCGCTCGCTTCCATTTCCGGCTTCATCGAAACGCTGCGCGGCCCGGCCCGTAACGACGCCGCCGCACGCGATCGTTTCCTTGGCATCATGCAAGACCAGACCGGTCGCATGGCCCGCCTGATCGACGACCTCCTTTCGCTGTCGCGGGTGGAAATGAAGCCGATGCTGAAGCCGGGAGAAACAGCCGACCTGCGCCCGATCCTTGAAGCGGTCATCGCCACGATCAGCCCGCGTGCGAGGGAAGCCGGCCTGGCGATCGAGACTGATCTGGAAGAGGGAGAGGCCAAGGTTCTGGGCGACCGCGACGAACTGTTTCAGGTGTTCGAGAACCTTCTGGAAAACGCCTGTAAATATGGCCGATCCGGCGAACGCGTGGATGTAAGACTCCACCGGACTACGGAAGGCGGGCAAGCCGGCATCGCCGCTTCGGTGCGCGATCATGGGCCGGGCATTCCGGCCGAACACATCCCGCGAATCACCGAGCGCTTCTACCGGATCGATGCTGAAGCCAGCCGCAACCAGAAAGGGACAGGTCTGGGTCTGGCAATCGTCAAGCACATCGTGACCCGCCACAATGCGCGTCTGTCGATCCGCTCCAAGATTGGGGAAGGCACGGAGTTCACGGTTTTCTTCCCCGATCAGCCTGCCATATCATCGAATTAGGGCTGGCTTGCCGCAAAAATTCGTCGTTTTGTCACGCAAAACAGGTATCTGAATGGGAATCATCCGACTCCCATCTGCATCGGACAAGAACCGCAATGGTCGCTCAGCAGCATATCGTTCGCGCCTATGACGAGGAACTGAAGTTCCTTTCGGCGCGCATTGGCGCCATGGGTGGTCATGCCGAGCGCATGGTGGAACGCGCCGTGCAGGCGCTGGTGAGTTCCGATGCCGCCTTGGCGCAACGCATCATCCGCGACGACAAGATGCTGGATGACGCCCAGCGCGAGATCGACGAAAAGGCCATCGTCATCATCGCCCGCCGCCAGCCGCTGGCGCATGATCTGCGCGAAATCATCGGCGCGATCCGCATTTCCAGCGACCTCGAGCGCATCGGCGATCTCGGCAAGAACATTGCCAAGCGCGTGGTGGCCGTCAGCGAAGCACGCCAGCCGTTGCGTGTGTTTCGCGGCATGGAAGCGCTGTCGGCGCTGGCTCTCGCTCAGCTCAAGGAAGTGCTGGATATCTTCGCCAGCCGCTCGGTAGACCGCATCGCCTCCTTGCGCGATCGCGACGACCAGATCGACCAGATGTACACGTCGATGTTCCGCGAATTGCTGACCTATATGATGGAAGATCCGCGCAACATCGCGCCCTGCACACATCTTCTGTTCTGCGCCAAGAACATCGAGCGCATCGGCGATCATGCGACCAACATCGCGGAAACGGTTTATTACACCGCGACCGGCCGTCAGCTTCCGACGGAACGGCCCAAGGATGATCTCAGCCACGACGTCATCGCGCCGATGGCAGTTTCTCAGTGAGCCTGCGACTTCAAGGCGCCTGACAGACTATAGCATCAAGCGCTTCAATCGGTTACCCGCGTTTAGGTCTTTGCCTCGGCTGCACTTGCCCGCATAATAGGCATGGATCGACACTCTTCGCTTGGGAGACCGGCTGCTTTTGGAATCCAGCCTGAAATTCGTCATTGCTGACGATCATCCATTGTTTCGCGGCGCTTTGCGACATGCGCTGGTGGGACTTGGAGAGGACATCCGAATACTGGAAGCCGGCGACTTCGAGGCCGCGCAAGTCATCGTGGCGGCCGAGGACGACATCGATCTTCTGTTGCTCGACTTGTCGATGCCTGGCGCCAGCGGCTTGTCGGGTCTGGTCGCAATGCGAGCGGCCTTTCCCGCGACGCCGGTGATCGTTGTGTCCGCCCATGATGCCGCGCAAACGGTCCGTCGCGCGCTGGAACTCGGCGCATCCGGCTTTATTTCGAAATCTGCTAGCATGGAAGAAATCCGTGGTGCGGTCCGCCAGGTGCTGGAAGGCGGCGTCGCTACGCCCGCCCATCTCGATCTCGGCACGGAAGGCGACGCCGAAGTTTCGCAGCTCATTCGCCGGCTGCAAAGCCTGACGCCGCAGCAAACGCGCGTTCTGACCATGCTGGCGTCGGGCTTGCTCAACAAGCAGATCGCCTTCGAACTCGACGTCTCGGAAGCGACGGTGAAGGCTCACGTGTCAGCGGTTCTGCAGAAGCTCGGCGTCGACAGCCGCACCCAGGCGGTGATCCTCCTGTCGAAGCTGGGCAGCGATCCCAGCGCCAGCTGATCACTCGGCCGCTTCTTCCATCCGTTTGAGACGCCCGAGCGTCATGCGCAGAACCGCAGGCTTCACCGGCTTGTTGACCACCGTCATGTCGAGCGCCGTCGCTCCGCTTCGCGCTTCCGCGCCGCGATCGGCCGTCACCAGCACGGCTGGGATGAACAGCTTGTGCTTGGCGCGCATGGCGGTCACCGCGTCGAGACCGGTCTCGTTGTCGAGGTGGTAATCCACCAGCATCATGTCGGGCACCAACTCGAACGCCAGCGCGCCTTGCGAATTCAAGGCAATGCTCACGTCGCAACCCCAGCCTTCCAGCAGCCGTTTCATGGCATCTAGGATCTGCGGGTCGTTGTCGATGCAAAGGATCTTCAGCCCGGCGACGTCGGCCGCACCTGGAACGGGCGCGGACAAGGCAGCCTGGTCGGCTGCAAGCGACGGCGGCTCGGCACGAGGGAGGATCACCGAAAACCGCGTGCCGCGCCCCTTATGCGACTCGATCTGGATTTCGAGGCGCAACACGCGCGCTATACGGTCCACGATCGACAGCCCCAACCCAAGCCCCTGGGCTTCACGCGCGCCTTCATCGAGACGCAGGAATTCCTGGAAGACGCTGTTGAGATCGTTGCTGGCAATGCCGATGCCGGAATCCAGCACCTGGATTTCCAGCAGCTTGCCGCGTCGGCGCACACCGATCAGGATGCGGCCTGAGCGGGTATATTTGATCGCGTTGGAGACGAGGTTCTGGATCACCCGGCGCAACATGTTGCGGTCGGTGTGAACGGCTAGCGTCGAAGGCAGGATGCGAAGTTGCAGTCGCTTCTCGGCAGCCATGGGCGAAAAGTCGGTCTGGATCTGCTTCAACAGCGCATCGAGCCGGAATGTGGTTTCATTCGGCTTCTGCGCGCCGGCATCGAGGCGGGAGATGTCGAGCACCGCGCCGAGGATCGTTTCCACCGATTCCAGCGAGGACTCGATGTTGGTGGCGGCTTGGCGCAGGTCATTTTCTTCCGCCCGCTCGATCAAGGACGAGCAATACAGCCGCGCGGCGTTGAGCGGCTGCAGGATGTCGTGCCCGGCACCGGCGAGGAAGCGAGTCTTGGAGAGATTGGCCTCCTCGGCCACCTCCTGTGCCAGCGCCAGTTCCTGGTTCACGCGCGTCAGTTCGGCCGTGCGACTGGCAACGCGCTGTTCCAGCGTTTCGTTGACGCGCTTCAAGGCGAGATCGGCGGCTACCGCTGCCGTCACGTCGGAATAGGTCGCGACCGTCCCGCCGTCGGGCATCGGATTGGAGCGCAATTCGATGATGCGGCCGGAGGTCTTGAGCTCGATGCGCCAGGGCGTGCCGAAGCTGCTCAGTCGGTTCAGCGCCGTGAGTTCGAGATCGGCCGGAATATCGCCGCGGTCCGCCAGATGGCGCAGAATGTGGTGCAGCGAGACGCCAACTTGTCCGAGTGAATCCGGCAGGTCGAACAGCGAGCGGAACTGTCGGTTCCAGTTGGTCAGACGCAGATCCGTGTCGAACACGGTGATGCCCTGATCCATCTGGTCGAGCGCGGTTTGCAGCAGATCCCGATTGTGCTGCAACGCTTCGGACGCATCATCCAGCAGCCGCAGCGCATCTTTCTGGCTGCGATCGTTGCGCTGGAACAGCAAGGACAGGATGAGGCGCGAGGATGATGAACCGACCGCACTGGCCAGCAACTGCTCGGAAAAACGCACGACCGTCATGCTGGCCGGTTCGTTTCCGCCGGGAAGGGGCTCGTTGCCGGCAGTCGCAAAGCTCTGGAAGGAGCGTTCCGTGCGCTCGACGCCAAGATACCGGGCGATCGTGTCCTTAAGCTCGTCCACCGTCACCGTCGTGCGGAAGCGGCGCAGGCTCGGCATGGGATTGATGTCGCGCGGCACGAAGATCGCCGCCTGGATGCGCTCCAGCGGCATGGCGGAGCGCGACAGCGAGCCTAGCACGAAGAACAGCGTGTTGATGGCGAGGCTCCACAACACGCCGTGGTTCAGCGGCTCACCGACCGTGCCGAACAGCGATTGCGGTCGCAGCGCTTCCATGCCGAACAGGCCGCGCGTCAGGATGGCAGTATCGGCGGGCGCCAGCGAGGGCAGCAACAGCGTGTAGGCCCAGACGATGATCCCGGTGAGCATGCCGAGAACGGCACCGCGTCCATTGGCGCGGCGCCAGATCAAGCCGCCGAGGAAGGAGGGGGCGAACTGAGCGACAGCGGCAAAGGAGATCAGGCCAATTGAGGCCAGCCGCGTATTATTGGTGGTTTCGCGATAATAAAAGAAGGCCGCAAGCAGGACGATGAAGATCGAGGCGCGGCGGACATTGAGGATCAGGCGCGACCAGTCTTCCACCCCGCGGCGGTCGGGCTGCACCAGCCGCCGCACGAAAGGCGGGATGATGAGGTCGTTCGAGATCATCACAGACAAGGCAACGCTTGCCACGATCACCATCGCGGTGGCCGCCGACAACCCGCCGATAAATGCGAGCATTGCCAGCCCGTCATGCCCGGCGATAAGCGGCAGCGCCAGCACGTAGAGATCGGCACTTGTGGAACTGCCAACGAAGGTCAGTCCGGCGAAGGCGATCGGCAGAACGAAGATGTTAATGGCGATCAGGTAAAGCGGAAACACCCGCGTTGCCGTGCGCAGCTCCGCATCCGTTCTGTTTTCCACCACTGTGACGTGGAACTGGCGTGGCAGCATGACGATTGCGAAGGCCGACAGGAGGGTGGTGACAATCCAGGTCGGCAGCGATGTGTTGTAGCCCACGGCTTCCTGCACGCGCGGATTGTTGCCGATGGCTTCGACGATGGGCCCGACGCCGCCGAACAGAAAGAAGGTCACGGCGACGCCGACCGCCACAAAGGAGGCGAGCTTGACGATCGATTCTACCGCGACGGCCAGGATCAAGCCGTTCTGATGCTCCGTCGCATCGGCATGACGCGTGCCGAAAAGGACGGCAAAAACCGCAAGCAGCATGGCGATGGTCAGCGAAATGTCGCCAACAAAGAACTGCACATCCGGCGGCCGCGTATTGTAGTGCTCCACCATCAGGCTGACGGTTTCCGAAATCGCCTTCAGCTGCAGCGCGATATAGGGGATGGTGCCCAGCGTCGCGATCATCGTGGCGAGCGATGCCACCGCAAAGCTCTTGCCGTAACGGGCGGCCAGGAAGTCGGCGATCGAGGTGATCTTTTCCGACTTTGCGATTCTGATGATGCGGCGCAGCAGCGGATAGCCAAACACGAAGACCAGCACCGGGCCGATATAGATCGCAAGAAATTCAAGGTTGCGTTCGGATGCGAGGCCGACCGAGCCGAAGAAGGTCCAGGACGTGCAGTAAATCGCCAGGCTGAACGCGTAGGTCAGCGGCCGTCCGCCAGCGCTTTTTGCGGCCACGCGTCGTCGGTCGCCCAGGCTCGCCACCAGGAACAGCAGCGTCACATAGGCAAGTGCGGCAAGAACAACGGACCAGCCCT
The DNA here is from genome assembly GCA_002316345.1 of Phyllobacteriaceae bacterium UBA1059. Taxonomy (GTDB): domain Bacteria; phylum Pseudomonadota; class Alphaproteobacteria; order Rhizobiales; family Rhizobiaceae; genus Tianweitania. The sequence continues at coordinate 4,179 of DCDI01000207.1, read as the reverse complement.
GCAAGCGTCCTCCTCCATTGTTCAAAAGCAAAGCACGCAGGGTGACCGCTGTCCAATGCTGCGAAAGTCCCTGCGGTGGATAGAGTGCGCAGCGCTTTGCTTACGCTGCGTCGCGCAGCTATGATCTGGATCATGGGGCTGCGCGGAGGCGCGCTCGCTTGGGGATAAAGGATGGCGGGATGCTGAAGGAATTTCAGGAATTCATTGCGCGCGGCAATGTCATGGATCTTGCCGTCGGCGTGATCATCGGCGCTGCGTTCGGCAAGATCGTCACATCGCTGGTGGACGACATCATCATGCCGATCATCGGTGCGATCTTTGGCGGCTTCGATTTCTCCAACTACTTCCTGCCGCTGTCTTCCGCCGTCAACGCGCCTACGCTTGCTCAAGCGCGCGAGCAGGGCGCAGTGTTTGCCTATGGCAGCTTCATCACGGTCGTGATCAATTTCCTGATCCTGGCTTTCATTATCTTCCTGATGGTCAAGGCCGTGAACAACCTGCGTCGCCGCATCGAGCGCGAGGAGAAGGTTGCGACCCCGGCCGCGCCGCCACCGCCGGATGTGCAGCTTCTTACCGAAATTCGCGATCTTCTGGCCAGACGCGCGGTGTGATCCTGGCGCTAGCGCCGCGGTGATCGAAGGCTTATCGAAGCATGGCGCGCTGATGAGTCGTGCTTTGTTCGCCTTTCGTTTGTGAGTCGCCCTGGAGATTTGATCGTGAGCCTGTTTGATGATCTGCGCGGCGATGCCCGCAACGTGCCCGAAAGCGACATCGTTGCGGCGATCAACTATGGCCGCGCCCGCCCGGGCACGATACCGCTCTGGGCCGGCGAGGGCGATTTGCCGACGCCCGACTTCATCACGCAAGCGGCACAAGCGGGCTTGGCTAACGGCGAAACCTTCTACACCTGGCAGCGCGGTATTCCCGAACTGCGCCAGGCGCTTGCCCGCTATTATATTCGCCACTTCGGCCACGCCTTTCAGCCGGAAGAGTTCATCGTCACCGCCAGCGGCATGCACGCGATCCAATTGGCATTGCAGGCAACAACCGGGGCGGGCGACGAGGCCATCTATCTTTCGCCGGCCTGGCCGAATTTTGCCGGTGCCGTCGGCGTGTCGGGCGCCACGCCCGTGCCGGTGCCGCTGACGGAAACCGGCAATGGCTGGGTCTGCGACCTTGAACGCGTCGAAGCTGCGGTGACCGAGCGCACGCGCGCGCTGTTCATCAACACGCCGTCCAACCCCAATGGCTGGACGGCCGATCATGAGACATTGCGCGGGTTGCTCGATCTCGCCCGGCGCAAGAACCTCTGGATCATCGCCGACGAGATCTATTCGCTTTATCATTATTCCGGCAGCCGCGCGCCGTCCTTCCTCGATGTGATGGAGCCTGAGGACCGCATCCTCTTCGTCAACAGCTTCTCCAAGAACTGGGCTATGACCGGCTGGCGCATCGGCTGGCTGCGCATTCATCCCGATCTGCAGCAGGTGTTCGAGAACCTGATCCAGTATTCGACTTCGGGCGTCGCGCAGTTCATGCAGCGCGGCGCGGTCGCTGCATTGGATGAGGGTGATGCCTTTGTTGCGAGTCAGGTCGAGCGCGCCCACAAGGCCCGCGATCTCGTTTGCAACGCGCTGCTGGATACGGGCCGCGTGCGCATGAGCGTTCCCCAAGGCGCGTTCTACGCCTTTTTCGCGGTGGACGGCATCAGCGATTCCCGCAGCGCGACCTTCGACATCATCGACAAGGCCAGTGTCGGCCTCGCACCGGGCACCGCCTTCGGTGCCGCCGGCGCCGGCCACTTCCGCCTCTGTTTCCACCGCAACCTGGAACAGCTGGAGGAGGCGGCGGGACGGCTTGCGGATTATTTCCGAGCACAGCCGGCGGGGTGAGGGGGCGCTGAGGGCTCCCGTAAAGGACAGCGTAAGCGTCTCGCGCCAGGGCTAAGTCATTGTCAAAGAACGCAGGTGCGCCATGGCGTCACCTGATCATGTGCTGTCTTGCAGGCACGACTTCCCGCCTTCCCGACCATGAAAGTTCGGGAAGCGGACGCAAGAATCCGCGCCTCAGATTGATACTATGTACGGCGCGGAAGTCTCGCGTCCGTCGGTGCGCTTGCCGCGGCACCGGGGGGCTGTTCGGATGGCTCTCCCCCTGGAAAGGTCCGAAACAGGCTGAACCGGCTCGTGGCCCGGGCTTGGAGAGGACTGATTACCTCCAGATCACGCTACCGCAGCGTAACCAGCCCGGACACCGCCGCCCTCCTCTGATCCCCGGTGCGCACCAGAGTTCCCGACAAGGGCGATGGGTGGAGGATAGGCTGAGCGGTTAGAGGCGTGGATAAGTTTTTGATCAAAGCGCAGAGTTGAACGGACCTGGCGCCATTCCTCTCCCTCACTTCGTGGGGGAGAGGAATGGCGCAGCCGTGACGGTGAGGAGGACAAGCTCTGGGTTCGGCAAGTGCAGCGGCGGCGGCGAGGTCGTTCCCCCTCACCGACCCTGCCGGGCCACCTCTCCCCCGTTCCGGGGGGCGAGGAGCCGCGCCAGGTTCTGCGATGTCGCGCACTACGATCCCACTTCGTCATCCTCGGATCTGCGCCTCCGCTTACGCTCCGGCTCCGCCCGGGGATGACGACGAGTGTGCGAAGCCGATTTCAGGCCGCGCTTGCTACCATGTTGCAAGGGACGGAAGCTGCATAGGATCGATCATCCGACGAAGCGCTTCACAAAAACAGCGTCTTCTTCAGCCGTGAGATCGAGGATTGCTGGAGTTCGCTGATCTGGCTGTAAGCGCCGGCGACCTTGGTCAGCATGGCAACCAGCTCATGCTTTTCACCGTCGTTCAAACTGGCTTTCAGCACGGGTAGCAGTTCATCGGAGACCATCGAGAAGAAGGCGCGATTTTCCGTGTAGCTCCAGGCTTGTTCGAACAGCGCCTGCGGGTCGGCTGCGCGCAATGGGTCGCGCAAACTGTCTAGAATAGCGGTCTTTTCCTGCGCCGTGACGGGTGCTTCCGTGCGGATCAACTGGATCAACAGGATGGCGGCAGCGAGTTGCGGATCGCGGATGCGCGAAAGCTTCGTTCCCCGGAAGTTTTGGAACGTCTGTTTTGCCCGCCGCTGCAGCCCCTTGGTATCCTGATTGATCTCCTTGGCCGCGCCGTAAACGGTATGGGCGCGAATGACGAAGAAGATGATCGCAGCAATGATGCCTAGTAATGCGATCAGAAGGTGCATCTTGCCCACGCAGGTCGATATCGGGACCAGCGTTTTAGCTGCCGGCAATCTGGATGGGCAAGCTTTGTTCTAGGCAGTCTGCAGGCGCGACTCAAAGCAGATCGACGCCGACAGCGGGAAAAGGCGTCCATTGAAGGACGCCCTTTGAACGAGCGTCAGCCGCCTGCCGTGGACGTGACCAGCGGAATGATCCGGTTGGTGCGCTGCTGTGCCGGACGGCGGTCGGTGGCGAAGGGGATGCCGAGGGCTTCCCAGGTTTCGCGCAGGGCCAAGGCCAGTTCACCAATCAGCGCATCCGAATGAAACGGCGTCGGCGTGATGCGCAAGCGCTCGGTGCCGCGCGGCACGGTCGGATAGTTGATCGGCTGGATGTAAAGGCCGTGCACTTCGAGCAAACGATCGCTCGCCTTCTTGCAAAGCTCGGGATCGCCGACGAGCACCGGAACGATATGCGTTTCCGACAACATCACCGGCAGGCCGGCGGCCGACAGCTGATCCTTGGTGTTCTGTGCCTGGCGCTGTTGCTGTTCGCGCTCGATCTGTGATTCTTTCAGATGGCGGATCGAGGCGGTGGCAGCGGCTGCGATCGAAGGCGGCAGCGCCGTGGTGAAGATGAAGCCGGGTGCATAGGAGCGCACGGCATCGATTACCGAACGCGGGCCTGCGATATAGCCGCCCAGCGTGCCGAAAGCCTTTGCCAACGTGCCTTCGATGACGTCGATCTCGCCGGCGAGATTGTCGCGATCAGAGATGCCGCCGCCACGATTGCCATACATGCCGACCGCATGAACCTCGTCGATATAGGTCATCGCATTGTAGCGGCGGGGGAGCGCCGTAATTTCTGCGATCGGCGCGATGTCGCCATCCATTGAATACACCGACTCGAAGACGATCAGCTTGGCGCGCTCACGCGGTGCGATCGCCAGCAGCTGCTCGAGATGGG
>DCDI01000237.1:3574-22921 GCA_002316345.1 Phyllobacteriaceae bacterium UBA1059 | reverse complement strand
CCGCCACGATCAGGAAGTAGCCGGGAAACTTCATGCGCTCGATAATGCCGAGCTCGAATTCCAGCCGTTCGGAATATTGCTCGGGCGTGTAGCCCGGCGTCATGCCGAAATGCTCGAGGCGGTAGGCCAAACCTTCGCGCGCCTGCCGCTTGAGTTCGTCGGCCTCTGCCCTGACCGCCTCCTCGGCATCTGCCACATCGCCACCCGTAAAGCGCGGCAGAATCGGCTTGCGGTTCTTCGGGTAATAGGAACACCGCATGGCGATCTCGNNCCGTGGAGTCGATCGCCTCGGGCAGGTCGGCAAAAAGCCGGCACATGTCGGCCTGGCTTTTGAGGTAGTGATCCGGTGTCAGGCGACGGCGGTTATCTTCCGCAACGACCGAGCCTTCCGCGATCGCGACCAGCGCGTCATGCGCATCGTAATCGTCGCGCTTGGGGAAATAGGCTTCGTTGGTCGCTACCAGCGGCAGGTCATGGCTGTAGGCGAGGTCGATCAGCCCTGCCTCGACCTGTCGGCTATAGCCTTGCTGGCGTTGCAGTTCGACATAAAGCCGATCGCCGAAGATCGCCTTCAGCTTCTCCATGCGCGCTTCGGCGAGAGGGCGCTTGTCGGTGGCCAGCATGCAGCCGATCGCCCCCGTGGGGCCGCCGGTCAGGCAGATCACGCCATCCGCCAGCTCCTCCATCCATTCCATGAGGATGTGCGGTGCGACGACGTCCGGATGATTCAGGTAGGAGCGGCTGACGAGCCGCACGAGATTGGCGTAGCCGGCTTCGGTCGCGGCAATCAGGATGACCTGATAGTAGGTCGGGCCGTTTTTGCGCGCCGAGCGTGAGGTGTCCGGCTCCTCGTCATCGAAGCAGACGTCGAGCTGGCAGCCGACGATCGGCTGCACGCCTTCCTTGGTCGCCTTCTGGGCAAATTCCAACGCGCCGAAGAGGTTGTTGGTGTCGGTAATGGCGATGGCCGGCGCGGCATCCTTGACCGCATGGCCGACGATCTTGCCGACCGGCAACGCGCCTTCCAGCAGCGAATAGGCGGAATGCACGCGCAGATGGACGAAGGGACGAGCAGGCGTCTCCGGCAATGCGGCCTTGACCGCCGCTTCGCGCTTTAGCGGATCGCTTGGAAGTTTGTCGCTCATAAGGATTCCGGCTGCCGGCAGGACTCAGATGTCGTGCCGGCATTGTCCGGGATCAAGAGCGCAGGGTCGAGTCAAAACGGCTGGGAAATCACAGCCGCTGCGTCACGCGAACTCCATGATCACGGCATCCACAGCAAGACTGTCGCCGGCCTTGGCGTTGATCTTGGAAATCGTCAGATCGCGCTCGGCCCGCAGCACGTTTTCCATCTTCATCGCCTCGACCACCGCCAGCGTTTCGCCGGCCTTGACCTCTTGACCCTCCTCGACCGAAACCGACACGACCAGGCCAGGCATAGGGCAAAGCAGCATCTTAGACGTGTCCGGCGGCAGCTTCACCGGCATCAGCTTTTCGAGTGCGGCGATGTTGGGCAGCATCACCCTGGCAACCACGGCCTTGCCGTTCCACGCGATGCGGGTGCCGTTCAGAACAGGGCGGATCTGCGCCGAGACCGCCTTCCCCCCGACTTCGCCTTTCCAGACAGCATCGCCCGGCCGCCAGTCGGAAGCGACTGTCACAGGTTTACCGCCGGCAATCGCGAGATCAACTTCGATGGGGCTGGAGATCATGCCTTCAACGATCGAGACATCAAGATATTCGTCGCCGATGCGAACCACCCAGTCCGGCTTCATCGCACCGGAATGCGGCGCCAGGCGACCGACATGGCGGTCGAGGCGATCGCGGCGGAGGAGTTCCACGGCAAGCGCCACGGCTGCGATCACGCGCTGTTCGTTCGCCTCGGGCAGGCTCGGCGCAAAGCCGTCCGGATATTCCTCGGCAATGAAGCCGGTCGAGAGCCGACCTTCGCGCCAGCGCGGGTGCTGCATGAGGGCGGCGAGGAACGGGATGTTGTGCTCGATGCCATCCACCACGAACTCGTCCAAAGCCACAGACATCGCGTCAATCGCTTCGATACGAGTCGGTGCCCAGGTGCAGAGCTTGGCGATCATGGGATCGTAGAACATCGAGATCTCCGATCCCTCTGTCACGCCCGTATCGTTGCGCACGATGACGTCGCCGCTCTCACCCTCTTCCGGCGGCCGGTAGCGGGTGAGACGGCCGATCGAAGGCAGAAAGTTGCGGTAAGGATCTTCGGCATAAAGGCGGCTCTCCACCGCCCAGCCGTTCAGCGTCACGTCATCCTGGCCGATCGTCAACGGCTCGCCGGCTGCGACGCGGATCATCTGCTCCACGAGATCGACGCCGGTCACCAGTTCGGTGACAGGATGCTCGACCTGCAAACGTGTATTCATTTCAAGGAAGTAGAAGTTCTTGTTCTTATCGACGATGAACTCGACCGTGCCGGCACTTTGGTAATCCACCGCCTTGGCGAGCGCGACGGACTGCTCGCCCATCGCGCGGCGGGTTTCTTCATCCAGGAAGGGCGATGGCGCTTCTTCCACGACCTTCTGGTTACGGCGCTGGATCGAGCACTCGCGCTCGCCGAGATAGATGACGTTGCCGTACGCGTCGCCGAGAACCTGGATCTCGATGTGGCGCGGATCGACCACGAACTTCTCGATGAAGATGCGGTCGTCGCCGAACGAGCTTTTCGCCTCGTTGCGCGAGGACTGAAAACCTTCCCGTGTTTCCGCCTCGTTCCAGGCAATGCGCATGCCCTTGCCGCCGCCGCCGGCCGAGGCCTTGATCATCACGGGATAGCCGATCTCGCCGGCAATCTCGACCGCATGATCGGCATCGCGGATTTCGCCGAGATAACCCGGCACCGTGCTGACCTTTGCGGCGTTGGCAAACTTCTTGGACTCGATCTTGTCGCCCATGGCCTTGATGGCCTTCGGCTTCGGACCGATGAAGATGATCCCCTCGGCCTCAAGCGCTTCGCAGAACGATGCGCGTTCGGACAGGAAGCCGTACCCGGGATGCACCGCCTGCGCGCCCGTCTGCGTGCAGGCTTCGATGATCTTTTCAGGCAGGAGATAGCTCTGCGCTGCGGGCGCCGGTCCGATATGCACCGCTTCGTCCGCCATCTCGACATGCATGGCGTCGCGGTCGGCATCCGAATACACCGCGACCGTCTTGATGCCCATCTTGCGTGCGGTCTTGATGACGCGGCAGGCGATCTCGCCGCGATTGGCGATCAGAATCTTATCGAACACTTGCTAGATCCTCCTCAGCCTGCCCCTTTTATGGCCTCCATCACGCTCGTCAAGCAAGCCTAACGAATGTTTGGTCGCCATCAACGCGCTGACCTCTACGGCGAGAACAAAGCCAAGAGCGTTCATCGGGCTTGATCCCGATCCGGAAACCTGAGACCTCTGCCGTCAAGAACCGTTCGGAGATACGCTCATGAAGACCCGCGCCGCCGTCGCCATTGCCGCTGGAAAGCCGCTGGAGATCATGGAAGTCGATCTAGAAGGTCCGCGCGAAGGCGAGGTCCTCGTTGAGATCAAGGCGACCGGCATCTGCCACACGGATGAGTTCACGCTTTCCGGCGCTGACCCAGAAGGCCTGTTTCCTGCCATTCTCGGCCATGAAGGCGCTGGGATCGTGGTGGATGTCGGGCCGGGCGTGACCTCGCTGAAGAAGGGTGACCATGTCATTCCGCTGTACACGCCGGAATGCCGCCAATGCCCGTCCTGCCTGTCGCGCAAGACCAATCTCTGCACCGCGATCCGCTCGACGCAGGGTCAGGGCGTGATGCCGGACGGCACCTCGCGCTTTTCCATCGGCAAGGACAAGATCTTCCATTACATGGGCTGTTCGACCTTCGCGAACCACACGGTTCTGCCGGAGATCGCGCTGGCCAAGGTCAATCCCGACGCGCCCTTCGACAAGATCTGCTACATCGGCTGTGGCGTGACCACCGGCATCGGTGCGGTGATCAACACTGCCAAGGTCGAAATCGGCGCGACTGCGATCGTCTTTGGTCTAGGCGGTATCGGCCTCAACGTCATTCAGGGCCTGCGGCTCGCCAGTGCCGACATGATCATCGGCGTCGATCTCAACAACGACAAGAAGGAATGGGGCGAGCGCTTCGGCATGACGCATTTCGTCAATCCGAAGGAAGTCGATGGCGACATCGTGCCTTACCTCGTCAATCTCACGAAGCGCGGAGCCGACCAGATCGGCGGTGCGGACTACACGTTCGACTGCACGGGCAACGTCAAGGTCATGCGCCAAGCCCTTGAAAGCGCTCATCGTGGCTGGGGTGAATCCATCGTCATCGGCGTTGCCGGCGCGGGTCAGGAAATCTCGACGCGTCCGTTCCAGCTGGTCACCGGCCGCACCTGGAAGGGTACGGCATTCGGCGGCGCACGCGGGCGCACGGACGTGCCGAAGATTGTGGACTGGTACATGGAAGGCAAGATCCAGATCGACCCGATGATCACCCACACGCTGTCGCTGAACGAAATCAACAAGGGCTTCGATCTCATGCATGCCGGTGAAAGCATCCGTTCGGTCGTGGTTTACTGATCATGGCCGAAGTCGTCGCGGTCTGTTCCTCGTCGGAGCACAGCTTCAGCAAGCCGGTCCGCGACGTCATTACCCTTGAAGCGGGATTGGGCGTGGCAGGTGATGCGCATGAGGGCATCACCGTCAAACATCGCTCGCGCGTGGCCAAAGACCCCACGCAGCCGAACCTGCGGCAGGGCCATTTAATCCATGCCGAGCTGTTCGACCTGCTTCGCTCGAAGGGCTACACGGTCGCGCCCGGAGACATGGGTGAGAACGTCACGACAGTCGGTATAGATCTGTTGACCCTGCCGACCGGTACCCGGCTCTCCTTCCAAAGCGGTGCGGAAATCGCACTTACCGGCTTGCGCAATCCGTGCGCGCAGATCGAGCAGCTTGGGCGTGGCCTCACTGCCGCGGTTCTCGAGCGCCACGAGGATGGCAGCCTTGCGCGACTGGCTGGCGTCATGGCGGTCGTGCTTTCAGGCGGAGAGATCCGATCAGGCGACCGGATCACCGTTCAGCATCCAGCCGAGCCGCATCAACCTCTCGAATGTGTGTGATCCTTCTCGCCACACCTCACTTGATGTTGCAGCCGCAGCCGCCACATTGCGGCGCATGAACAAGCTCATCCTGACCACTGCCACGGCCCTTTCCCTGTTCCTTGTCGGCTGCTCCGACGATCAGGCCGCCGAAGCCAACCCACCCGCAAGCGAAACGCCGGCACAGCCAAGTAAGACACAGCAGGCGCTCGACCGGCTGAAGGAAGCCGCCGACCTTGCCGGCGATGCGGCACGCGAAGAAGCCGTGAAGCTACGCAAGCAGGCGCAGGATGCGCTGGAAAACAGCGGTCCTCTCCTGGATCAGGCACGCGATATGGCCAACCAGTTGCGCGGCCGCCTCGACACCTATGCCGATCAGGCAGCCAAGGACCTCGGTGCGGCTGGGCAGGATCTTGAGCGTCGCATCCGCGAAGCTACCGGCACGCCCGTTCCGCCCACCAGCCAGCCTGAGGCGGTGCTTTCGCCGCGTGACAAACTGAATGCAGATACGCGTGCAGCCGCCACGCCGCGTGCCGGTGGGGCAGCTCCGGACTATGTCGGCGTATGGGCACAGTCGCCTGCGGCTTGCGCCAAGATCGATCAACAGGACGCCACCAGCTTCGCGGTGATCACGCCAACCACGATCCGACGCGAGGACAGCGTGTGCAACATGGCCGGTCCCAGCCTGGTCGATGGAAAGGCAACCGTCCAGGCCTCGTGCTTTGCCGACGGCAAGGAGATCGAGGAGGAGATCCGTCTCGAGCTGCCTTCTCAGGAAACACTCAGGATCGCGACGGCGGCTTCCTCGGACAGCGCGGCCCTAACGCGCTGCCACCTCCCGGATTGACCACCAGGCATGACCGAGACTGCATCCACTCAGATCCTCGTCGATGCCGACGCCTGCCCCGTCAAGGATGAGGTTGTCCGCGTGGCGGAGCGCCACGGGCTTGTGGTCACCTTTGTCTCCAATGGCGGCTTGCGACCCTCACGTGACCCCATGATCCGGCACGTCGTCGTGCCGAAGAGTGCCGACGCGGCCGACGACTGGATCGTGGACAACAGCAACGCAGGCGACATCGTCATCACTGCAGATGTGCCCTTGGCAGCGCGCTGCGTGGAACGCGGCGTGCATGTGCTTGGTCCAACCGGTCGCCCTTTCACGCCGGAGTCGATCGGCATGGCGGTGGCGATGCGGGATCTGAAGCAACATCTGCGCGAAACCGGCGAAATCCGCGGCTTCAATCCAGGCTTTTCGGCCAGGGATCGTTCCGCTTTCCTCAGCGCGCTCGATTTGACGGTGCGGCGCGCAGGAAAACGCTAGCAGTCTTGCTGCTATAAGGCACCGATGCTAGCATCGTGATAGCAGAGGAGACTGTCATGCCGAGCATGTTGGTCAGGAACATCCCCAAGGACGTGCTGGAGGCCTTTCAGCGGCGCGCCAAAGCGGCAGGTAAGTCCAGCGAGCAGTTTGCACGAGAGGCGATCCTGGAGCGGGCGGCCATGACGGTCGAGGAAGCTTGGGCGAAGATCGACGCTCAACGCGCGACCATGCCGCCCCTCACCGGCGGTGAGTGGGAAGCGATCTGGACGCAGGCACAACGCGAACGGGACGAAGACGGCGTCAGCGTCAACGGCGCCAATGATCATTGATGCAAGCGTAGCCATCCCGTGGCTGATCGAGACGCCATTCTCTCCGGCAGCACGGGCATTAAGGCCGCTCACGCCGACCGCTCCAAGTCTGCTGATGCTGGAAACCGCAAACGTGCTTCTGAAGTACCAGCGGCAAAGTCACCCAACGTTCGACATCGTCGAGACGATGAAGCTGCTGCGCGTCATCATCCCGAACTTGGTCGACGACCAGCTCCTGCTGCCCTCTGCCATTAAGTTAGCTGAACAAGCCGGACATAAGATATACGACTGCCTGTACCTTGCCCTCGCCTTGCAGACCGCTCAGCCGCTCGCGACGGCAGACAAACGCCTCGCGGTCATTGCTGAAACTCTATCGATCAAAGTTCACCTCATAGAAGCGAACGCATGAAAACCATCTCCACCGCAAAGTCGCACGGCGGCATCCAAGGCGTTTACGCGCATCACTCCACGGCTTGTGCCTGCGAGATGACGTTTGCCGTGTTTGTCCCGCCGAGGTCCGGCACGAAGCCGCTACCGGTGTTGTGGTATCTGTCCGGCCTCACCTGCACGCACCAGAACGTCTTGGACAAGGGCGAGTATCGCCGCCTGGCAGCGGAACTCGGGATGATCATCGTCTGCCCGGATACGAGCCCGCGCGGCCAGACCGTTCCGGATGAGCCTGACAATTGGCAGTTCGGCTGCGGTGCCGGCTTTTACCTCGACGCCACGCAGGCTCCATTCAGCGCCAACTACCGCATGTATACCTATCTCACCGAAGAGCTTCCGGCGCTGATCGCGTCCGAGTTCCCGGTGGACATGGATCGGCAAGGGATCTTCGGCCACTCCATGGGCGGCCATGGCGCCCTCACCCTCGCTCTGAAGAATGCCGGTCGCTTCCGCAGCTGCTCGACTTTCGCGCCGATCGTGCATCCGAGCACAGCCCACTGGTCCACAGACGCTTTCACGAAGTACTTGGGCGAAGATCAGGCCGCCTGGCGCGCTTATGATGCGGTGTCGCTGATCGAGGACGGTAAGCGCTTTCCCGAGTTCCTGGTGGATCAGGGAAGCGCCGACAGCTTCCTCGACAATGGCCTGCAGCCTTGGCTACTGGAAACCGCCTGCAAGGATGCCGGCATCCCGCTTACGCTCAACATGCGGGAGGGCTATGATCACTCCTACCACTTCATCTCTACATTCATGGACGATCACCTCCACTGGCATGCGCAACGGCTTGCTGTTTGAGGACGTGGTCTGATCCCCGGGAACTTGCGGGCTGTGAGGACGTTCAACAAACGACACTCACTGATCCGCTTATAAAGGAGATCGCTATGTTTCGTGGTATCGCGCTTTGGCTGCTGGGAATTCCGATCCCGATCATCATTCTGCTGCTGATCTTCCTGCGCTGAACCACGTTCCTCGCGCATCTGACAAAGGGCTGGCCATGTGCCGGCCCTTTTGCTTTTCGCATCACTGAGCAGGCATGTGAAAGGTTCCTTAACCTTAACCGAGTGTAATCAGGCCACCTCCCTCTGTGATCTCGACAGGTGTCTGGCTCGTGCAAAGCACATCCCAATCGGCCGTACTTGGACGTCGCAAAGAACCGCACACGATCATCATAGCCCGGGGTGAGTCGATCCGGCACTTCACGATCCGCCCGTGGGTTGCCGCGCTTCTCGGTTGCTGCCTTGCAGTCGTTGCGATGGGTTATATTCTCGCTACCAGCTATCTCGTTCTTCGCGACGATCTTATAGGTGCAAGCGTCGCGCGGCAGGCTCGCATGCAGCAAGCTTNNGAGCTTACGAGGATCGCATCTCCGCCCTACGCGCGCAGGTCGATCGCATCACCAGCCGTCAACTTCTCGATCAGCAATTGATGGAAAAGAAGGTCGGCGAGCTGATCGAACGGCAAACGACACTCACCGAGCGACAGGGCGTGATCGCCCCTATTCTGGAGCGTGCCGGTGCACTGCCTGCTCCCGAAAAACCGGAGTCTGCGCTCAAAAAAGCGGAGCTGGGGACGGTTTCGCCGAAAAAATCCGGCTTCAAAGCCTCGCAAATTGCCGCTTTATGGAAGACCCGCACCGAAAATCTGAACAAAACGCCGGCCGAACAGGCTGATCTGACGTTCCTGACCATCACCAAGTCGCTGCGCAGCATCGAGGACGATCAGCTCAAGCGGTTGGAAAGCCTTGCCGAGGATGCGTACCAGACAGCCGACACCATTTCGGAAGCGCTGGCGTCAGCCGGGCTTGAGATCGACGTCGATTACGGCAAAGCGGATGTCGGCGGCCCGTTGGTGGTGCTCGACAAGTCTCAGGTGTTCGACGCAAGGGTGCGCGAACTGGATGCCGCCTTGCGCATGCTGGACACTGTAAAGGGCCAAGCGCGCGGGCTGCCAATATCCAACCCGGCGCCGGGCCGTCCGGTCTCCTCCAGCTTCGGCGTCCGGCGCGATCCCATCATCGGCACGGCGGCGCTGCACTCCGGGATGGATTTTCGTGCCGGGATCGGCACCGCGATTCGGGCTACAGCGTCCGGTACGGTGGTCAGCGCGGGTTGGGCCGGCGGTTATGGCCGGATGGTGGAAGTCGATCATGGCAAGGGCTTCACCACGCGCTACGCCCATATGAGCGAAATTCTGGTCACGCCGGGCGACACGATCGAGCGCGGCACTATCGTCGGAAAAACCGGCAGTTCCGGTCGCTCGACCGGGCCCCACCTTCACTACGAAGTGCGCAAGAATGGAACGGCGCTCGACCCGCTGCGCTTCATCAAGGCCGGCAAGCAGGTTCAGTCTTTCCTCTAACGAAAATGGCGGACGAAGCCGCCATTTTGAGGTTTCGAAAACGAATGCCCGATCAGTCGATGTCGGCGACCGGCTCTGCGGCTCCGCCATTGATCTTGGCCGAAAGCGACGCTTCCATGAAGTCGTCGAGTTCGCCGTCCAGCACATCGGACGGGCTGGTGCTTTCGTGCCCGGTGCGAAGATCCTTCACGAGCTGATAGGGCTGCAAGACGTAAGACCGGATCTGGTGGCCCCAGCCAATCTCGGTCTTGGACGACTCAGTCGCGTTTGCTGCCGCCTCCCGCTTCTTCAGCTCTTCTTCGTACAAACGCGAGCGCAGCATTTCCCACGCCTTGGCACGGTTCTGGTGCTGCGAACGGCCAGCCTGACAGGCTACGGCGATGCCAGTTGCCAGATGGGTGATGCGAACGGCCGAGTCGGTCGTATTGACGTGCTGACCACCTGCGCCGGATGAGCGGTAAGTATCGATGCGGACATCCGATTCGCTGACCTGGATCTCAATCGAATCGTCGATGACCGGATAGACCCACACGCTGGCGAACGACGTATGGCGGCGCGCGTTGCTGTCATAGGGCGAAATGCGCACCAGACGATGAACGCCCGACTCGGTCTTAGCCCAGCCGAAGGCATTGTGCCCCTTGATCATGAGGGTAACCGACTTGATGCCGGCTTCTTCGCCGTCATGCAGTTCGAGGATCTCGACCTTGAAGCCACGGCGCTCAGCCCAGCGCGTATACATGCGCATGAGAATGGACGCCCAGTCCTGGCTCTCGGTACCGCCGGCGCCCGAATGCACTTCGAGATAGGTGTCGTTGGCATCCGCCTCGCCCGACAGAAGTGTCTCAATCTGACGCGCTGCGATCTCGCCCTTCAGCGATCGGATGGCGGCTTCGGCTTCTTCGATAACTGAGNNGCTTCGCCGAGCTCGATCAGGCCGATATTGTCTTCCAGACCCTGGCTGAGGCTACGCACAGCCTTGATGCTGTCGTCGAGCGACTGGCGCTCGCGCATCAGCTTCTGCGCTTCCTGAGGATCATTCCACAGCGCCGGATCTTCGGCGCGCATGTTGAGGTAGTCTAAACGCTTGAGGCCCTGATCCCAGTCAAAGATGCCTCCTCAGCAGGCCAATGCCCTGCTTGATTTCGTCGACAATCGATTGCGTTTCCGCACGCATGAAGTTCCACCTGCAAATCGTTCGGGGATGATTGCGCCGGACCATAGGGAGGCGTCCGGCGCCTGTAAAGAAAAAGGCGCGCCGGTTAAGCGACGCGCCTGCTTCCAGCGAGGTCGTGCCGGCTCAGTAAAGGCCGCCGGCACCCGATGTGATGGCGCGATTGGCCGATGGCGAGATGGTTTCACGCGACTGCTCCGCGCCGCTCTCATCCATGCCGATGACCCAGTAGCTGTCGGCGGGGCCGGTGCCGGGCTTGAACGCTTCCATGATCGTGCCCTGCTGGCCCTCTGCCGCACGCATGCCGGTCTTACGGTCGATGGCAATCAGCTTCATGCCTTCCGGTACGCGGAAGTCGACGATCGGCGTGTCTTTCAAAGCCTCGGCCATGAACTCCTTGAAGATCGGAGCCGACAAGCCGCTGCCGGTGGCGCCTTTGCCCATTGGGCGCGGGTTGTCGTAGCCCATGTAAAGGCCGACCACGAGATCAGGCGAATAGCCAACGAACCAGGCGTCGCGTTCATCATTGGTGGTGCCGGTCTTACCTGCCAGCGGCCGTCCGAGTTCGGCGATCGTCGTGGCCGTACCACGCTGGATCACACCTTCCATCATCGAGGTGATCTGATAGGCCGTCATCGGATCGAGGACCTGCTCGGAATTGTCGATGATCGTCGGCTCAGGCTGATTGTCCCACTGCTGCGCGTTGCAGTTCTCGCAGGTGCGCTCTTCGTGGCGGAAGATGGTGCGGCCGTAGCGATCCTGAACCCGGTCGATCAGCGATGGCTTGATCGACTTGCCGCCGTTTGCCATCACAGAATAGGCCGAAACCATGCGCATGACGGTGGTTTCGCCCGAGCCGAGCGAATTCGAAATATGCGGCGCCATCTTGTCGTAAACGCCGAAGCGTTCGGCATATTCGGCCACAAGTTCCATGCCCATGTCGTTGGCCAGACGAACCGTCATCAGGTTGCGCGACTTCTCGATGCCGGTGCGCAGCGTCGAAGGACCGCCTGAACCACCGCCATAGTTCTTCGGCTCCCAAACGGAGTTGCCGACCTTGATGCTGATCGGACCATCCATCACCACGGACGCCGGGGTGTAACCATTGTCCAAGGCAGCCGCGTAAAGGATCGGCTTGAAGGATGATCCCGGCTGACGCATCGCCTGCGTGGCACGGTTGAACACGGAGTTTGAGTAGGAGAACCCGCCCACCATGGCCAGCACGCGGCCGGTATGCGGATCCATGGCGACCATGCCGCCCTCGATCTGCGGCGGTTGGCGGAGGATCAGGTTCTTGGTGTCGCCTCCCTTGGGCTCGACAAACACGACATCGCCGGGGCCAACAACATCGGCCGGCGACTTTGCCGTCACACGCTTGCCATTGGCGACATGGCGCATCGCCCACTTCATGTCGGCTGCTGAAACGAAGCCCTCGTTGCGCTCAGCCTTCAGATCGCCCGAGACTTCACGGCCGGGCTTCAAGCCGACAGNNCGCCATTCCGGAACGTCGTCCAGACCTTTGACTTCGCCCAGTGGCTTGCCCCAGTCGCCTGCGACATCGATCGACGTCACAGGGCCCCGATAGCCGCGAAGCGTATCGTACTTGATAAGGCCATGCTGCAAGGCGCCGCGCGCCATGCGCTGCATGGTCGGATCAAGCGTGGTGCGCACCGAAAGACCGCCTTCGTACAGCGTGTCCTCACCATATTTGGCGATGATCTGGCGGCGCACTTCTTCGGTAAAATATTCGCCTGCGAAGATGTAAGTGCCGCCGCGTCGCGGCTTGACGCCGAGGTCGGTTGCCTTGGCCTTGTCGCCTTCTTCGCGCGAAACGTAGCCGTTCTCGACCATCTGGTCGATGACCCAGTTGCGGCGTTCGAGCGCGCGCTCGGTGTGGCGGAAGGGATGGTAGTTGGTCGGACCCTTCGGCAAAGCAGCGAGATAAGCGGCATCCGCGACGGTCAGCTCGTTCACCGACTTGTCGAAATAAGTCAGCGCTGCACCGGCGATGCCATATGAACCGAGACCGAAGAAGATCTCGTTGAGATAGAGTTCGAGAATGCGATCCTTCGAATAAGCCTGCTCGATGCGGAAGGACAGCACGGCTTCCTTCACCTTGCGCTCCATCGTCTGCTCATTCGTCAGCAGGAAGTTCTTGGCGACCTGCTGCGTGATGGTGGAGCCACCTTGCGTCGGTCCTCCCTTCATCGCCACGAGCACGGCACGGCCGACGCCTTCGATGTCGATGCCCGGGTGCGTGTAAAAATTCTTGTCTTCTGCCGACAGGAACGCTGCCTTGACACGATCGGGGATAGCCTGGATCGGCAGGTAAAGGCGACGCTGGCGCGCAAACTCAGCCATCAGCGCACCGTCAGATGCGTGAACGCGCGTGGTTACGGGTGGCTCATATTTCGCGAGCACCTCGTAATCCGGCAGATCCTTGGCGAGGTTCGTGATGTAGAGGGCGACGCCTCCGGCCGCCAGCAAAGCCAGCGCTACGCCTACACCAAAGAAGTAGCCGATCAGCCTAATCATTCCCACTCCAGTCCAAGGATACCGCGAAGCGCGTCGGCGAAAGCCGAGCAGAATCGTGCGACGCAACACTCGGTGTGGCGATTAACCCGGCCGATATGGGCAAAATACGGCAAACTCGTTCTTGCCGCTGCCTTCTCGGATTAATCGAAACGGTGTGCTTTCGCGGCAACCCTATATCATAGGCTGGCTAGGAATCTAACCTCTGCTACCGATGCGCGGTCCTGCAAACTGCACAACGGCATCCACGATGCCCTTGGCAGCCTTGGAACGCCACTCGCTGTCCAGCAGGTGCTTCTCGTCGCTCTCGTTCGAGAGGTAGCCGAGTTCGATCAGCACGGACGGCACGTCCGGCGCGCGCAGAACCCGGAAACCAGCCATGCGGTGGGGATTGTTGATCATTGTCACCGACTGCTTCAATTCCCCGACCAGGGTCTTCGCAAAGCTCATCGAAAAGGAGTGCGTCTCGCGTCGGATGAGGTCGACCAGGATGTCGGCGATCTGATGATCCTCGTCCTCGATCTTGATGCCCGCAAGCTGGTCGGACAGGTTTTCGCGCGTGGCCAAGGCGGCCGATGCAGCATCCGAAGCGCGATCAGAAACCGTGTAGACCGTCGCGCCGCTGATCCCCTTCAGGCGGATCGTGTCGGCGTGGATGGAGATGAACAGGTCGGCATTCTTTTCGCGAGCAAAGCGAACGCGCTCGTCGAGCCGCAGGAACTGGTCACCATCGCGGGTCAGGATGATGTCGAGATCGCCGACCTTCGCCAGCTGGTCTCGAAGCTCCCTGGAGAATGCGAGCGTGATGTCCTTTTCCACCGTGCCGGACAGGCCATTTGCACCGCCATCGATGCCGCCATGTCCGGGGTCGATCACGACGGTGAACCGCTTTTCAGCCTTCTGCGCCGTCTGTCCTTCAGCGTTCTTCGGCAGCGACGGTGTGGTCGATCCGGTTGATGTCGCTTGTTCAGCCAGAGCGGCATCGAAAAGCTGCTCCGACGCTGCTTCGAGATCGAGCACCATTCGGTTGCCGGCCTTTTCTTCATTGGCCAGCATGTTGAAGTCGACGATCTTGAACGGACCCTTGGCGCTCACCACGATCCGCGACATGCCCTCGCCGATCGGACCATATTTGATGCCGGTGATGAGACCGCGGGGCTTCAAGGCCTTCTCGTCAAAACGGAAACGGGCTTCCGGCAGATCGATCACGAGGCGGTGCGGCGAGCGCAGCAGCATCAGCTTGGGCTCGGCTTCGACATCGAGGCTGAACAGCATGCGTGTTTTCAGCGAATCGCCGGCGATTGCGAGGTCGCGCAGTTCCAGCGGCTTGGCAGTAGCCGGCTGCGCAATCGACAGCGCCAACCCCAGTCCCAAAGCAAGGACTGCGCTGGTGAGAGTTGTCCAGACACCCTCGAAAATGCGGAAGTTCATACGCCCCTCGTCGCCTGCCGCAGGTTAGGCCAGAGCCCTCGTTGAGCCTGAAAACGGCACCTTTGAGGCTGGCTTTGACCCATCGATAGTTAAGCACAGGTAATCGACGATGGTTAAGCGAGCGTTGCCGCTCGAGCGATGCGTGCCCATATGAAACAGGTCGGCGAAAAAGGTTGCTTTAGGACAACCCAAATCATACAAGCGAGACTGGGTGACAGCAATGTCGGTCCTGTTTTGGACCTGATGGTAGCTAGGTTCGCGTGCCGTACACGCTTCCGTCGTACGCCGTGAGCCACGCCGCAAGGCGGGCAACAGGCGTCGTTTTTGCCCCAACGTATTTCGGCTCGGCATCTCAAATTTTATGAGGCCGGGTTTGAGGAAAACGGCCGGATTTTTCTGCGCCGGCTCATTTGAGCGAACAAGCTGGTCCGGCGCCCTGCCGGGCTCGATTTAATCTTTTCGCGAGGAACGCGATTGGTCAGCGCATATCAGGTCCCCTCCAATCGAAACCGCGCCGCGTTGGCTGCGGTTGGAGCCGACCATGCGCACCGGTTGTGGATCGCGGACGTGACAATATCCGGCACACGCGTGCCGTCCAGCCAGGAAGATCCGCCTTTGATGGCGTCCCGGTGGCCGGTTGCCGGGGAGATCTTTGATTATGCCCAACAAGATGCTGATAGACGCCTCCCACCCGGAGGAAACACGGGTCGTCGTTACCCGCGGTAATCGGATCGAAGAATTCGATTTCGAATCGCAGGACAAGAAACAGCTTCGCGGAAACATCTACCTCGCCCGCGTGACGCGGGTGGAGCCGTCGCTTCAGGCGGCTTTCGTGGAATATGGCGGCAACCGCCACGGCTTCCTCGCTTTCAGTGAAATCCATCCCGACTACTACCAGATCCCGCTGGCCGATCGTCAGGCGCTGCTGCGCGCAGATGCTGAAGCGGCTGAAGCCGAGGAACAGGAAGAAGAAGAGGAACGCTCCGGCGGACGTCGCCGTCGCGGCCGCAACGGCAAAAACCGTCATCGCGAAGACGATCGCAAATCCGCTTCCTCGGAAGGCGCAAGGGGCGAAACCGCAGAGGGCGAGTCGAACGGATCGAACGAGACGCTCGCCGAGATCGAGCCGTTTGAGAGCGCGTCCTTCCTGTCGAATTCCTTCAGCTCGGCCGCGCTAGCGGAAGCGGAGGAGAACGCCGCAGCTGAAGAGCGCGATGCTGTCGAAACCGGCGACGCGCCTGCTGCCTTGCAGGAAGACGCATCTGCCGACCAAGAAGGCGGTAATTCGTCGGAAGAAGACGACCAGAACCACGACGAGCCATCGAAGGATGGTTCCGGATCGGCCATGCCGGCTGTCATCGAAGGCGAAGTCATCTCGGAAGAGCTGACGGAAACGTCCAGCTCGGAAGCAGACGACCGTGAGCCCGAAGCACTCGGCAACGCGGAGAGCGACGAACCGGCTTCCGACGACGCCGAGCAGGATCACGAGGATCCGGCGGATGAAGTCGAGTCCGTCGGCGCCGAAGATGCGATCGAGGAAGCGCAGCCGCGTCGCCGCGCCAATCGCCGTCAGTACAAGATCCAGGAAGTCATCAAGCGCCGTCAGATCCTGCTGGTGCAGGTCGTCAAGGAAGAGCGCGGCAACAAGGGTGCTGCACTCACCACCTATCTGTCGCTGGCTGGCCGCTATTCCGTGCTGATGCCGAATACCGCTCGTGGCGGTGGTATCTCGCGCAAGATCACCAACATCCAAGACCGCAAGCGTCTGAAGGATGTCGTCAAGGAGCTCGAAGTTCCGCAGGGCATGGGCGTGATCCTGCGCACGGCCGGTGAAAGCCGCACGAAGGCCGAGATCCGCCGCGACTACGAATATCTGATGCGCATGTGGGAGAATGTCCGCACGCTGACGCTGCAGTCCACGGCCCCTGCCCTCGTTTACGAGGAAGGCTCGCTGATCAAGCGGTCGGTGCGCGACCTCTACAACAAGGATATCGACGAAATTCAGGTGGCCGGCGAGCAGGGTTATCGCGAGGCCAAGGACTTCATGCGCATGCTGATGCCGAGCCACGCCAAGGTGGTTCAGCCCTATCGCGACACCGTGCAGATCTTTGCCCGCAATGGCATCGAGGCGCAGTTGGATCGCATGCTGCAGCCGCAGGTGAACCTGAAGTCGGGCGGTTACATCATCATCAACCAGACCGAAGCGCTGGTTGCGATCGACGTGAACTCCGGCCGCTCCACCAAGGAGCATTCGATCGAAGACACCGCGCTCCAGACCAATCTGGAAGCAGCCGATGAGGTCGCGCGCCAGCTCCGTCTGCGCGATCTTGCCGGGTTGATCGTGGTCGACTTCATCGACATGGAGGAGAACCGCAACAACCGGGCCGTCGAGAAGCGCATGAAAGATGCGCTGAAGAACGACCGTGCCCGCATTCAGGTCGGCCGGATCTCGCATTTCGGCCTGCTGGAAATGTCGCGTCAGCGCATTCGCGCCAGCGTGCTGGAATCCACGACGCAGACCTGCCCGCATTGCGGCGGTACTGGCCATATCCGTTCCGAGTCATCGGTCGGATTGCATGTGATCCGCGGCATCGAGGAGTATCTCCTCAAGGACAACCGTTCGCACATTACGGTTCGTACGCCGGTTTCCACCGCGCTCTACGTGCTCAACCACAAGCGTTCGACGCTGGTGGAGATGGAAAAGCGTTTCGGCGTCACCATCTCGATCGAGGCGGATGAAACGCTGGGCACGCAGCATTATGCGATCACTCGCGGCGCGGCCGTCGAGAACCCGGTGATCATTGCACCGCCGAGCTACGAGCCGGTTGTCGATGAGCTCGACGACGAGCCAATGCAGCCTTTCGACGACGAGCTCGACGATGAGATTGTCGAGACCGAGGCGGAAAGCCAGGACGAAAGCGAAGCGAAGGAAGGTGAGCGCGACAGCGATCGCAAGCGCAAGCGCCGTCGGCGCCGTCGTGGTGGACGCGATCGCGATGCCGAGCACGTCGTGACGCCTGCCGTTACCGGCGATCATGGCCTGGCTTCCAACGCCGATGAAGCGCCGGCTGCCGATGAGGATGCGGAGATCGGTGCTGAGCCTGTTGAGCCCGATGCGGAAGCTGAAGGTGACAACAAGAAGCGTCGTCGCGGCAAGCGCGGCGGTCGCCGCAATCGTCGTGAAGACGGCGAGACAGGNNCCGTCGCAGCGCAGGATGGTGACGAGGCTGAAACGGCCGCCGCACCGGATGCCGAGCAGGCCGCCCTCGCAGAGGTGACGGCCGAAGCCGCTGCCGGGATCCATCCGGAAGGCGAGATTCCAGCTGCCGAGGAAATCGCGCCAGAGTCGACGCAGGAAACCGCGGAAACGCAGCCTCTTGCAGTCGATTTGCCGACGGAACAGGCTGCAGCAGAAGCCTTGACGGGCGACGCGGTTGCCGCTCCTGAGGAGGCCCCCGCTCCCGCTAAGCGTCCGCGCGCACGCCGTAGCAGGAAGGCAATTGCGGCTGAAGAAGCAGCGGCACCCGCCGAAAGCACCTCTGAAAACGTGGTTTCCGAGGCGCAACCTTCGGAAGCGGCTGCTGCGCCGGAACAGGCGCCGGAACTGCAATCCGCTGCATCTGCAGAACAGGCTGAACCGGACGCTGCACCTCAAGCGGAAGAGTTGACGGAGGAGCCCGTTCGTCGGTCGCGCCGACGGACAACTGGGTCGGACGAGCAGGCTGAACCTGTTGTGACTTCGACCGGTTCGAGCGAGGCTACGGAAGAAGCGCCGGCGCCGCGCAAGGGCGGCTGGTGGCAGCGCAAGAGCTTTTTCTAAGCAATCTCCGACGCGGAACGCGTGTTTCGCAGCACAGAAACAGCGAGTGGCCGGGGCATTTCCCGGCCATTCGACTATATGGGGTACTTCTAGCGATAGATGACGAAGCCGCTGCGATACATCGGCCAAGGGTCGTAGCGAAGCGTTTCGCGTCGTGCATCACGACGGTCGAGTTCCAGTCGCTGGAGGCACTCGGCAAAAGCATCGTTGCGCTTGGTGAAGCCATAGGAGCGGCACTCCGCTTCGTCACGAGCGCGACGTTCCTCGGGCGTGATTGTCTGGCAGCCGGCGGCGACAAGAGCCAGACCCAGCATCATCCATATACCCTTGCGCATCGCCATCTCCCACATTCGCTTAAGCATGATCTGGGGAGATCCCGCGGCTCAGGCAAGTGCGGGGATCAGCTTCGCTCAGAGAGCCAGCGTTCGATGCGGGTCGTGGCCTCGATCATTTCGTCCATGCTTCCGGCATAGGANNCATAGGAGAATCGCATGGTGCGGTGTCCCTCGCCGGTATCGAAATCGATGCCAGGCGTGGCGGCGACATGGGCCTGCGCGAGCATCGCTCTGGCGAAATCCATGCTGTCATTGGTGTGACGCGACACGTCGCAATAGGCGTAGAACGCACCATCCGGTGGGGCAGCGATGCCGAAGCCGAGTTCAGGCAGTCGCTTGAGCAGATAGGTGCGGTTAGCTTCGTAGCGCGACTTGATCGGCTCCAGAACCTCCTGCGCCGTCAAGGCCGCAACGGCTGCGATCTGTGACAACTCAGGGGCGGAGATATAAAGACTTTGCCCGATCCGCTCGATCGGCCGCACCAGATGTTCAGGCAGAACCATCCAGCCGATGCGCCAGCCGGTC
>DCDI01000237.1:0-3518 GCA_002316345.1 Phyllobacteriaceae bacterium UBA1059 | reverse complement strand
CGTTTGAACCAAGTCGCGCAGCGCATCTGCTGGGATTACGGCGCCGGTTGGATTAGCCGGGCTTGCGAAAAGCAGACCGTCGAGGCGGCTCTCGGCATGGACGGCACGCAGACGCTCGGCCGTAAGATAAGGCTCGTGGCCGAGCGAAATCTCGGTGACTTCAAGCCCCAATGCGCGAAGAATGTTGCGATAGGCCGGATAGCCGGGCGCAGTGATGGCTACGCGATCACCGGGATCGAACATTGCCAGAAATGCAAGGTTGAAGCCGGCTGACGAGCCGGTGGTGACGGCGATGCGTTCCACCGGAACAGACACGCCGTAATGATTGGCATAATGCCGGCTGAGGCCTTCACGCAGGCTCCGCAGACCCAGCGCGTCGGTGTAGCCGATGCGCCCATCCTTCAACGCACGCGCTGCGGCTTCCCGCACGATNNACGGCCAAGGAGATAACGGAGATTCCGGCCCCGCGCAGACGATTCGCTTCCGCCAGAATATCCATGGCATGGAAGGGCTCCACGGCGCTGCGAAGCGATGGCGAGCGGGTGAAAGGCTTTGGCGACTCGATCATGGCGCCGCACAATTGCCGAAATGGTATGAGGATCACAAGTTCACGAGTAACCGCAGCGTGTTTTTCTTTCCCCCGCATCCTTCGTTACCAGCATCGATCATGATCCGAGCCAGTCTGCAGCGATTGAAGTCTTCCAAGCGCGGTGCCATCGCAGGCCTTCTCGGCGCTGCGCTGGTTCTTCCGGGCATTGCGCCTGCGGCCGCCCAGAGCCGCAATGTGCCGATCGTGCGCGACGCCGAAATCGAGGCACTGGTCGCCGAGTATGCCAAGCCGATCCTCAAGGCAGCCGGGCTAGGAAACTCCGGCATTCGCATCGTTCTGGTCAATGATCCGAGCTTCAACGCCTTTGTGGCCGGCAATCGGATCTTCGTGAATACCGGCGCCTTGATGACGGCGGAAACGCCCAACGAGATCATCGGCGTTCTTGCCCACGAATCCGGCCACATTGCAGGCGGCCACCAGCAGCGTTTGCGTGATCAGATCGCGCGCGCGCAAACGGCGGCCGTGGTCGCCGGCATCCTCGGCATGGGCGCAGCTGTGGGTGGCGCGGTGTCGGGAACAAACGGGCTCGGCCAAGCCGGCATGGGCGTTGCCATGGGCAGTTCCGAAGTGGCCCGCCGCAGCGTACTTGGCTACCAGCGTACGGAAGAGATTACCGCCGACCGTTCCGCCATCCGCTACCTCGAAGCGACCGGACAGTCGGGCAAGGGCATGCTATCGACGTTCCAGCGCTTCCAGAATGCTTTGGCGCTCGCGGGTACGCGTGTCGATCCTTACCAGATCAGCCACCCGATGCCGCGTGATCGCATCGCCAACCTGACCGAACTCGCGCAATCCAGCCCTTATTTCAACCAGGTGGACGCTCCGGAACTGCAGCAGCGGCATGACCGCATGCGCGCAAAGATTGCCGCTTACACGCGCGACCAGGGTGCTGCGGGCCGCTTGTTCAAGGGCGACCGCAACAACCCGGCGACGGCTTATGGCGACGCCTTCACGACCTTTCTTTATGGCAGCCCCGCCAACGCGTTGCAGAAGGTCGACGCGCTGATCAAGACGATGCCGAAGAACCCGTATCTGCATGAGCTTCGCGGCGAAGTGCTGATGCGCGCCAACCGGCCGGGCGAGGCAGCGACGGCATTCGCAACCGCCGTCAAGCTCGATCCCAATCGCTCCGGCATTCTGCAGGTCGCCTACGGGCAGGCGCTTCTGGCGACCGGCAAGCCGGACGCCTTGAAGCAGGCAACAACTGCCTTGCAGCAGGGTCTCGACCGCGACCGCGAATATATCAACGGCTACAAGTTCTTGGCACAGGCCTATGGCCAGACCGGCGCGATCGGTGAAGCCGAATTAGCTACGGCCGAGGGCCACTATTATTCCGGCAACTACAAAGACGCGATGATCTTTGCCGCACGTGCGCAACAGCGGCTGAAGCGAGGATCGCCCGGCTGGGTCCGTGCGCAGGACATCATCTCTTCGCGGACCAAGCTGAAGAATTAGTGGCTCGCTCCGCACCATAGATCGTGAAGGCTCAAACTATGCAGAAGATCATTCTGGGACTAACCGGCACCGTGATGGCGCTCGCCTTGCTTGGCGGCGGCTATGCGGCCGGTCGGGTTCATGCGTTTTCGACGGGAGAGCCTGCCCCGGTTGTGGCGCAGGTGGACAACCGCGCGCAGACCGAATCGATCATCAGGGATTACCTGCTTTCCAATCCCGAAATCCTGGTGGAAGTTCAGACTGCCTTGAACGCGCGCGATCAGGAAGCGCAGCAGAAGCAGCAGGCGGACGTTCTTAAGAGCGAAAAGGCCGCGATCTACCAGTCGGCCAATGATGCGATCATCGGCAATCCCAAAGCGACCAAGACGGTGGTCGAGTTCTTCGATTACAATTGCGGCTACTGCAAACATGCGCTGGCCGACATGCAGGCCATGGTGCAGGACGATCCGGACCTGCGCTTCGTGATGAAGGAATTCCCCATCCTTGGCCCGGATTCACAGCAGGCCCATATGGTTGCCGCCGCCTTCAAGCGCGTAGCACCTGAGAAATATGCCGAGTTCCACATGCGCCTTCTCGGCGGCAGCGGTCGCGCCGGGGAGGCCTCGGCCCTGCGTGTGGCCAGCAGCATGGGCGTCGAAGAGGCAACCTTGCGAGAGGCCATGAAGGACCCGGCCATCATCGAAGAGTTCACGCGGACCTTCGAGCTCGCCAACAAGCTCTCCATCAGCGGAACGCCGGCTTATGTTATCGGCAACGAAGTGGTTTCGGGCGCAATCGGCGCCGATGCGCTGAAGAGCAAGGTCGAAGCGGCAACGGCGATCAACTAAGCCATCGCTCTTGAACGGGAAAAAGCCCTGATCGCTCTTTTCGATCGCGGTGCGGGCCCTTATAGAGGGCGCGGTTGTGCCTGCAAACGCGGGCGCCGGGAAACGTGATGTCGAAGCCGATCTTTGTTCTCAACGGTCCGAACCTCAACATGCTGGGCAAGCGCGAGCCCGGCATCTATGGCGGCAAGAGCCTGGGTGCGATCGAGGCGGATTGCAGCGCCGAGGCGCAGGCGCTCGGCCTCGTCATCGACTTTCGGCAAACCAACCATGAAGGCGTTCTGGNNGGATCCAGGAAGCCGGCGACACTGCCGCCGGCATCGTGATCAATCCGGGCGCTTACAGCCACACTTCCATCGCCATCCATGATGCGCTCCGCTCGATCGGTGCGCTTCCGGTGGTGGAGGTCCATCTTTCCAACATCCATGCCCGCGAAGCCTTCCGTCACACTTCCATGGTGTCGCCGGTTGCCCTGGGCGTAATCTGCGGTCTCGGACCGATCGGCTATCTGCTGGCGCTCAGAGCCCTGGCGGCACGGTCATGAGCGACGCAGAGACTATGACAAAGGACACAACGGACATGGCGAACCAGCCAAACGGCATCGATCAGCAACTCATCCGCGATCTCGC
>DCDI01000007.1:12500-29389 GCA_002316345.1 Phyllobacteriaceae bacterium UBA1059 | reverse complement strand
TGGCTCAGCCGGCGTTGCCGGCGTTTGCGGCGTAGCCGGAGTGGCCGGCGATGCGGGAGTAGCAGGCGTTGCGGGCGCGGACGGCGTTGCTGGTGTAGCGGGGGTTGCTGGTGTTGCCGGAGAAGCAGGGGTTGCCGGTGTCGGTCCGGTCTGCTCGCTTCCGGTTTGCTGGGTCGTGGTATTCTGGGCAAAGGCGGGCAAAGCGGCCAGTGCTGCGGAAAGGCCGAACAGTCCTGCTGCTGCGGAGCGCGTCAAGCGTTTCGGGTGCATGAGCGAAATCCTTGAATGAGCAAAGGGGGTGCCGATTAGCGGCGGCGGCGCGGGCGCGACAGCCGGGACAGAACCGGCATCGTGGCGAGCACCAGGATCAGGATGACCGTCGGCGCAACAAGGCGCGGAACCTGCGCCCACCAGTCGAAGCCTGCTTCCCAGAAGGCCCAGATCACCGTTCCGATATAGGTAAGGAGGTAAACCGACACTGCGGCAAGCGAGCCGCGAAACAGATAAAGCGCGGTCAAGATCAGGCCGAAGCCGGCGAAAACATAGTACCAGGAGCCGCCAAGCGCGATCAGGTAAGCGCCGCCGCCAAAGATCGGCAATCCGAAGAGAATGAGAACGATGCCCAGCGCAACCACCGCCCAGTAGCCCGCGCCGCGTTGGCGTGTGACGGATCTCGATTGAAGAGAACTCAACGCTGCCTCCATTTGCAAATTGATGTGAACGAACCGGGCTAGCCGAAGGCTGGCGTCAGGCTTTGGTACACGCACGACTTAAGTCAAGGAAGGCCTTAGACAATGGCGTTCTTTGAACAAAATCCACGACCGCCGAATGACGCCCATCCATCTTCGTCGCCGATCCTGACAGGTTTTTGGCATCATCTGGCGAGCCGGCTATGGAACACGCCTTCCTTGTAGACGTTGTGGAAGACAATCCTGAAGTGCCTCAAAGGAAAGTCCATGAACGCACAGACATTCGACAAACCGGTGGCAGTGCTTATTGGTCTCGGCTTCGTGCGCAACGTGCCGACGGTTATGGCCGCCTATGAGATGGTGGCGGAATGGCCGGCATCGCCGCGCAGTCTGCCTCAGGTTAAGGCCTTGAACGCCTGCCGGGCGGCCCTGAATGGAGAGGGCAGGGCGGAAGATGCTCACTTGGCCTTCCTGGATTTTGCCGAGCATACCGGAATTCTGATGGAGGACACCGCGTCGCTTCTGCCCGCTGCGACGCAGATTGCTGTTCGTCGCGCACCTGGATTGAACTAGAACTCACCAATATTGTCGCTCAGGATCTAGGCAACTTTTTTGTTGCGCAATTTTGAGGCAGCGGCTACAAAGGTTTCACGGTCGCTCAACCTCCTCCCTGAACGGCCGAATCTAATGAACGCCTGCCGCACCTCCTCCCGCGGCGGGCGTTTTTCGTTCCAGAACCTCAGGCGGTGGCTGCCGGGGTGAAGGCGTTGCGCCGACCCAGCGCGGTTTCCCAAGCTAACGCGTGGCCAACGATCGTATCGAGATCATCGTAGCTCGGCTGCCAGCCGAGTTCCGCGCGCGCCAGAGAGGCATCGGCGACGATGGCTGCCGCATCGCCCGGGCGCCGATCGGTGGTTTCAACCTTGAAGTCGATGCCGCTCAGGCGCTTCACGCTGTCGATCACGTCCAGCACGGAGTAACCGTGGCCGTAGCCGCAATTGGCGATGATGCTGTCTGCGCCCGAACGCAGCCGCTTCAACGCCAGGCGGTGGGCGGCAACGAGATCGGACACATGAATGTAATCGCGCATGCAGGTGCCATCCGGCGTGTCGTAATCGGTGCCGAACACGTTCATCTTCTCGCGTTTGCCGAGCGCAGTCTCGCAAGCCACCTTGATCAGATGCGTGGCTCCGGGCGTCGACTGTCCTGTACGCGCCTTCGGATCCGCACCCGCAACGTTGAAATAACGTAATGCCGTAAAGGTGAGCGGATGCGCGGCAGCCGTGTCGCGCAGCATCCATTCCGTCATCAGCTTGGAGCGGCCGTAAGGCGATTCCGGCACCTGCGCTACGGTTTCGGATACCGGCTCCATGCCAGCACCGCCGTAGACGGCCGCCGTTGAGGAAAAGATGAAATGGGGGACCTTGGCTCGCACGGCGCTTTCGATCAGCGCACGCGATTTGACGGTATTGTTGTCATAGTAGGAAAGGGGATCGGCCACCGATTCCGGCACCACCACCGAACCCGCGAAATGGATGAGCGCGTCGATGTAATGCTCGTCGATCAGCCTTGCCAGCAAGGCCTGGTCGGCAATGTCGCCTTGCACCAACTTGGCTTCCGGCGCCACGGCCCATTCGAAGCCGGTCGAAAGCCGGTCGAGCACAACGACATCCTCGCCGTCGTCGAGCAACTCCCAAACCATGTGGCTGCCGATATAGCCCGCTCCGCCCGTAACCAGCACCGCCATTGATTTTTCGTCCCTACAGGTTTTTCCACGTTCCTATAGCGGGTGGAACGCCGGGGTGCGAGCCGCTTGACGCAAGATCCCGCCATTCAGACTGCGTGCTTTAACCATTTCTTTTCCAAGCTTGTTCAAGGTGCCTTAACGGGGATGAGGGCTTGGGCCGGAACTGCGCGCGCGATGTTTGATGCCGATGACCACCCTCGCGGGAGCGTGAAGCCCGGAAGGCGCGCTGCGTCATCGCTCCTCACCATTCGGTCGTCTTCGGCTACCGAAACATCTGCGCCTTCGCCAGCAGATCGTGGCCTTACCGCGCGCCTGCGCGAGCGCTTCTCCCGTGTGCGAACCCGGCCCGCGACCGTACCCGCTCCAATCGAGCAGCCAGAAGCCCTCCCGCCGCGATCGCCCGTTACACGCGTTGAGCCCGTGGCAGACACCGATACCTGGCGCCCGCTGATCGATCCGGGCACGGTGCTGATGCGCGTGGTGCGTTCGCCCTGGACCATTCTGATCTGCACCGTTGCCGGCACGGCGCTCGGCATTGTGGTCGCGCTAAATACGCCCAAGGTTTATGAAGCCGCGACCGACCTACTGATCGACCCGCGCGATCTCCAGATCCTCGATCGCGAAATCAGCCAATCCGGCCTGTCCTCCGACGCCGCTCTGGCGCTGATCCAGAACCAGATGCGGATCATGACCTCCGGCAATGTGCTGAACAAGGTCGTAGACCAACTCGGCCTGCAGGATGATCCCGAATTCAACGGGCAGGCTAGCCGTGGCATTGATCTCAACCCGCTGAACAGGCTGAGGGCTGCCCTCGCGCCTGACGACAATGGTGCGCCGAACCCTGCGATCCGCCGGACCATGACCATCCAGAACCTGCAGCGGCATGTTCAGGTGACCCGCGACAGCGCCACCTTTGTGGTCACGATCTGGGCGAAAGCGCAGGATCCTGAGAAAGCGGCGCGTATTGCCAATACGATGTCATCCGCCTTCCTAGAAACCAGCGCCAGGTTTCAGGCCGAAACGGCAGGACGCGCCACAAGCGAGTTGACCGGCCGGCTCGACGAACTGCGCGGCTCGGTTGAAGACGCCGAGCGCAAAGTCGAAACGTTCAAGGCCGAGAACGGCATCGTCGATGCGCAAGGCCGGCTCATCACCGACGACGAAATCCTTAAGCTGAACGACCAGCTTTCCACCGCGCGTGCCCGAACCGCCGAACTGAAAGCGCGCGCGGCGACGGTCGGCACGCTCAACGTCGATGCCGTCGTGGGCGGCATCTTGCCGGAACAGATCAATTCCAACGTGCTGGCGCAGCTGCGGGCGCAATACGCCGCCTTGCGGCAGGAAGCGGACCGTCTCGCCGTGCGGCTCGGACCGCGACACCCTCAGCGTTTGGCAGCCAATGTTCAGGTTGGAAGCGCGCGCGATCAGATTGCGCAGGAACTGCGGCGTATCAACAGTTCGGTTCAGGTCGAGCTCAGCCGCGCCCAGCAGCTGGAAAAGGATCTTTCCGGCCGTCTCGATACGCTGAAAACCCGGCAAGGCGATCTCAGCGGCGAGCGTGTCACCCTGCGCGAGCTGGAGCGCGATGCTGCCTCCAAGCGGGCCGTGTACGAAGCCTTTCTGCTGCGCAGCCGGGAAACTGGCGAACAGGAAAACATCAACACCGCCAACATCAACATCATTTCGCCGGCGAGTGCCCCGCTGCAATCCAGCGGCCTATCCCGCGCGAAGATCGTTCTTATCGGGCTGATCCTGGGGCTGGGCGCCGGCATCGGCTTAGCGCTGCTTCGTGGCGTGTGGGACAGCCTGCGTCAGAATGCGACCACACGATCGGGCCAGCGCCGTCAATCGCCAGTCGCCGCTGCAACACCGCAGCCAGCACGCGTACCGGCTCCTCCGGTTCAGGATAGCAACGCCTATCCCACTCGCGCGTCATCCCCGAAAAGCGAAACACCGCAATTCCCTTGGCAGGCAACGCAGGGACAACCGCAGCCCGGCCGGCAATGGCACGATACGGTTCCGCCTTTCTCGACCTATGCGGCGCAATCCGCGCAGCGCCTCGATCCGTCTCAAAAAGTGCGGCCCACGACCGGCTTCGAACGGTCGGCCGTTGAAGAAATCCGCGACAGCCTGCGCGAATTTCGTGAGGCGGTGGAAGACCTGAAGGAAAGCCGTCGGCGGTCCTAAAACCGAAGACATCAATCCCAAGCATTGCGGAAGCGGCATATCGCGCCGTTGCCGTGGAAGTGCTATCGCCCGCTCATGCGCTAAATCGAACATGCGGTCTGCAGGCGGAGAAGAAACATGGCTGAAGTCATCAACGGCAAGCTGGTTGGCGAAGAGGTCGTCGCCAAGGTGAAGGAAGCAACGGCTAGCCTTCTTGAGGATGGCGGTGCGCAGCCGGGTCTGGCCGTGGTGATCGTCGGCGAAGATCCAGCCAGCCAGGTCTATGTCAATTCGAAGTCCCGCAAGGCCAAGGAATGCGGCTTCCATTCCGAGCAGCACACGCTGCCCGCGGAAACGAGTGAGGCCGATCTTCTTGGCTTGGTGGAAAAGCTCAATGCCGATCCGGCCATCCACGGCATCCTCGTTCAGCTGCCGCTGCCGGCGCAGATCGATTCGGCCAAGGTGATCCAGGCGATCGCCGCTGAAAAGGACGTGGACGGCTTCAACTTCACCAATGTCGGCAAGATCGGCGTCGGTGAGCTCGACAGCGCCTTCGTGCCCTGCACGCCGGCCGGCTGCATGATCCTGGTCGAGCGCGTTCATGGCAAGGATCTGTCCGGCCTGACTGCCGTCGTCATTGGCCGCTCCAACATCGTGGGCAAGCCGATGGCCAACCTGCTGTTGGCCGCCAACTGCACGGTCACGATCGCCCACAGCCGCACGAGGGATCTGGCAGCGCTCGCCCGCACGGCCGACATTCTTGTGGCTGCCGTCGGCCGGCCGGAAATCGTTAAGGGCGACTGGGTGAAGCCGGGCGCCACCGTGATCGATGTCGGCATCAACCGCGTCGTGTCGGCAGAAGGCGAGAAGGCGCGTCTGGTGGGCGATGTCGCCTTCGCCGAAGCTTCCGAGAATGCCGGCGCCATCACGCCCGTGCCGGGCGGTGTCGGTCCGATGACCATCGCCATGCTGATGGCCAACACGCTGGCCTCCGCCTACCGCGCTTCCGGCAAGTCATCGCCACAGTTCTAAGGCTCTTACGTCCAATGTTTACGCCGCCCTGATAAGCGCGGCGGCAAAGGGTGCACTGGAATGTCTGATCCCGCTGGCGGCGGCCGGCACTTCGCCTTTTTGCTGGTCGACAAGTTCGCGATGTTTTCGCTGGCAGCCGCCATCGACACGGTGCGTTCGGCCAACCGGATGCTGGGCCACGACTTCTACAGCTGGACCACCATTTCCGCCGATGGCGAAGCGGTCATGGCCTCCAACGGCCTGCCGCTGAAGATCGACTACAGCGTAGCCGACATCCCGCCAGCCGACATCCTGTTCGTGTGCCTGGGGCTCAGCACCGAGTTTCCCGGCAAAAGCAAGATCCTGGCGGCACTCCGCACCTGGGGGAGACGCGGCGGCGCCCTCGGCGCCCTCTCGGCCGGCTCTTTCCTGCTCGCCGAAGCAGGGCAGCTCGAAGGTCACCGCTGCACCATTCATTGGGAAAACCGTGCCGGGTTCCGCGAACGCTTTCCGGATATCGAATGCACCGGCAATGTCTATGAGATCGACCGCAAGCGCTACAGCTGCGCTGGCGGCACGACCTCGATCGATCTGATGCTGGAGATCCTGCGCAGCGACTTCGGCCAAGGCCTCGCGAATGAAGTCGCCAACCAGTTCCAGCACGAGCGCATCCGCTCCGCCGGTGACCGCCAGCGCATCGGCCCCGAACGCGATCTCACCGGCAAATCGGAAAAGCTGCGCAAGATCGTCGAACTCATGGCCGACAAGCTCGACGAGCCGCTGTCAGCCGTGCAACTCGCCAAGGCGGCCGGACTGTCCGTGCGCCAGGTCGAGCGCCTGTTTCTGCGCCACCTCAACATGACGCCCGGCCGCTATTACATGCGGCTGCGCCTGGAACGCGCCCGCGAACTGCTGCGCCAAACCAACATGCCCATCCTCGACGTCGCCATCGCCACCGGCTTCACCTCCCACTCCTACTTCGCCCAAAGCTACCGCCTGCAGTTCGGGCGGCCACCAAGCGAAGAGCGGCGGACGACGTATTGACGCTTGCGGAACCCATCCGATGGGTTAATATGCAGCATGGTCGTTATCCATCGTGTCTTTGGCTTTCGCATCGTCATCTACACGCAGGATCACGAGCCTGCGCATGTCCACGTGACGGGTCCCGGTCAGGCCAAGGTCAATCTGCTTGGACCGAAAGGCAAACCCGAACTGATTTATTCCATAGGGATCGGCAGGCCGGACATGCGCCGGTTGATGAACGAGATTGCGCAACGGCAGACTGAGTTTTTGCACCAGTGGGAGCGTATCCATGGACAGCGTGACTGATGCCGACTTGGCTGCTGCGGAAGCTCGCGGTCGACAGATCCTCGAAACGGAGCCTCGTGCCGAGCACGCGCGCTTTAATGTGAAGACGCGGCGCATAGAGATCGAGCTCATCAATGGATGCAGCTACGCCTTCCCAGCTGCTCTGGTGGAAGATCTGCAAGATGCCGATGAAGCCGACTTGGAGATCGTCGAAATCGAAGGTGGGGGCCTCAATCTTCATTGGCCCCGACTTGATGTCGATCTTTATGTGCCTGCACTGATTGCTGGCATCTTCGGAACCCGCACTTGGATGAACCGTGCCTTGGCACGGCATGCAGGCCGGCAAACCTCGTCTGCCAAGGCTGCAGCTGCTCGCGCTAACGGTGCTAAGGGTGGACGGCCGAAGAAGGTGGCTGGGAGCTAACCCGCTACCGAACTCCCAAACACCATCTCGTCCTGCTTCTGCCTCAGCTCGAACAGCCGCGTGGAGCGATCGGGATTAGCGTTGGCGTAGGTGATCAACTCGCCCTTCTTGATCGGCGCCGTTACCGTGCCGCCTTCCAGCAACCCGCAGGGCACAGCTCGGGCGTCGCGGGCGTCTTGCGCGGTCATGATCCAGGAGCGGTAGGTGTATTCGCCGATCGCGTCGAAGCGCTCGCCTGCTGCCAAGTCGCGCTTGGCGACGGCGCAGACTTCGGCTACGGGGCGGTCGAGCGGCACCATGTCGGGTTTTCCGTAAAGCACGACGCGGGCGCAAGTCAGGGGCACTTCCAGGCTGGTGAGATGGAAGGGACGGTAGAAGGTGAAATAGGGGCCTTCGCCGAGCTTGAGGTCTTCCATGCGCTCGCTGAGGCGTGGATGCGCCATTTCGGCGATCACGAAGACGCCGGGCGCCACGCCCTTGCCGATCGAGAAGTCCACCACGCCCTTCTTCGACAGGACGCCGCCATCTTCCACCGGGCAGAGTACCTTGGGCAGCTCTTCCAGCGTGGCGGCGGGTCCATGCATGCCGGCTTTGTCCGGCACAAGGCCAGTTGCATTGGCGATGGCGCACATTTCGACCATGGTCTTTGAGCCGTCGACGAACTCCACCAGCATGCGCGGGTTCATGTTCCGGCGCTCCGCCTCGGCGCGGTAATCGTCCGGCACGGCATCGTGGTTGAGCGGATTGTTCTTGCCCTTGCCGGCCGCAACCACCGTATAGCCCAGCGCCGAAACCAGCTCGATGAGTTCCATGCAGGAAGAGGGCTCGTCGCCGGCACCCACGGAATAGATGACACCGAGACGGTCAGCCGTCTGGCGCAGATAAGCGCCGATGGTGACGTCTGCTTCGACATTCATCATCACGAGGTGCTTGCCGTGTTCCATGGCACGCATGCCGAGATCAGCACCGGCTGTCGGCTTGCCGGTGGCGTCCACCACGACATCGACAAGCGCGCAGGACAAAGCCAGTTCGGCATCCCTGACAATCGCCATCTTGCCGGCTTCGATTGCGCGCGTGACGGCTGCCGTATCGGCAGCTTCTTCGGCGCTGTCGGGGCTAAGCTCGGCGATCCGTACGGCGTCCCAGGCACGCGTACCACTGCGATCGACCACGACCGCAACCTCGATGCCCTTCATCAGCGCGACCTGCGTGATGATGTCGGTGCCCATCTCGCCGCAGCCGATCAGCCCGATGCGCACGGGCCGGCCTTCTTCGGCGCGCTTGATAAGATCGCGGGCAAGGCCGGTTGGCGCAACATTGAGCATTTGGGGCATCCTTGGGCGGTGCTTCGCCTTGCCGTTGATAGAGAGCGCAGCCCTCGGTTTGTCNNGGTCGAACCCGCCGTTAAGCAGCGCCTGCTAGAGCCAAGCTCATGATCAATATGCCGCTCGAAGTTGCACAACAGCCGGTTGCAGGTGCCTTCGGGCGCTTGTGGGCGAAGCGTGCGCTGGCGCGAGATTACCTTTCAGCCATCAGCGGCTCGGCCGGTCGCCTGATATTCTCGCTGATCTATTTTGTGGCNNTTCGGATTTACCGCGCCGCTCTACCGCGTGGCAACGGTGCGCCCGCGCTTGATCGGTATCTTTGCCGGCGGCTTCCTGATGATGGGCGCGCTATCCTTGCCGGTGCTGGCCCTGGGCAGTGCCGCCGTTTTCGCGCTGTTCTTTGCCGGCGATCTGAACGCACTGATCTTTGCCGAGATCGTAATTGCCGAAGCGCTGTTGTGGCGGCCGACGGAAACGATCGTGATCGTCAACAACGGCATGAACCGCTTTGGTCGCGCCGCGCTTCTGGTAATCCTTGGGACGGTGCTGCGTGCGGCGGCGTCCAGCCTTTTCGCACTCGTTGCGGTGCGTCAGGGGCTCGGATTGGCGGATTGGGCGCACTTCTATCTTGCCGCCAACGCCGCCTCGCTGCTGATCGCCATCCTGGTCTTTACGCCATCCATGCGTCTGCAAATCCGGCCGCGCTTTTACTGGAAGCGTCTGCCGGATGCGCTCTATGTCGCCGGTGCCGAGCTGTTGTTCTATCTGCAAATGGAGTTCGACAAGCTGCTGGTCCTGTCGCTGGGCGGCGCCGAACTCGCCGGCATCTATGCCATCCTGATGCGGCTCGTGGGTTTGACCGCCATACCGATCCGAACCTTCACGATGATGCTGGTTCAGCGACTGATGCGGCTGCCGGATATGATGAAGCAATGGCGCGTTCGGATAGGCTTGGAGGCGGGCGTCTTCCTGATTTCGACGGCGGCTTTGCTCGCCCTAGCCATCATCCTCGCCTTCGCACCCAATGCGCTCGGCCGCAATGTTGCAGCGGCGGCAGGGCTCGTGATGCTGGCGCTCGCCATTCCCGGTTTCCGCAACCTCACGGAATACCATGCGGAACTGCTGTTCGCGCGCGGTCAGACCCTGCGTCGGGCGATCAACCTGCTGATCCTTACTGGTGCAAAGCTCGCAATCCTGACGGTGCTGATCGCCGAGGCAGCCGATCCCGCAGCGCTTACGCTGTGGCTGAACGGTGGTTTCGCGCTGCTTTACGGTCTCTCGGCGGCCCTCACCTACACTGCGCTGCGCCGGCCGGCCAAGGTCATCTAGGTCAGCTACAGCGTCGCGCGGATCTGGTTGATGTCGGTGCCGGTGAAGGACTGGATGCCGATCGCCACCTGATGCGCAGCCATGCCGCTCACAAAGGCCTGCAAGCCACCCGCCGAGAGTTCCGGACCGGACCAGTACACGCGGCAAAGCTCTCGGTCGCTGTGGTAATGGTGATCGAGGCCCTCGATTTCGTCGACATAGCGGCCATAGATCGTGCATTCCGAGAATTGCCGCTGCGAGCCCAGCACCTCGACCCAATGGCGGCCATGCACCGCTTCGATCCGCTCGCACATTGCCTGGATACTCTGCCTGCGCCAGGCAATCAGCGTGACGATGTAATCATGCGGCGATGGGGTGGGCGGCTCGATGCCAAGCGCCAGGGCAGCGTTGGATGACCAGCGGAAATGCTCTTTGCGCGTGTTTTGAGCCAGACCGTTTTCGCGGCGAAACAGCTGGAGCTTGTCGTCCTGCCACATCGTCCGGCAATCGAACGCTTTGATGAAAGCGACATCGGAATCCACATAGATCAGCGCGTCTTCATCGATCTTGGCGTGCAGGGCGATGCGGCGGAGCTGCTGCACATGCCATCCCCGCAGAGGCATGGTGCGGGTGCTCAGCCAGATGCGCCGGGTGAAGAGGCTGGTGGGGTCGGGCAGCGCATGCAGCCAGGAGGGCAGGAGATCGCGCTCGTCAACGACGCTACGACGCGGACCTTCCAACTGCCGGAACAGCTGGACGTCATGATGCGCAACCAGAATGTAATGATGCGCCATACCCGTGACATGGGCATCGATCGTCTCGCAAAGAAGACGGCATCTTTCGAAATCCGGCCCGTAGCTCGCCGTCACGATCGCAGCGCTGTGAGCAGACGCTGCATCGTCCACGATGCGGGGCGGGCTGATCAAGCGCGACCACCAAGCGGCCGGCGTTGCCGCATCACGCGCCAAAGGAAAGCAGGGACGCCCAGAACATAGCGGCGAAACAGGCGGCGCGGTTCCACTGCCAATCGGTACACCCATTCCATGCGCAGGTTGCGGATTGCCGGCGGCGCACGCGGCACCGTTCCACTGAGGAGATCAAACAGGGCGCCCACCCCGATTGGCAGGATGCAATGCTCCGGCGTGATGTGGTCGGCGATCCAAAGCTCTTGGCGCGGCACACCCATCGCGACGATCAGCACGTCCGGCTTGAGCGCGAGAAGTTCGATCAGGATGCCCTTTTCCCGCTCCTCATCGAAAAAGCCGTCATGGATGAGCACGAAACGATGCTGGGGCGCACGCTGCTCGAAATAGGATCGGGCGCGTTCGACGCTGTTGCGCTTTGCACCCAACAGGGCAACGGTCAGCGGCGTCTTGGTGGTGGCGAGCCATTCCGGCACGAAGTCCGTGCCATTGAGATTGGCAGGGAAAGCAGAACCGTAGAGCATGGATGAGGCGATATCGACGCCAATCCCGTCCGGCAAAACGATGAAGTCCTTGAGGACCTTCGCGTAGCGCGGATGGTGGACGGTCAGATTGGCATTATGCGCATTCATGAAGCCGATGCGCGTGAAGCGCTTCTGGCCCACGGCCTCATTGAGCAGGTCAATCGCTTCCTGCCATCCAAGCGCCGCGACGGCAGTGCCGAGAATATCGCGCGTCGGCATGGCTGGAACGGCGGGAAGGGAATGCACCGTCACGCCGCATGCCTCTGCATGGACTTGGGCAAAGCAGCCAGGCCCCGGCTGATCTGCCGGTCCATCGCCTTGATCTGGGCAGCATGAAAGGCGCGCCCATCGCCAGCGGGCAGTCGCAACCGGGTCGCGTGGGTAAGAGCCAGCGCGAAACCTGCGGGATCATCCGCGACCGTGCAGTTTTCAGGCAGATCCGTGATGCCGCGCAGCGAGGAGCGGGTCGCCACCGCAGGCATGCCCAACTCGAAGGTCTCGATCGTCTTCAGCTGCACGCCGCTGCCCGCCTGGCTGATCAGCGGGATCACCTTGGCGCCGCGCACGAAAGCCGTTGCGTCCTCGACCCTGCCCACGAACTCCACACCCGGATGATCCGAGCGCAGGCCTGCGGGCGCTCGGCCCGCAATCTTAATCTGCATATGGTCAGGCAGTTGCGGCACGACCTGTTCGAGGAACCAGTCCAGGCCGATCCGGTTCGGCTGCCATGTCCAGGTGCCGATCAAAGCCAGATCATAGGCGGGCTGGCGCGAAAACAGCGGCGCGGGGGTTGTTGCACGTGTCGTCAGCGGCAGGGTGGCGGAACGGCGGTCATCGGCTATGCCCAGCGGTACGCGGTCTTCTTCCGCCAGCGTGAAAACAAAGTCGGCCTGTTTGCAGAGCTTGGCTTCAAGTTGCTTCAGCAGGCGAGCTTCACGCGTATAAAGCAGTCGCTCGACGAGGGAGCGAGCCGCGGCCGCATTCTCCGCCGCGGATTGATGCTCGACATTATGCGCCACGAAGATCGATGGCTTGTTTCGAAACAGGTCAGGATAGGCGCCGGCCAGCGTCACGCCGTTCAGCACATAGCCATCGAAGGGTTCCAGCGTTTGGAGCGCCTGCCGTATACGCGCTTCGCCGGTGTGCCGCAGCTTCACGGAAGAAAAGGTCTGCCCTTCCGCCAGGGCGCGGCCAAGCCAAAGCAGGCGTTGGCCGGCGGATGCGGTATGCGTCTGCACGTCAACAGAACCGAGAACCACAGTATTCTCAGGATCGATCGGCTGTTTGCCCGGCCAGGTAAAACCCACCACGCTGACTTGGACGCCCGCGCGACGCAGGCCACCGATAATCGCGGCATTCGCGATCTCGTAGCCGGTGGTCAATGTTCCATCGGGAACGAGAGACGTCACGAAGGCCAGATGCATTCCACTCGTCCTGTTTCCACCGTCCTATTTTGGGGCAGTGAATGCTTGCTTAAACCATCGCTGCAAGAAGCTTGCCAAGCCCCCAGTTCTCTTCTTTGCCAGATTTACGTGGCCAACTCTTTAACGGTTCCTCAAGGCAAGTCGGGCATGCAGCCAAGGAGGATTTTGCCGCCGCGGGTTCGACCGTAAAAGGGCGCCTGCCGGGTGGCGGGAAGGAGTTGGCTTCATGAACGAATCCGAAATCCTGCCTGGCATCTCGCTCGTCGCGCGCTCGCCCCATCCCGTTGCCGGCATCGAAGCCGTCGTGATCTGTCCGACCTATTGCCGGCCCGACCATATCCTGAAAACGCTGCACTCTCTGCAAGCCCAGCAAACCGTGCGCCGCTTTGCCGTGATCGTCATGGAAAACGAAGCGGAAGACCGCGAAGGGGCCGCCGTTGCCGCCCCCTTGTTTGAGGGTGGTGAAATGCAGGGCATGGTTGTGATCGCGCATGAGCGCGGCAATTGCTCAGCCTATAATGCCGGCCTCCAGAGCGCGCTTCAGCATTACCCCGACTTCCGCCATGTTCTGATCATCGACGATGATGAAGTCGCCGATGTCCATTGGATCGAGCGCATGATTGCGGCGGCCGATCGCTATAGTGCCGATCTCGTCGGTGGTCCGCAGCGCCCGGTTTTCGCCAATCCCGGCAAGAACCGCTTCGAACACCATCCGGTGTTCAAGCCGGCGCATCACAAAAGCGGCCCGGTGCCGGTGCTTTATTCCTCGGGCAACCTGTTGATCGGCAAGCAGGTGCTGCAGGTGCTCGATCAGCCTTTCTTCGATCCGCGCTTCAACTTTCTTGGCGGCGGCGATATTGATCTGGTGAGCCGCTGCACCGCCATGGGCTTGAAGCTCGCCTGGTGCGAGGAAGCCTGCGTTTATGAAACCGTGCCCGAGCGTCGTTTACAGGCCGACTGGATCCGCGCCCGCTCTTTGCGCAACGGCGTGATCTCGACCCTGGTCGAAAAGCGCCAGCGCGCCGAAGAGCCGTTCGGTGGCATCAGAACCTTCATGAAAAGCGCAGCATTGCTGGGCTCCGCTCCGTTTCGGGCCGCACGGGACGTGGCGAAAGGATCCACCATAACCGGCCAATACAGGCTTTACATTGCTCTGGGCCGGATCTTGGCTCACTTTGGCTATCAGAATGAGCAGTATCGCCAGCCTGAAAAGAACTGATCGCAGTTTCGCGACGATTCGCGACGAGATCATCCACGCCTTCCCCCCGCATCGGGTCGCCATGCTTCTGGCCATGGCGATCTTTGCCGCGCTGCTGGTGTCGTTCCGGCCGTTTACGCCTGCCGGCCAGGCGGAAGTCGGCGGCGATTTCGTCAATCAGGTCGGCTATGGCTGCGTGGCGATCGGCGCGCTGTTTGGCCTGTTCTGCTTTGTGGATCGCCGCGTCGCTTCAGCGCTGCTCAGCCCCTGGTGGCTAATCCTCATAGTCCTGCTGTTTGTCTCGGTGTCCAACGCGCTCGATCCCGGGCAAGCGCTGCGCGCCGTGTTGTTTACGATCGTAGGCATTCTCGGCATAGCGGCCGTACTGACCCTGCCGCGCGGGGCCGATGCGTTCTCCCAGGTTCTGGCCTGGGTCAGCCTCGGCGTCGTCGCT
Organism: Phyllobacteriaceae bacterium UBA1059; assembly: GCA_002316345.1. Taxonomy (GTDB): domain Bacteria; phylum Pseudomonadota; class Alphaproteobacteria; order Rhizobiales; family Rhizobiaceae; genus Tianweitania. Next base: position 14,888 of record DCDI01000007.1, on the reverse strand, counting down.
TACTGCTATGTCGGTCTGGTGATCTATCCGGATATCGCGGTCACGCCCGTGGACAATTTCGAGCCGCAGAATGCCGGCTCGTGGCGTGGCCTCTATGCGCACAAGAACATCGCCGGCCCGGTGATGGCCTGCCTGAGCTTCGCAGGCATCTACCTTTTCCGGCGCGGCTGGCAGGCAGCTGGAGCGATCCTGTTCGTTGCGGCCTTCTTCTTCCTGTTCAAGACAGATTCCAAGACCACGACGGGCTTGGCGCCCGTGGCAATCCTGTGTGTTGCAGGGCCGACCCTGTTCGGCCTGCGCGGGCTGACGCCGGCGATCCTTGTGGGATCGGTTGTGGCCGCAGCGCTCCTGACGCTGGGCATGGTCTTCATCGAGCCGGTGAAGGTGCTGATGCAGCATCTCTTCCCCGATCTGACCTATACCGGCCGCACCACGATCTGGGAGTTCGCCGGCCAGATGATCGCAGCGCGTCCTTGGAGCGGTTATGGCCTGGAAAGTTTCTGGACGACGCGCATCGTGTCCGACCAGCTTCAGCCCTTCGATCGCGCCTGGGACCTCAGCTCGATCGTGCACGGCCATAACGGTTACATCGATGTCGCGCTGTCGATCGGGGTGCCCGGGATGCTGATTGCGATCATCGCCTTCGTGCTGGCGCCGGCGCGCGATTTTGTCCGCACGCCGTTGAAGCGGGAGAACGTGCTGCTGGCCGACCTCTTCATGATGATCGTTTTGTTCACCTGCCTCAACGCCTTCCTGGAAAGCTTCTTCTTCCGCCGCGCCGATCCGGTCTGGCTGCTGTTCGTGTTTGGCGTCCTTGGCCTGCGGATGACGGCGCGGTTTCCCGTGAAGGCGTGACACGAAGCTGCGCGGCGGTTATTGCCGCTGAAACAATGGGAGTTCTTGCGATGTCGATCGACCTCATCCTCGCCGGTTGCGGCAATATGGGCCACGCGATGCTGGCTGGCTGGGTGAAGGCCGGCCGCATCCCGGCCGCACGCGTCGCAGTGGTCGAACCCAACGAAAGCCTTCGGACACGTGCCCAGGCGCTGGGTGTGTCCGTTCATGCCGACGCAGCCGAGATCCCCGGGGATTGTCAGCCCAAGCTGGTGATCTTCGCGGTAAAGCCGCAGGTCATGAAAGACGTGGTGCCGGCCTATAAGCACTTTGTGGAAGCGGGTGCAGCCGCTCTCAGCATCGCCGCCGGCACGCCGATCGCGGTGTTTGAAGACCTGCTTGGGTCACAAGCGGCGGTGATCCGCTGCATGCCGAACACGCCTGCGGCGATCGGCAAGGGCATGCTGGTGCTGTTTTCCAACGCCCATGTTTCGGACGAGCAGGACAGCTTCGTGCGCGATCTGCTTTCGGCAAATGGCGCGGTCGCGACGATCGACAACGAAGATCTGATGGACGCGGTGACGGCCGTTTCGGGGTCTGGCCCGGCCTATATCTTCCACTTCATCGAAGCGCTGACCGCCGCCGCTGAAAACGCAGGCCTGCCGTCCGACGTCGCCAAGCTGCTCGCCATGCAGACGGTCTACGGTGCAGGCGCACTGGCCGCCGACAGCGAGGAAGAGCCGGGCAAGCTGCGCGAGAACGTCACCAGCCCGAAGGGCACCACGGCAGCCGCACTTGACGTGCTGATGGGTGGTAACCGGTTGAAGGCGCTGCTGGTGGAAGCCGTCGACGCCGCCAAGAAGCGCAGCATCGAGCTGCGCGACTAGGTTTTTCAGGCGGCGACGCCGAAGCTCGAAGCCCCTTCGTCGGCTCGCAAAGCGAGCTGGCGGAAGCCTGCGAACAGTTCACGGCCCATGCCGAAACTGTTGGCGCTGAGATCCGGCACCACGATCGGCCGCGCAGCCAATTCCTCGACTGTCACCAGCACTTCCAGCGTTCCGGCTTCGCCGTCGAGACGGACGATGTCGCCGTTCTGGATGCGGCCGATCGCGCCGCCATCGAGCGCTTCCGGCGTCACGTGGATCGCCGCCGGCACTTTGCCGGATGCGCCCGACATGCGCCCGTCGGTGACCAGCGCGACATGACGGCCGCGATCCTGCAGCACGCCGAGCACTGTGGTCAGCCGGTGCAATTCCGGCATGCCGTTGGCTTTCGGACCCTGGAAGCGCACGACGGCCACGAAGTCCCGATCAAGCTCGCCGTTCTTGAATGCCTGGTTGAGACCTTCCTGGCTGTCGAACACGATTGCCGGTGCTTCCACGATGCGCTTTTCCGGCTTCACGGCCGAAGTCTTGATGATGGCATGACCGAAATTGCCAGTCAGAACCTTGAGCCCGCCAGTTGCCTGGAACGGTTTCGGCGCGGTGGTCAGCACCTTCTCGTCGCCGCTGACTGCCGGTGCCGGCTCGCGCGACACGGTGCCATCGGCATTGA
>DCDI01000007.1:11499-12487 GCA_002316345.1 Phyllobacteriaceae bacterium UBA1059 | reverse complement strand
TTTCGGCTCGATCGTGTAGGAGCGCAAACCGTCGCCCCAGACCGTGCGCACATCCTCATGCAGATAGCCGGCATCGAGCAGTTCGCGGATAAGGAAGCCCATGCCACCCGCCGCGTGGAAGTGGTTGATGTCGGCCAAACCGTTCGGATAAACGCGCGCCAGCAGCGGCACCGTATCCGACAGGTCGGAAATGTCCTGCCAGGTCAGCTTGATGCCAGCCGCCGCCGCCATGGCAAGCAGGTGGATCGTGTGGTTGGTGGAGCCGCCGGTCGCATGCAGGCCGACGATCGCGTTTACGATCGAGCGCTCGTCGATCATCTTGCCGGCCGGCGTGAAATCGTTACCGAGCGCGGTGATCGCCAGCGCAGACNNGGGCGTGCCGGGATTGATGAAGGAGGAGCCTGGAATATGCAGGCCCATGATCTCCATCATCATCTGGTTGGAGTTCGCGGTGCCATAGAAGGTGCAGGTGCCCGGGCTATGGTAGGACTTAGATTCCGCTTCCAGCAGCTCCGCGCGGCCGACCTTGCCCTCGGCATAAAGCTGGCGGATCTTCGCCTTCTCGTCATTGGGCAGGCCCGACGGCATCGGACCAGCGGGCACGAACACGGCCGGCAGATGGCCGAAGGTCATGGCGGCGATCATCAGACCGGGCACGATCTTGTCGCAGATCCCGAGATAAACGGCGGCGTCGAACATGTTGTGCGACAGGCCGATGCCGGCCGCCATCGCAATCACGTCGCGCGAAAACAGCGACAGCTCCATGCCGGGCTGCCCTTGCGTGACGCCGTCGCACATCGCCGGCACGCCACCCGCCACCTGCGCCACGCCGCCGACCTCGGTCGCTGCCTTGCGGATCAGCTGCGGATAGGTCTCGTAGGGCGCATGCGCCGAAAGCATGTCGTTGTAAGCGGTAATGATGCCGAGGTTCGGCACGGTATCGCCGGACAAGGCGGCCTTGGTGTTGGGCGCGCAGGCTGCAAATCCG
>DCDI01000007.1:2124-11470 GCA_002316345.1 Phyllobacteriaceae bacterium UBA1059 | reverse complement strand
ACAAAACCGAGCGATGCACACCGCGCGCGGGAGCCGCTTCGAGGCGGTCGAGATAGGGCTCGCGGGTCGGCTTGGAACGTTCGCGGATGCGGTCGGTAATGGCTGCGACGTCACTGCGGACAGTCATGGCTATTCGCCTTTCTTGGGCGCCCAATAAATGTCGAGCGGCTTGGCCGCATGGAGAAGCACGGCGCCAATCGGCTTCTCGCGTGGATGTGGCCCGGCCAGAACGGTTTCGAGCAGGCTATGTTTCTCTGCCCCCTCGATATGGAGTGCGATCAGCCCCGCCGAAAGGAGCACCGGCATAGTCAGCGTCAAACGCGGCTCGTCCGCACTCGGCGCAGTCACAGGGAGAACATGGTGACTGGCCGCCGGGTCGATGGCGTCGCCAAGCTCGGGCGAGTCCGGGAAGAAGGATGCCGTATGACCATCGCCCCCCATGCCCAGCACCACCACGTCGAAGGGCAGCGGCAATTCGGCCACTGCGCGATCCGCCAGCTTTGCTGCCTCACCAACATCCGTCACATCATGATAAAGCGGCGTAAAGCGCGCTGCCGCAGCCTTGTTCACCAGCAGATTCCCACGGATCAGCTTTTCGTTGGACCGCTCTGAAGTGGTCGGCACGAACCGCTCATCCACCGGCACGACCGTGACATCCGTCCAGGGAAGATCGTGGGTCGACAACGCGCGGAAGAACGCCGCCGGCGTGGTGCCGCCCGACACGGCAAGCAACGCCTGGCCGCGCTGGCTGATCGCCACCTTCAGGAAATCGGCCACATCCCTAGCGAACCGATCCGCGAGCTGTTCGGGCGTTTGAAAACGGTGCCAGCGCGGATCGGCAATCATGGTCAGACGCTTTCGTGCCAGGTACGGCCGTCGCGCTCGATCAGGGCGATTGCCGAGGAGGGGCCCCAGGTGCCGGAGGTGTAACCCTGCACTTCCTGTGTGTTGTCGTTCCAGGAATGCAGGATCGGGTCGATCCAGTTCCACGCCGCCTCGACCTCGTCACGGCGCATGAACAGCGTCTGGTTGCCGCGCACCACATCCATGATCAGCCGCTCATAAGCATCGGGATTGCGCACGTTGAAGGCTTCCGCGAAGCTCATATCGAGCGGCACATGCTTCAAGCGCATGCCGCCCGGGCCTGGATCCTTGATCATCAGCCACTGCTTCACGCCTTCGTCGGGCTGCAAGCGGATGACGAGCTTGTTGGCCACGACCTGGCCGGCGCTTTCGCCGAAGATCGAATACGGGATCGGCTTGAACTCGATGACGATCTCCGACACCCGCGCCGCCAGCCGCTTGCCGGTGCGAAGGTAGAACGGCACGCCTGCCCAGCGCCAGTTGGCAATCTCGGCCTTGATGGCGACGAAGGTTTCGGTCGTGCTTTCGCCGTTGCCGAGTTCTTCCAGATAGCCCTTCACCGGACCGCCGGCGGAAGCGCCCGCGCGATACTGGCCGCGAACTGTCAGCTTGCCGGCGGTGTGTCCGTTGATGCGCTGAAGCGAGCGCAGCACTTTCAGCTTCTCGTCGCGCAAGGAGTCCGCATCGATGGAGGGCGGCGCTTCGATGGCAACGAGGCAAAGCAGCTGCAGCATATGGTTCTGCACCATGTCGCGCAGCGCGCCCGCCTTGTCGTAATAGCCCGCCCGGCCTTCCAGCCCGACCGACTCGGCCACAGTGATCTGCACGTGGTCGATATGCGCATTGTTCCACAGCGGCTCGTAGAGCGCGTTGGCGAAGCGTAGCGCCAGCAGGTTCTGCACCGTCTCCTTGCCGAGATAGTGGTCGATGCGGAAAATCTGGCTTTCCTTGAAGAAACTGCCGATCGTATCGTTCAGCAGCTTGGCCGATTCCAGATCGCGCCCGATCGGCTTTTCGATCACGATGCGCGCTTGTTCGGTGATCAAGTCGTGTGCGGCCACCTGCTTGGCGATTTCGCCGAACAAAGCCGGCGCAACGGCGAGATAAAAGACGCGGATGACGTCGTTGTTGCCGATCACCGTCTTCAGCTGGTCGAAGCCCTCACCGGTTGTGGCGTCCGCAGCGACATAAGACAGGCGACCAAGAAAGGTCTGGAGGGCTTCATCGGTCAGCTCGTTGGCCGACACATGCTCTTTCAGCGCCGTCTGCGCGTAAGCCCGGTATTCCTCATCGGTCATCTTGGTGCGCGAGGAACCAATGATGCGGCTCGGATCGAGGAATTGGCCGGCTACCTGGCGCTGAAACAGCGCCGGCAGCAGCTTGCGCTCGGCAAGGTCGCCGGTGGCGCCGAAGATGATGAAATCGAAGGGTTCAACCGGGATAATCTGGCTGGTCATGAGCAGGTTTTCCAACAACGGCAAGAGGCTTAATCTAATCGATTAAAAAATACTAGCGTTTGGCTTTGCACCGCAACATAGGGGTCGCCGACGGCACCGCCAACCCGTCTGGTCCTCTTATTCCGCAGATCTGACCTGCAGATGACGGTCAAGTTGCGGGTGACATGCGGCGGCTTTTGTTGCACCACATCACCACCAATCAAGGAGGCGAGCCATGGGTCAGCATCTTTCACGCACGGTCGCGGAAGGCCGCGCTTTCATGCAACTGATCAACGGTCAGCCGGCCGACGCCTTGAGCGGCGAGCGCATCGATGTGGTGTCGCCGTCGGACGGTAAGGTCTTCGCGTCGATCCCGGCGGCCGGTGCTGCCGATGTCGACCGCGCCGTGAAGTCCTCGCGGGAAGCCTTCGAGAACGGCCCGTGGAGCCGCATGCCCGCTTTCGAGCGCAGCCGTCTGCTGACCAGGCTCGGCCTGCTGATCGAGAAGAATGGTGACGAACTGGCCGCGCTTGAGTCGCGCGACACCGGCAAGCCGATCCGGCAGGGGAAGGCCGATGTCACTTCGACGATGCGCTATTATGAATTCTACGGCGGCGCGGCCGACAAGATCCACGGCGACACGATTCCCTTCCTCGATGGCTATACGGCGCTGACACTGCGCGAGCCGCATGGCGTGGTGGCAGGCATCATCCCCTGGAACTACCCGATGCAGATCCTGGCGCGCGTAGCCGGTGCAGCCTTTGCCATGGGCAACACGCTGGTAGTGAAGCCGGCTGAAGACGCGTCGCTGACCACGATCCGCATTGCCGAACTGGCGCTGGAGGCGGGCTTTCCCGAAGGCGTGTTCAACGTAGTGACCGGCTATGGCCGCGATGCGGGTGCTGCTCTTTCTGCACATCCCGAGATCGACTACGTCACCTTCACCGGCTCCACCATGACCGGCACCGCGATCCAGCAAGCGGCGGCGATCAACAATCGCGGCGTCACGATGGAGCTTGGCGGCAAGTCGCCCCAGATCGTGTTTGCCGATGCCGATATCGAAAAGGCGCTGCCGGTTCTCGTCAACGCCATCATCCAGAATGGCGGCCAGACCTGCTCGGCCGGCAGCCGCGTGCTGATCGAAAAGCCGATCTACGAAGCCGTCGCCTCCGAACTCGCCGCCCGCTTCAGCAAGCTTGTGGCTGCACCGCATGATGCGGATGGCGATCTCGGGCCGATGGTCAACAAGAAGCAGCAGGGCCAGGTGAAGGCCTTCATCGCAGCGGCGGAAGAAGCGGGCGTTTCCGTTCTTGCGCGCGGCAGCGTGGACGCTTCAGCGCCCGAAGGCGGCTTCTATGTCGCGCCGGCTCTGTTCGGCTCGGTCGATCCCCAGGCCAACATCGCGCAGCAGGAAGTCTTTGGCCCGGTACTCTCGCTGTTTGCCTTCGAGGGCGAGGAAGAAGCCGTTCGCCTTGCCAACAGCACGGATTACGGCCTTGTCGCTGGGGTCTGGACCAAGGACGGCGCACGCCAGCATCGTGTCGCCAAGAAGGTTCGCGCTGGTCAAGTCTTTGTCAACGGTTATGGCGCCGGTGGCGGCATCGAGCTGCCGTTTGGCGGCTTCAAGAAGTCCGGTCATGGTCGCGAAAAGGGCTTCGAGGCGCTTTACGACATGTCAGCAACCAAGACTATCGTATTCAACCACGGCTAAGCGGCGGTGGCATGAAAAAAGGCTGAGGCGCGAACCTCAGCCTTTCGTTTCAGGCGGAAAGGTCTTCAACCCTTGCGGGGTTCGCCGTCCTCGACATCCGTATGCGGGCGGTCGCGGCCGTCGGATTCTTCCTGGCGCCACTTGCCGTCTTCATCCTGATATTCGATCGGCTCGGGCTCACCTGCCTGTTCCTGGGCGCGCGCTGCGGCTTCGGCCGCTTCCTTCGCGGCGTCATGGGTTGGGAAGGTTTCCGAAAACACGTCGCCGACCTTGTAGGCCCAGCCTTCGTCATGCTCGACAATACGATAGGTCACTTCGCCGGTCTCCCCTTGGTCTTCTGGCGTCTGGTTGCTGTTAAAGGCACGAGCCGGTCGGTTCGCGGATGAAGATGAAGCGGAGTCGTCATTCTCTTCGTCGCGCGCACGCTGCCGTTTCTCTCTCCTGCGCTCGCGCGCAGACAGGCTGGCGTCGGACCGGTTGTCTGGGGATGGATTGCGTTCAGCCTGGCGGTCGGAAGATTGGCTGGACGGTGCCGAAAGCCAGCGATAGGCGGCATAGCCGAGCGCGGCGAGGATCAGTTTTCGCATCGAAACACTCCGAATTTGGATCATCCGGATAAGCTTCAAACCTGCCAAATCGTTCCCGATCAGATGCGGTCGCGCAGCGCATACCAATTCAGCGCCAGAAACAGCAGTGGCGCTCTAAACCTTCGTCCGCCCGGGAAGGCCGGGATCTTGAGATCGGCCATCAGCTTCAGCCGGTCGCGATTGCCGGCGACCATCTCGGCATAAAGCTTGCCCATGAAGTTCGACAGCATCACGCCATGACCGGAATAACCACCGGAATAGATGACGTTGGGCATGACTTCCCGCACGAAGGGCTTGCGCGGCATGGTGATGCCGACATAGCCGCCCCAGGCATGGGTGATCTCGATATCGCTCAAGGCCGGATAAAGCTCGGCGATCTGCCGCCGGATCCCCGATCCGATGTCCGACGGATCTCCGACGCCGTAGATCTCACGGCCACCAAACAGCAATCGGCCATCAACGGAGCGGCGGAAATAGCGCACCACGAAGCGGGAATCGTCGACGGACTCGCCGCCGGGAAGAACCGGACTATCATCGCCCAGAGGTGGCGTCGCGCCGATGAAGGAGCCGATCGGCATGACATGCGCCGCACTCTTACGCTCGAGATCGCCGCCATAGGCGTTGACACCGAGCAGCCCCTTGGCAGCCGTGATCGTGCCGCGCGGCGTTCTGACGATGACCTTGCCGTTCTCGCTGGAAATGCTGGTCGCCTTGGTGTTCTCGAACAGATGCGCGCCGGCCTCCGCAGCCACACGCGCAGTGCCCACCACCAGCTTCAGCGGATTGATGTGGCCGGTGCCGGTATCACGCGCGCCGCCGTAGTAGGATTTGCTGCCAAGGCGGCGCGCCGTTTCCGCCTGATCCATGAAGGTCAGATGCGGATAATCGAAGCGCTCGCCCATGATGTCGACGTGCTTCCGGTAGACATCGACATAGCGCGGCTTGTGCGCCACCGAGAGCTGACCCGGCCGGTAATCGATGTCGATGCCGTTGGTCGCTGCAAAATCCAGCAGATGCGCCTTCGANNTCGCGAGGTCGAACAGAGCCTTGGCACGGGCGAAGCCGATCTCGGCCTCCAGCTCCTCCGCCCAAGCGCGTTGCCCGGTGCCCAACTGCCCGCCATTGCGCCCCGAGGCGCCATCCCCCAACCGATGCGCCTCGATCAGCACGACGTTGGTGCCGGCTTTCGCCAGATGCGCCGCAGCCGATAAGCCAGTAAACCCGCCGCCGACGATGACGACATCAGCCTGACGGTCACCATCGAGAGATGGGTAAGTGGGGCGCTCGCCGAGTGTCGCTTCGTACCAGGAAAGACCGGGGGAGATGGGAGAGGAGGTGCGCGGCGTGGTCATGAAAAGCTCTTGGGCCAGTCTCGAGAGCTGTGCAGAACGGCGATGATCTCGATATCCGAACGAACCCGGTAGACCACAACGTATGACGTATTCGAAAGCACGAGTTCGCGCGTTTCTTCAACGCGGCCCGCACGGCCGGCGTAAGGCTGTTCTTCAACAACCGTCTTGGTGCGATTGTAGATGGACTGAGCTACTCGAAATGCTGCTGCCGGGCTGTCGAGTGCGATATGCTGCTGAATGTGGTCGAGATCTGTGAGCGCACGCTCGGTCCAGACAACCTTCATCAGGATGGACGATAGCGGTTCAGCACCCGATCAATGTCTTCAGCCGAAGCGAAGTTGCCTCTATCGGCGTCCGCGATCCCTGCCAAAACGTGATCGACAAACTGCTCCTGCCAATCAAGCGAATGCCCGTTCTCAAGCGCATCGGCAATCACGGCCGCAGGCGACTGTCCGGACTTAGCGGCGATGGTCTCGATACGGGTTCGGAGGCTGGAAGGGAGCGTAAAGTCGTGTGGTACGGTCATGATGCACCTCTGGTTGCCGCGAAGATGGCTCAGCCCCCTCACACATTCAACAACAGATATTCGCGCTCCCAAGGGGAGATCACTTCCATGAAGGTCTCGAACTCGGCCTTCTTGATCGCGGCGTAGGTTGTCACGAATTGGGCGCCGAGAAGGGTCTTCAGCTCTTCGTCGGCTTCAAACAGTTGCACCGATTCCAGAAGGCTGCGCGGCAGCTCGATCTCGTCATCGTTGACCGTGCGGCCCACCGGCGCATCCGGCTTGATCTGGTTGCGCAGCCCGATCAAACCGCAAGCGAGTGAGCCTGCAAGCGCGAGATAAGGGTTTGCGTCGGAGGACGGAATGCGGTTCTCGACACGCCGCGCGCCGGGGTCCGAGCGCGGCACGCGGAACGCGGTGGTGCGATTGTCGTAGCCCCATTTGGTGTTGACCGGCGCGGAAGCCGCCTGCGTCAAGCGGCGATAAGAGTTCACATAAGGCGCAAACATCACCAGCGCGTTCGGCACATGGCGCTGCATGCCGCCGATGAAATGGTGGAACGCATCCGTCTCGGCGCCATCGGCGGCGGCAAAGATGTTCTGGCCGGTCTTCTTGTCGATGATCGACTGGTGGATATGCATAGCCGAACCCGGCTGCCCCTGGATCGGCTTGGCCATGAAGGTCGCATAGGTCTCGTGTTTCAGCGCCGCTTCGCGGATCGTGCGCTTGAACAGGAAGACTTGGTCGGCCAGCTCTACCGGATCGCCGTGACGCAGGTTGATCTCCAGCTGCCCCGCGCCTTCTTCATGGATCAGCGTGTCGATCTCAAGGCCCTGGCCCTCGGAGAAATGGTAGATGTCGTCGATCAGCTCGTCGAACTCATTGACGCCCGCGATCGAGTAACCCTGTCCGCCCCCGATCGGCCGTCCCGAACGGCCCACAGGCGGGGTCAGAGGATAATCCGGATCGGGGTTTTTGCGCACCAGGTAGAACTCGATCTCCGGCGCCACCACCGGTTTCCAGCCGAGTTCGGCATAGGCCGCCACCACGCGCTTCAACACGTTGCGCGGGGTAAATTCCACCGCGCGGCCATCCTGATGCACGAGATCGCAGATCACCTGCGCGGTCTGGTCGGTTTCCCAAGGCACGGCCGAAAGCGTGCTGAGATCCGGCATGAGCTTGAGGTCGCCGTCATCTTCCGGATAGGTGAAGCCGTTGCCGTCTTCGGGATAACCGCCGGAGATCGTCGCCATGAACACGGCCGATGGCAGCGCCAGCGAGGTGTTGGAGGTGAACTTCTTGGACGGCATCATCTTGCCGCGTGCCACGCCGGCCTGATCGGGCGTGATGCATTCGATGTCCTCGATGCCCCGCCATTCCAGCCACTCGGTGGCTTCTTTCCAGGTCTTTACGCCACGAAGGTTTGTGAGAAAGGCAGGCGTTGCGATGCGGCTGGTCTTCTTGACGGACCGGGCATCCTTTTTAGCGACAGGCATCAATCACCGAACGGTTGAACAGGCCGCCAGTATATCTGAGCCCCGGCGGAGAATGGAAGGCGTCGCGATGCGCAAGGCAAACACCGCATCACCTGTCGGCAGAGCCTAGCGCAGGAGCGGGTCTCGGATCCTACCGGCTCTGCTGCGCCAAATCGGCCAAAACGGCTTCCAAACGTTCCGGCACGATAGGCTTTGCCACCACCGCATCCATGACAGAATGCAGAAGCGACTGCGTTTCCATGTTCTTGCCTGTAGACAGAAACAGGAGGCGCGGATGGCCCTGGCCGCTGTTTCGGCGGCAATGTTGGATCACATCGAGAAGCGTGTCGCATTCGCAATTGTCCACGCCGCCGTCAATCACCACGATGATCGGGGTGAGGCTGGGCAGGCTGCGGATCGCATCGCTCGGCGACAAAGCGACAGCGCGCAGCTTCGCGCGCTCGGCAATGCGGGTCACGACAACCAGATTCACTGGGACATTGCCGACGGCAACGACCGAGGGTTGTATGTTGACTTGGGAATGGTCATGGAAACGGGCCGCCACCGGGGAACCGGGTACCGCCATCTTGTCGACAGGCATAGAGTGGGATCAGCCTCGCACTACGATGCGGCGCCGGCTGCCGCGAGCTAATCCGCCGACTGAGATGGATAGAACTCTATCGAATGTCAGTCGGCGGTCAAGTGCGACAAAGGAACAAGGCTGGTTGTCGGCTGAGTTGTTCCACCGTTTGTCAGATTTGGCGTGTGACGATCACCGGAACAAGCAAGTCTCCCCAGTTGCCGTCGCCGCCATGATGACGCGCAGACCGCACCAATTCCACGGAAACACCTGCCTCAACCGCTTTCATCACGGATTGGTTGAGCCTGTGCAGATCATTCGCAAGCATGCGAATGGCCGATTGCTGATCGCCGGACATCGACGATGCCTGTTCTTCGGCACGTTCCTTGACGCGGGTCTTCGGCTTTGTGGTTTCCTCAATCGTATCGAGCATGGATAATCTCCTTTGTTGGGATCTTCAGAGCTTTTTCAAACGATTTACATTGCGCTTTGAGCTATTCCGCTGCAGGGCGGAACTGTTCGTGTTCGGTGGAGTCATTCATCGCGGTGGTGGAAGACTGGCCGCCCGTGATCGCCAGCGACACGGCATCGAAATAACCGGTGCCGACCTCGCGCTGATGCTTGGTCGCGGTGTAGCCATTGGCTTCCGCCGCAAATTCCGCTTCCTGCAGCTCGGAATAGGCTGCCATCTGGCGGTCCTTGTAGCCGCGCGCCAGTTCGAACATGCCGTAGTTGAGCTGGTGGAACCCAGCGAGGGTAATGAACTGAAATTTATAGCCCATCGCACCCAGCTCGCGCTGGAACTTGGCGATGGTCGCGTCGTCCAGGTTCTTCTTCCA
>DCDI01000007.1:0-2064 GCA_002316345.1 Phyllobacteriaceae bacterium UBA1059 | reverse complement strand
AGGGCTCGATGCCGTTCTTGACATTATAGAAGCCCTCGACGGTGCGGCCTTCGTCGAGATCGACGAAAGGCTGATCGCGCTCGTCGATGTCGGACGTCAGCAGTTTGGCGGCTTCCGCATCGGTGCGGGCAACGATCAGCGTCGGCACGCCCATCACGTCGGCTGCAAGCCTTGCGGCGGTGAGGTTGCGGATATGCGCTTGGGTCGGAATCAGCACCTTGCCGCCGAGATGGCCGCATTTCTTTTCCGATGCGAGCTGGTCCTCGAAGTGAACGCCGGCCGCACCCGCTTCGATGAAGGCCTTCATGATCTCGAAGGCGTTGAGCGGTCCGCCGAAACCTGCCTCGGCGTCCGCCACGATCGGCGCGAACCAGGTGTCGACCGACAGGCCGTTGCCTTCCGCCGTTTCGATCTGGTCGGCGCGCTGCAGCGTGCGGTTGATGCGCTTGGCGAGTTCCGGGGCAGCATTGGCGGGGTAAAGCGACTGGTCGGGATACATGGCGGACGCCGTGTTGGCATCGGCCGCGACCTGCCAGCCCGACAGGTAGATCGCCTTCAGGCCGGCGCGCACCATCTGCATGGCCTGATTGCCCGACAGCGCGCCGAGCGCGTTCACGAAGTCCTCCTCGTGGATGAGCTTCCACAAGCGGTTCGCGCCGTTCTCGGCCAGGCTGTAGCTGATCTCAACCGAACCGCGCAGGCGCTTCACATCCTCGGCCGAATATGGGCGTTCGACACCGTCGAACCGGCCTTGAGGAGCGGAAGGAACGAGGTTGTAAAAATCGGTCATCGGAGATCTCCCAAACAGCTTTGACAAAATGGCTGATGGCGTGTGCCACTGCGTTCGATGTGGCAGCAGGAGGAGCGCAGAGCTAGGAAAAGCAGCTGTTTGCGCGGAATAATCGGGTGAGACTGTCACGCCATTGACGAACAAGCTTTGTAGTGATGTAAATCTTGTAAAGAGCGAGGCAGCCGATGAGCGACCGCAAGATTTTCGCAGGCCCACGCATCCGCCGCGTCCGGATCGACCGCGGCTTGACGCAATCGGCAATGGCCGAAGCGCTTCGCATCTCGCCATCTTATCTCAACCTGATCGAACGCAATCAGCGCCCGCTGACGGTGCAACTGCTGATCAAGCTCGCCGCCGCCTACAAGATCGACATCCATGCGCTCAGCCATGACGACGCGCCGCTGGTGGCGCTGCGCGAAGTCTTCGCCGATCCGCTGCTGGCTGGCGAACTGCCGGGCGAACAGGAGTTGCTGGAAGTGGCGCAGGCCGCGCCCAATGTCGGCGCCGGCATGATCAAGCTTTACCGTGCCTATCGCGAGCAAGCCGAGCGGCTGTCCGACCTCTCAGACATGCTGGCGCGCGAAGGCCACAGCACGGCTCTTGCTTCCACGCGCTTGCCCATCGATGCCGTGCGCGAAGTTCTGGAGCGAAGGCCCAACCACTTCCCGTCGCTGGAAGAGGAGGCAGAAGCCTTCACGCGGCTGCTGCAGCCCGGCGATGAGCTCGGGGCTGCGCTAAAGGGCTGGCTGCAACGCGAACATGGCATCGTCGTCAAAGTGCTGCCGGTCGCCACCATGCCGAACTGGCGCCGCCGTTATGACCGCCATTCGCAGCGCCTGTTCATCTCCGAGCGCCTGTCGCCCTTCGACCAGCTGCGTGAGATTGCCATCGAAGCCTGTTTGATCCGCGCTCAGGTAGCGATCGCTGCCGAAGTGCAAGCGCTTAAGCTCGGCTCCGANNATTTGATCTGGCGCGTTACCTCGCCCATGCGCTGATGATGCCCTATGGCCCGTTCCTCACCGCCGCCAAACGCGCGCGTTACGACGTCGACGTTTTGCGTTCGCGCTTTGGCGTGTCCTTCGAACAGGCGGCCAATCGCCTGACCACGTTGGCGCGAGGGGGCTGGGAGGGCGTGCCGTTCTTCATGATGGAAGTCGATCATGCCGGGACGCGGTTCCGGCGGGCGGGCGCGACCGGCTTCCCGCATGCGCGCTTCGGCGGTGGCTGCCCGAAACTGCCGGTTCATGCGGCCTTCGCGCAGCCCGGCCAGATTC
>DCDI01000123.1 GCA_002316345.1 Phyllobacteriaceae bacterium UBA1059 | reverse complement strand
CAAAGCGAAGCGGCTGCGCAGCGCAACCGCGCCGCCAAGCCGGCTGCCAGCGCCACTGCGGCGCCTTCAATGAAACCGATGCTGTCGGTTGTGGGTTCGGCCGCGCCGCGCCAGGCAACGGGTGAAACGGAATCGCGCGGTTCGAGCATCGGCTCACCGCTCGACCAGCGCTATACGTTCGATACCTTCGTCCAAGGTCCGTCGAACCGCGTCGCTCTTGCAGCCGCCAAGGCTGTTGCCGAAAGCGCGCCCAACGGCGTGCGCTTCAATCCGCTGTTTATTCATTCCTCGGTTGGCCTCGGCAAGACCCATCTGCTGCAGGCCATTGCCGACGAGGCGATCCGCAACAAGCCGGGTTCGCGCGTCGTTTATCTGACCGCCGAATATTTCATGTGGCGCTTCGCTTCCGCGATCCGCGACAATAGCGCGCTGGCTCTCAAGGAACACCTGCGCGACATCGACCTCCTGATCATCGACGACATGCAGTTCCTGCAGGGCAAGTCGATCCAGAACGAGTTCTGCCACCTCCTCAACATGCTGCTCGACAGCGCCAAGCAGGTCGTCGTTGCCGCCGACCGTCCGGCCACCGAGTTGGAATCGCTCGAGCCGCGCGTGCGTTCGCGCCTCAGCGGCGGCGTGTCGCTGGAAATGGCGGCACCGGATTTCTCCATGCGTTTGTCCATGCTGCGTCATCGTCTAGCGCTGGCACAGGCCGAGGATGCCTCGATCACGATCTCCGACGAGATCCTGAACCACATCGCCCATGCCATCCCCGGCAGCGGCCGCGAGATCGAAGGCGCGTTCAACCAGGTCCTGTTCCGCCGCTCCTTCGAGCCGCAGCTCGACGTTGAGCGCATCGACGAGATGCTGGCGCACATCTTCCGCTCTGGCGAGCCCAAGCGCGTGCGCATCGAAGACATTCAGCGCATCGTTGCCCGCCACTACAACGTGTCGAAGACCGAGCTTCTGAGTAACCGCCGCACGCGCACCATCGTGAAGCCGCGCCAGGTGGCGATGTATCTGTCCAAGGTGCTCACCCCGCGCTCCTTGCCGGAAATCGGCCGTCGCTTCGGTGGCCGCGATCACACCACGGTTCTGCATGCCGTGCGCAAGATCGAGGATCTGTCGGGTTCCGACACCAAGCTCGCCCAGGAACTCGAATTCCTGCGCCGCCTCATCAACGAGGCGCAATAAGCGCTAGCCCCTGCATCAGGCAAAGCCCTGTTGATCGACAGGCTTTCACCGGCCTGAAAAGCTTGCTTTCGCGGCAGATTTGTTGTCAGTCTGCCGCGACTTCGGCGGGGATTCCACACACTGCCGACGGGACATGCCGGGTATCCTCCTTGACGCCTGTCCCGCTGATTTCATTCGGGACCGGTTGTCATGCGTGTAGTTCTTGAACGCTCGAACCTTTTGAAGTCGCTCAACCATGTTCATCGTGTCGTTGAGCGCCGCAACACGATCCCGATCCTGTCGAACGTGCTTCTGGCAGCCGAGGGCGCAAACCTGTCGCTGAAGGCGACGGATCTCGACCTCGAAGTGACCGAAACGATCCCGGCCATGGTCGAGCGCGCCGGCTCCACCACCGTGCCCGCCCATCTCCTTTATGACATCGTGCGCAAGCTGCCCGATGGTTCGGAAGTGATGCTGAAGCTCGATGAAGACGGCAACGCCATGACCGTCATGGCCGGCCGCTCGTCATTTCGCTTGCAGTGCCTGCCGCAGTCGGATTTCCCGCAGCTATCGGCCGGCACCTTCACCCACATCTTCCGCGTCGAAGCACCGGCCATCAAGGGCCTGATCGACAAGACCCAGTTCGCGATCTCGACGGAAGAAACTCGCTATTACCTCAACGGCATCTTCCTCCACACGCATGGCGATCAGGACCTGAAGCTGCGCGCGGTCGCCACCGACGGCCACCGCCTGGCCCGCTCGGAAACCGCCGCCCCCTCCGGCTCGGAAGGGATGCCCGGCATCATCGTGCCGCGCAAAACGGTCAGCGAGTTGCAGAAGCTGCTCGACGATCCGGAAACCACCGTTACGGTTGAACTGTCCGACACCAAGATCCGCTTCACGATCGGCCCTGTGGTGCTGACCTCCAAGCTGATCGACGGCACCTTCCCGGATTACCAGCGCGTCATCCCGACCGGCAACGACCGCAAGCTCATCATCGACCGCCAGAGCTTCGCATCCGCCGTGGATCGCGTGTCCACCATCTCCTCGGAGCGCGGCCGCGCCGTGAAGCTGTCGATCGCATCGGGCCAGGT
This sequence comes from Phyllobacteriaceae bacterium UBA1059, assembly GCA_002316345.1. GTDB lineage: Bacteria > Pseudomonadota > Alphaproteobacteria > Rhizobiales > Rhizobiaceae > Tianweitania. The sequence continues at coordinate 1,646 of DCDI01000123.1, read as the reverse complement.
CACGCTTGCCGTCAACAATCCGGATTCGGGCAGCGCGACGGAAGAGCTCGCCGCCGACTATGACTCCGATCCGATCGAGATCGGCTTCAACGCGCGCTACCTGCTCGATGTCGCAGCCCAGCTGTCGGGCGGCGATGCCCGCTTCATGCTGGCCGATGCAGGTTCGCCGACGCTGATCCACGACGCATCCGACGACGACACGCTGTATGTCCTGATGCCGATGCGCGTGTAGCGCATCCCTTCTTAATGGCCGAACCCAGCACGATCGGTAAGTTCCAGCTCACGCAGTTCCGGAACTATGCGCAGCTCGTCACGCGGTTCGAGCCCGGCGCCGTCGTGCTGTTTGGCGCCAATGGCGCCGGCAAGACCAATCTTCTGGAGGCCATCTCCTTCCTGTCGCCGGGTCGCGGTTTGCGCCGCGCAAGCTACAGCGACGTGCCCCGCGCCGGTGCGGCCGATGGCTTTTCTATCTTTGCCGAAGTCAGCGGACCGGAAGGCGATGCCAGCATCGGCACGGGCACCGGTTCCGACAATGAAGGTGACGCTTCCCGGCGCGTGCGCATCAACGGCGCACCCGCCCGCAGCGCCGACGATCTCCTGGAATGGCTGCGCGTCATCTGGCTGACGCCGTCGATGGACACGCTTTTCACCGGTCCTGCCGCCGATCGCCGCCGTTTCGTGGATCGTCTGGTGCTGGCCATCGATCCGCAGCATGGCCGCCGCACGCTCGATTATGAAAAAGCCATGCGCGGCCGCAACCGTCTGCTTGCCGAAGACAGCCGCGACACCGCCTGGCTGGATGCAATCGAAACGCAGATGGCGGAAACCGGCACGGCGATCGCCGTCGCCCGCGTCGAACTGGTGCGGCTCCTCACCGGCCTGATCGAAACCATGCCTGATGGCGCGCCCTTCCCCCGCGCGGGCATCGCGCTCACCGGCTTCGTGGAAGATCAGGTTGCGGGCCGTGCCGCCGTCGACATCGAGGAAAGCTTTCGCCAGGCCCTGCGCGACAATCGGTATCGCGACCGTGCATCCGGCCGTACGCTGGATGGCCCGCATCGCGCCGACTTCGTCGTGGAATATCGCGAAAAGGCGATGCCCGCCGCCCTTTGCTCCACGGGCGAACAGAAGGCGCTGCTGATCGGCCTGATCCTGTCCCATGCGCGGCTGACCGGCGCGATCACCGGTCTCGTGCCGATCCTGCTGCTGGACGAAATCGCCGCTCATCTCGACGAGAACCGCCGCGCCGCGCTTTTTTCCATACTGGAAGAGATCGGCTGCCAGACCTTCATGACCGGCACCGAGCGCGCACTGTTTGCCAGCCTGGAAAGCCGCGCCCAGTTCCTGCATGTCCAGGACGGCACGGTCACCGCCGATCCCGGCTGACAGCCCCTTTGCGGAAGCCTATGGTGCTGCCATGGACACGCAAGCCTCCCAGCCGCTCTCGCCCCTCGAAGTCGAACGCTATGCCCGCCACCTCGTACTGCCGGAAGTCGGCGGCGCGGGCCAGCAGAAGCTCCAGCGCGCCCGCGTGCTGATGATCGGGGCCGGCGGTCTCGGTGCGCCGGTGCTGCAATATCTCGCGGCCGCTGGCGTCGGCACGCTCGGCATCGTCGATGACGACACCGTGTCCCTGTCCAATCTCC
>DCDI01000026.1:5586-8101 GCA_002316345.1 Phyllobacteriaceae bacterium UBA1059 | reverse complement strand
CCGTGGCGCCGCAGCTTGCCTGGGCGTCCGACGCCACGCTGGAAGAAAAGGTCGCACAGGGCGACTGGGATGCAGCGCTCAGAATTGTCGACGCGCAGAAATCCACCAAGCAGATCGACCGCGACGTCTTGAACCGCCGCAAGGCGGTGATGCTGACCGGCAAGGCGATGACGCTGTTTGAAAGCCAGTTCGATCAGGCAAAGGCGGCGGCCATCGAGGCCAACCGTCTGCAGCCGGAGTTCGTGCCGGCAGCCGTGATTGCCGCGCGCGCTTATTTCCGTGGCGACGAGTTGCGCCGTGGCTCCAAGATCCTGGAGCATGTTTGGAAGCGCAATCCGCATCCGGAGGTGGCGCACGCCTATGTTTTCGCTCGCCCCGGCAACTCCACGCATGATCGCCTGCAACGCGCGCAGAAGCTGCAGGCGCTGCGTACCAACAATGTGGAATCATCGCTTGTGGTGGCACGTGCCGCGCTCGATGCCCGTGAGTTCCACCTGGCGCGCGAACAGGCCGAGACTGCCTTGCGGCTGGAGCCGCGCGAAAGCGTGTATCTGCTTCTTGCCGATGTCGAAGAAGCGGATGTACGCAACCAGGGCAAGATCCGCGAATATCTTTCCAAGGCTGTGCGCGCGCAGCGTGATCCCGCCTGGACGGCAGATGGCATGATCTTCGACACCTGGGCGCCGGTTTCGCCGATCAGCGGCCGCTTCGATGTGTTTGAGTGGAAGACGCCGGTTGAGCGCGCTGCACCGGTGATCGAGGATCATCGGGACTTGGCTGAACAGGAGCCTGAACAGGCCGAGATCCACCCGGCGATCGTCAGCCTGCCGGTTGCCGTTGGCGCGCCGCCGCCGACTGTGGTGGACGCCACGCAGCCTGTGGCCGAAGCTGAGATCGAGCCGTCTGTGGTTGAGGAACCCGCGCCGGTGAAAGCCGTGGTTGAAGCCGAGCCTGAGCACGAGGTGACGTCTGCAGAAGAAGCGTTTGCCGCGTCTGAAGCCGATCGCAGCATCGACGATGCGCAGCCGGTCGAGGATGACGACAAGCCGATCGCCTTGACGCGCCTGCCGGATGATCCGGGCGTCGCTGATGATGAGAAGAAAGAACCAGCACGCTTCCGCCTGTTCTGACGCTCAAGTCTCGTTAACTGTTACTGTGACTTCCGGGCCGCAGCCTGATCTTTGTTGCGAAGGGCGCATTGCCGCCCTTGCCTTGCATCCATAGGTTTAACCCACCACACAACGGGCTTCGGCTCCCAGGGGTTAAGCGGATGTTCGAACGGCTGGTTTCCTTTCTGCAAGGTCTGCCGTTTGGCGGCACGACGGAAGCGGGCGTCACGGAAGATGATCCGCGCGTCGCCGCCACCGCGCTCCTGCTTCATGTCATGGATGCCGATGGCGTGCGCAGCGAAAATGAGCACAGCCTGCTGCATCAGGCGCTGAGCAAGCGCTTCGGCTTGGAAGGCAGCGAGCTGGATGCTGTCTTGGCGGCCGGCCAGGAAGCCGAGCGCGAGGCCGTAGATCTTTATGCCTTCACCAGTGTTTTGACGCGGCGGCTCGATGAGGGGCAGCGCGCGCGTTTCATAGAGCTGATGTGGCAGATCGTTTTCGCCGATGGCGAGGTGCACGAGCTGGAAGACAACACGGTGTGGCGCGTTGCCGAGCTGATGGGCGTTGATAGCCGCACCCGCACCGAGTTGCGCACGCGTGCCGGTGGACGCACGCCGAGGCTGGACGCTCTGGCGCTTTCCCAGACGGAATAGCGCTTCGTTTGTCGCTTAAACGCGCCCGTTGAGGTGGCGCGTTTTGCGCAGTTGCGGGAAGGCCCAGGCCCAGATGCCTGCCACTGCAATGGCTCCGACGCCGCCGAACACTACGGCCGGCATCGTGCCGATCAGCGCCGCCATCGTTCCGGCGCGGAACTCTCCGAGCTCGTTGGATGCGCCGACAAAGACGTTGTTCACGGCATTGACGCGGCCGCGCACCTGGTCCGGCGTCCAAAGCTGGATCAGCGTTTCGCGAATATACACGCTGACCATGTCGGTGGCGCCAAGCAGCGCCAGAGCGAGGATCGACACCCAGGTGGTGGTGGACACGCCAAACACGATCGTTACCAGACCGAACAGAGCGACGAAGGTGAACATGATCCGGCCTGCATGGTCGCGGATCGGATGGCCGGCCAGCCAGACCGCCACCAGGATCGCGCCGACGCCGGGCGCGGCGCGCAGCAGGCCGAGACCCCAGGGTCCGAGATCCAGGATATCGCGGGCATAGACCGGCAAAAGGGCAACGGCGCCGCTGAGCAGCACGGCGAACAGATCGAGCGAGATAGCGCCGAGCACGACCTTTTCACCCCAAATGTAGCGGAAGCCGGCAAACAGCGTTTCCGTGGTCGGCTTTTCGCCCGAGATCCTCTGCGCGGGCTTGGGGATCGTGAACACCAGCACGGTTGCGGCCAGCATCAAAGCGGTTTCGGCGCCGTAGGCGATGTCGGGATTGAGGCCGTAAAGCAGGCC
>DCDI01000026.1:0-5504 GCA_002316345.1 Phyllobacteriaceae bacterium UBA1059 | reverse complement strand
AGAGGAGTTCCAGGCGACAGCATTCGCGAACGTATCGGCCGGCACGAGGTTGGCGACGAGCGATGCGGAAGCCGGGCCAAAGAAGGCGCGAGCGACGCCGAACACGGCAAGCAGCGCGAAGATGCCGGCGGGGCCGGTCAGGCCATGCAAGGTGAGCAGCAACAGCGCCAGGGCGCAGGCTGCTTCTAGCAGGGCGGCCAAGCCCATCACCAGGCGGCGGCCGAAGCGATCGGCAACCGCACCAGTGACCAGCACCAGCAGCAGTGAGGGCAGGAACTGGATAATGCCGACGAGGCCGAGATCGAAGGGATCGCGCGTCAGATCATAGATCTGCCAGCCGACCGAAACCGACACGATCTGCGTTGCGAAGGTGGTGAGAAAGCGCGCCGCCCAATAGCGGAGAAAGGCGCCATGATGAAACGCAGCAAAGCGCGCTTTCGGTGCGGTCTGATCAATCTGCATGGGGAACGGCTCGCAAGGACGGCGCGCGGAGACTGCGCAAGCAAAGCCCTTAAAGCCATCTTTGCAAATGGGAAAGACAATTTGCCGCGCAGGTCTCTTAGCTTGGCCGATCTGGAAAAACAGCTGGCTTAAAGCTGGACCAGCGAAGCGCTTCTTTCGTGAATGGAAGCCCTTTATAGAACGGTGTGAAGCGTTGAACGGTGGTGCTCATGCAAACCAGAGCGGACGTGCTCCAGAAACTGCGATCCGGTGAATCAGGCGACATCCTGATCGTCGGCGGCGGCATCAATGGCGTCGGCGTTTTGCGCGATCTGGCGGCGCAGGGCGTGGCGGCAACCCTCGTGGATATGGCCGACTTTTCCAGCGGAACGAGTGCAGCACCTTCGCGGCTGATCCATGGCGGCATCCGCTATCTGGAACAGGGTGAGTTCAAGCTGGTACGCGAATCAGTGGAAGAGCGTGACCGCCTGCTGCTCAACGCGCCGCATCAGGTGAAGCCGCTGAAAGTCTGGGTGCCGGCGCTGTCCTGGGCAGGCGGCACGGTTCAGGCAGCGTTGCGCTTCATGCGGCTGGTGAAGGATCTCGGGCCGAAAGGCGCGCTCATCCTGAAATTCGGGCTGGCCTTCTTCGACAGCTTTTCCTGGCAACACCGCTCTATGCCCAAGCACCGGCTGATCCGGCGCGAGGAGGCGCTGAGAACGATGCCGGGCCTGACCGGAGACACCCGCATCGTCGCCGAATATTACGACGCCAAGATCGAGAGCCCGGAACGGCTGACGCTGGAACTGGTCGCCGACGCGGAGAAAGATTGCGCCGGTTCGATCGGCATCAACTACATGAAGCTCGATGGCTTCGCCGATGGCGAGGCGGTGCTGCGCGATGTGGTGGACGGCAGCACGATCAAGCGCCGGTTCCGGCTGATCGTGAACTGCGCCGGCGCCTGGATTGACAGCGTCGATGCCAATCTCGGCATCAATGAAGGGCTGGTCGGCGGCACGCGCGGCTCGCACCTCGTTTTGGCGCGGCCGGATCTCGCGGAATCGCTCGGCGAAACCATGCTCTATTTCGAAACGCCGGATCACCGCGCTTGTTTGATCTATGCGCTGGACGCCGGCCATGTGCTGCTCGGCACGACCGATCTGCGCACCGAAAAACCGGATGATCGCGACACGACGGATGCCGAGATCGACTACCTGTTCGATGTGTTGCGCTCCGTGATGCCGGAGTCGAACTGCAAGCGCGAGGACATCACATTCGCCTATGCCGGCGTGCGGCCGCTCCCGCATACATCCGGCGGAGCCTCGGGCGCGATCAGCCGCGATCATGTGCTCAAGGTCTATGAACCGGCAGGAGACCGTGAAGCGCCGGTACTGACGCTGATCGGCGGCAAGTGGACGACCTATCGCGCTTGCGCCGAGCAGATCGCCGATGCCGTGCTGACGCGGCTGAAGCTGCCGCGCAAGATCAAGACGGAGTCGATCGCCATCGGCGGCGGCGTCGGTTATCCGCGTGACGCCAAGGGCATTGCCTTGCTCCATGCCGGTATCGCGCAAAGCAGCGGCGTGTCGCGTGAGCGCGCTGCCGTGCTGGTGGAACGCTATGGCACGACGGCCAAGACGGTCGCTGCCTGGCTGAAGGCGGAAGGCGATACGCCGCTGGTTCATGCGCCGCTTTATTCCCGCGAGGAAATCGCCTGGATTGCCGAAAACGAGCGCGTCGTGCGACTCGAAGATGTGATTCTGCGGCGCTCCCTTATGGGTTTCGAAGGCTTGGCCGGCGAAGCCACGGTGCGGGAAGTGGCGGGGGTGCTTGAACNNGCGGCGCTCCGCGAGGCGGAGATTGCATCCACCGTGCAGCTGCTGCACACCCGCCACCGCACGCCGGCTCGCGCCGACGTGCCACCGATACCTGCATAGCATTCTGGAGTTTGTTGATGTCGCGCCCGCTCGAAGGTCTCAAGGTTCTCGAACTCGCCCGAATCTTGGCCGGTCCCTGGGCTGGTCAAACCCTGGCCGATCTCGGCGCCGATGTCGTGAAGGTGGAAAGCCCGGAAGGCGACGACACCCGCACCTGGGGCCCGCCCTTCGTGGAAGCCGCGGATGGCGGCAACCTTTCGGCCGCTTATTTCCATGCCTGCAACCGCGGCAAGCGCTCGATCACGGCCGATTTCACGACGCCGGAAGGCCAGGCGCTGGTGCGCGATCTCGCGGCTTCGGCCGATGTGGTGATCGAGAACTTCAAGGTTGGCGGCTTGAAGAAGTACGGCCTGGATCATGCCAGCCTTAAACAGATCAATCCGCGCCTCATCTACTGCTCCATCACCGGCTTCGGCCAGGACGGGCCTTATGCAAGTCGCGCCGGCTATGACTTCCTGATCCAGGGCATGGCAGGCGCGATGTCGATTACCGGCGACCCGGAAGGACAGCCGACCAAGACGGGCTATGCCATGGCCGACCTGTTTTCCGGCCTTTATGCGACGATCGGAATCCTCGCGTCCTTGCGCAAGCGCGATGAGACTGGTGAGGGCGCTTATATCGATTGCGCCTTGATGGACTCCCAGGTTGCGGTGCTGGCGAACCAGGCGATGAACTATCTGGTTTCCGGCAAGTCGCCGCAGCGGCTCGGCAACGCCCATCCCAACATCACTCCCTATGAAGTGTTTCCGGTGGCTGACGGCCACGTCATCATCGCGGTTGGCAATGACGGACAGTTCCGCCGGCTGTGCGGGGCAATCAACCGGCCAGATCTGGCTGAAGCGGTGGAGTACCAGACCAATGCGCTGCGGGTGAAGAACCGGGGCGAGCTGGTGCCGGCGCTGACGGCTGCGACGCTGAAGTTCGATCGCGCAACCTTGCTGAAGCTTCTGGAAGACGCCACCGTGCCGGGCGGGCCGATTAACACGATCGGCGACGTGTTCGATGATCCCCAGGTTCAGCATCGCGGGATGCGGCTCGATCTGCCGAGTGAAGCGGCGGCGGCAGGTAGCATCCCAGGCGTGCGAACGCCGTTGCTGATCAACGGCCAGCCCATGGCCGATTCCCGGCCGAGCCCGCGCCTTGGCGAACATGCAGCGGAGGTTGCCGGCGATCCCCTTTGGACGCGGCCGGCGGCGGGCTGAGACCCGCTCGGCCACGCATGGCTTTTTGTTGTTTCAGCCTAGGCAGGCTCCCGGCAGCAGCGTAATCAAGAGTTGAGCAGGTGCGGGAGGAACCCGGCACCGTCTTTATTATCCCAGGGGAGGACACCATGGACCGTCGTTCGTTTTTCCGCAAAGCCGGCAGCGCAGGTGCTGCGGCCGCAACCGCATCCGTGCTGGCCGCGCCGGCCATCGCACAGTCGATGCCGAAGGTGAGCTGGCGTCTGACGTCGGCCTATCCGAAGAGCCTGGATACGCTGTTCGGCATCAGCACGGATGTGTCGAAGCGCGTTTCGGAACTCACGGACGGCAACTTCACCATTCAGCCCTTCGCCGCAGGTGAAATCGTGCCGGCATTGCAGGCAACCGACGCGGTGACGGCCGGCACCGTCGAGTGCTCGCACACGCTGTCGTCGTTCTCGATCGGCAAGGACCCGACCTTCGCTTTCGACACCTCGCTGCCCTTCGGCCTCAACACCCGCCAGCATATCAGCTGGTTGTATTATGGCGGTGGCCGTGAGCTCGTGAACGAGTTCATGAAGGACTACAACATCCATGCCATTCCTTCGGGCAATACCGGCGCGCAGATGGGCGGCTGGTATCGCAAGGAAATCAAGTCGCTTAAAGACCTGAAGGGTCTCAAGATGCGCATTGCAGGCCTTGGCGGCACGATCCTGTCGCGCCTCGGCGTGGTGCCTCAGGTCATCGGCGGCGGCGACATCTACCCGTCGCTGGAACGCGGCACGATCGACGCGGCGGAGTTCTCCGGTCCGTATGATGACGAAAAGCTCGGCCTACAGAAGGTCGCGCCGTTCTATTATTATCCGGGCTGGTGGGAAGGCACGGCCAACGTCATGCTGGCCGTCAACCTCACCAAGTGGAACGAGCTACCGAAGTCGTATCAGGCTGCACTCGAAGTGGCGGGATCGGAAGCCATGTCGCACTGCCTTGCAAAGTACGACGCCAACAATCCCGATGCGCTGTATCGTTTGGTGGGTTCGGGCGCCCAGCTGCGCCCCTTCCCGCAGGACGTGCTGAAGGCCGCGTTGGAAGAGTCGCGCAAGCTTTACGCCGAGTACGCCGCGAGCAATCCGAAGTTCAAGAAGTTCTACGACAACTGGCTGCCTTACTCGCAGAAGCAGGGCGTCTGGGCGCGTGTCGCGGAAATTCCGTTTGACACCTTCGCCTCCTCGCAGGCCCAGGCGCAGCAGCCGGCCAAGTAAGACGATCCGGGATGCCGCACCGTTGCGGCGTCCCGCTTCCATAAACGTGTTGCGCTTGCCTTGTTCGTCCGAAGCGCAATCGCTTTCTTCTGTTGAACGATCCCTGCAGCAGAAGACTCTTCTGCTGCGTGGCCGCCCAGCCGCATCAAAAGAAAGTCTTTCCGGCTTGCATCGGGATAGGATGCACAAGAAGCTCGTTTTGAACGAGCGGACTCAGGCAAGGGTGGAGCGCATGGGTATTCTCAGGATCAAGATGCCGGATATCGGCGAGGGGATCGCGGAAGCGGAACTCGTCGAATGGCATGTCGCGGTGGGCGACCCCGTGCAGGAGGACCAGGTCATCGCGTCCGTGATGACGGACAAGGCGACGGTGGAAATTCCATCCAGCGTGCATGGCACGGTGGTGTCGCTCGGCGGCGAAGTCGGCTCCAAGATCGCGATCGGCAGCGAACTGGTCCGCATGGAAGTGTCCGGCGCTGGCAACATTTCGGAAGTAGACGCCANNCGCCGGAGCCTGTTGCTTCCGAGCCGGTCGGCGCGCATGCCGCATCGCCAGCACTTGAAGCACCGATGCCGGACCCGAAGGCTGAGCCTGTTCCGGAAGCGGCAGTAAAGCCAGCGCCGGCGCCTGCTGCGAAGCCGGCTCCAACGGCCTCGACGGGGAGTGCATCCGCGCCGCGCGC
>DCDI01000029.1:27709-27928 GCA_002316345.1 Phyllobacteriaceae bacterium UBA1059 | reverse complement strand
TCGCGTGCTGGCACGCGGGCGCCTGAACCGCCTGGCATGGCACGCGGCGGGGCCGATTGCCTTTGGTCGCGACATGGTTCTGCGCTTGAAGGGGCCGCAAAGCCTCGCCCGCGACCTCGACTGGCTTTACGGCTGGAAGGAGCCACGCGCGTCGCGCTGACCCCTTCCCGCTTTGATCTGGATCTTAGTGCAGGATCTGGCTGAGGAAGAGCTTGGTGC
>DCDI01000029.1:5557-27540 GCA_002316345.1 Phyllobacteriaceae bacterium UBA1059 | reverse complement strand
TCGGCTCATCGAACAGCATGATGCGCGGGTTCATGCAAAGCGAACGGGCAATCGCCACGCGCTGCTGCTGACCACCGGACAGCTGGCCTGGATATTTGTTGGCCTGTTCCGGGATCTTCACGCGGCGCAGGAAGTGCATCGCGGTCTCTTCGGCTTCCTTCTTCGGGGTCTTGCGAACCCAGATCGGCGCCAGGGTGCAGTTTTCCAGGATCGTCAGGTGCGGGAACAGGTTGAAGTGCTGGAACACCATGCCGACGTCGCGGCGAACCTCGTCGATCTTCTTAAGATCGTCCGTGAGTTCCTTGCCATCGACGATGATCTGGCCGCGCTGGTGTTCTTCCAGCCGATTGATGCAGCGGATCAGCGTCGACTTGCCGGAACCGGACGGACCGCAGATGACGATCCGCTCGCCGCGCATGACCTTGAGGTTGATGTCGCGCAGAACGTGGAAGTCGCCATACCACTTGTGCATGCCAACGATCTCGACGGCGACCTCCGTGTCGGAGATGTGCATCTTGGAGCGATCGACATGGAGCTCTTGCGCGCTGACGGCATTTTCGATTGCCATTTTCTGTATCCCTTTGGGCGGTTGCGCCTGTAAGTCCTGATGAGTTCCTGATTGCGCCTAGCGCCGATAGCCCGTGTCCAGCCGCCGCTCCATGAACATGGAATAGCGCGACATGCCGAAGCAAAAGGCCCAAAAGATCAGCGCCGCGAAAACATAGCCCGTTTTTGCGGTTTGCGGCGTGGCCCAGGTCGGGTCACCCGAGATGCTCTGCTTGACCGTGCCCAGCAGGTCGAACATCGAGATGATCAGAACCAGCGTCGTGTCCTTGAAGAGGCTGATGAAGGAGTTCACGATGCCCGGAATCACCAGCTTCAACGCCTGCGGCATGACGATCAGGCCCATCTTCTGCCAATAACCGAGGCCGAGCGAATCGGCGCCCTCATACTGGCCGCGTGGGATCGCCTGAAGGCCGCCGCGAATGACTTCCGCCATGTAAGCGGACGCAAACAGCGCTACACCGATCAGCGCACGCAGAAGCTTGTCGAAGGTCACGCCCGGCGGCACGAAAAGTGGCAGCATGAAGGCTGCCATGAACAGCACGGTCACCAGCGGCACACCGCGCACCGTCTCGATGAAGATCACCGACAGCAGCTTGACCACCGGCATCCTGGATCTGCGGCCCAGCGCCAGAATGATGCCCAACGGCAAGGACACGGCGATGCCGACATAAGACAGCACCAGCGTGACCATCAGCCCGCCCCAGAGCGACGTTTCGACGTGAGGCAAGCCGAAAACACCGCCAAGCAAGAGGATATAGGCGACCACAGGAAAGATGCCGAAGATCAGAACGGCATTCAGGCCCTTGAACGGCACACGGGGGATCAGGAGCGGTATCAGCAGGCCGATGAACAGGATGCCCGTTAGAATGACGCGCCAACGCTCATCGATCGGATAGCGCCCGAACATCAAGTAGCCGAAGCGATTGATGACGAACGGCCAGCATGCGCCCGACCAGCCGACCGGTAGTTGTCCGCCCTGCTCCGTGGTCAAGCAGGCCGTGCGGTCCGTGCCCGTCCAAACCGCATCGAACAGCAACCAGTTCAGGATCTTGGGCAGGAACCAGGCCACCGCCACGATCGCAATGGCGGTCATCAGAGAGTTCAATGGAGTCGCAAAAAGGTTCTTGCGACCCCAGGCGAGTGCCCCAGCCTCGCTGCGCGGCGCGCTTTGCGCCAAGGCCATTTCGGTGCGGACCCAGGANNCTATCTCTCGTTAAGGGCCATCTTGGCGTTGAACCAGTTCATAATAAGCGACGTCAGCAGGCTGATGCTGAGGTAAACCACCATGAAGATGACGACCACTTCGATCGCCTGACCGGTCTGATTCAGGATCGTGCCGCCGACTGCGTAGAGGTCGGGGTAGCCGATCGCGACGGCCAGGGACGAGTTCTTGGTAAGGTTTAGATATTGGCTGGTCAGTGGCGGAATAACGATCCGCATTGCCTGTGGGATCACCACCATTCGCAAGCTCTGACCGGAGCTCAATCCTAGAGACGAAGCCGCCTCGGTCTGCCCTCTGGTCACGCCTTGAATGCCGGCGCGTACAATCTCGGCGATAAAGGCCGCAGTGTAGAAGGACAGTGCCAGCAAGAGCGACAGGAATTCCGGCTTCACGTTGAGGCCGCCGGTCAGATTGAACGCGCCTTTTTGCGGCAGGTCAAAGGTGAGCGGCATTCCGGAAAGGATGAAGCCTAGAACGGGCAAGCCGATGATCAGCGCGAGGCTGGTCAGAAAAACAGGAAACTGCTGGCCGGTAGCGGCCTGTCGAGCCTTGGCGCGCCGTGCCACGAAGTAGCTGAGTGCAACGCCAACGATCAGTCCGACAAGCACGAGCCATGCGCCGTCTCCCCAAACCGGACGTGGAAGATAAAAGCCGCGGCTGTTCAGAAAAGAGTTGAAGGGCAGCACGTAGCTTCCGCGTACGTTCGGCAGCAGCGCCAGGACACCCTGATACCAGAACAGGATCACCAGAAGCGGCGGAATGTTGCGGAAGACCTCGACATATACGGTCGCAATCTTGCGGATCAGCCAATTGTTCGAAAGCCGCCCGATACCAACAAGAAAGCCGATGATCGTGGCGACGACGATGCCGGTGACCGCAACCAGAAGCGTGTTCAGGATGCCTACAACAAGCGCGCGTCCGTAGGTGCCGTCCGAGCTGTATTCGATCAGACGATCCGAAATATCGAAACCGGAACGGCCGCGCAGAAAGCCAAAGCCCGTCGTGATGTTGGAGCGGCGAAGATTCAAAAGCGTGTTGTCGACGATCCACCAGATGCCCAGAACGAGCAGCAGGATGACGACGGCTTGAACAAAAAGGCTTCGAACGCGCGGATCATAGAGAAACGAAGCCTTGGCGGGCCTGATGTCCTCTGTCACGTCTTGTGTCGCCACGGGGTTCCCTTCCCACGGTCATTCAATAAGGCGGCCGAATTCTAAAGACCGGTCCTGCCGTGGCTGTCGCCGCCGGGGCACTCGCGCACCCCGACGGATCGTTTCAGCTGATTTTAGCGGATTGGCATGCCGTACTGCAGGCCGCCCTTGGTCCACAGCGCGTTGACGCCGCGGGCAATCTTCAGCGGGCTGCCGGAACCAACATTGCGCTCGAAGATCTCGCCGTAGTTGCCGGTCGCCTTGATGACGTTGACGACCCAGTCATTCGTGAGACCGAGATCGGTGCCGATCTTGGTTTCAGCCTCGCTGCCGAGCATGCGCTTGATGTCCGGATTGGCCGAGTTCTTCATTTCCTCGACATTGGCCTGCGTAATGCCGGCTTCTTCGGCGTTCAGCAGCGCGTAATACGTCCACTTGACGATATCGAACCACTGGTCGTCGCCCTGGCGAACGGCTGGTCCGAGAGGCTCCTTGGAGATGATTTCCGGCAAAACGACGTGGTCGTTCGGCGAGGCCATCTGGAGACGAACGCCATACAAGCCCGACTGGTCGGTCGTGTAGGCATCGCAACGGCCGGCGTCATAGGCGGCGTTGGCTTCCTCGAACTTCTCGAACACAACAGGATTGTATTCCATGTTGTTGGAACGGAAGTAGTCGGCCAGGTTCAGTTCGGTGGTCGTGCCGGCCTGCACGCAAATTGCGGCGCCGGACAGCTGCATCGTCGAGGTAATGCCTTCGAGCTTCTTCGAATTGATCATGAAGCCCTGGCCGTCATAGTAGGTGACGCCGGCGAAGTTGAAACCGAGCGCGGTATCGCGGTTCACGGTCCAGGTCGTGTTGCGCGACAGGATGTCGATCTCGCCGGACTGGAGCGCCGTGAAGCGATCTTTCGCAGACAGGCCGGTGAACTTCACCTTGGTGCCATCGCCGAAGACGGCAGCGGCAACGGCACGGCAGAAGTCTGCGTCGAGGCCAGTCCATTCACCCTTGTCGTTTGGCGCCGAGAAGCCAGCCAAACCGGTGTTGACACCACACTGCAGGAAGCCCTTTGCCTTCACATCGGCCAGCGTCGCTGCCGATGCTGTCGCAGCAGACGCTGCAAGCAAGCTTGCGCCAACCAGCACCTTGATGACAGTTTTCATTACCACAACCCTCTTATCGCGCCGAAGCGGCCTGATTTTCTTTGGAGAGTGAACGTTGCTGCCAGGCGGCGCCATGCCGGCGACCTGCTCCTCCGTCCCTCACGCCGGCATCGAAAGCGATATTAAGCCAGTGGTCAAGGGCGAAAGGGCCAGACCGCATCTTTGTTGTGCAATATTAAGGGACTGCCCGGCTCTTCATCGTACTAAAGGCTAGTACGCCGCATGGCTGCCGCAATGTCACTCAGCCTGCGCGATGGAACCGCGGCACCGGAAACAGCTGTCCGCTCTCCATGCGAAAAGCAACTTCGCGCTGTGCCAGCCAGCGCGCCAGTGTCAGCGCAAACAGGAAGCCGACCGTGAAGCCGCCAACGATGTCGCTCGGGTAATGTGCATCCGCCGCGACCCGGCTTGCCGCCATGAACAGGCCGGCAGCCAGGAACAGCCAGCGGAACCGAGGCATCCAGGTCATCAGGATCACGGTGACTGCCGCAGCCGTGGTGGAATGGCCGGAGGGGAAGCTCGCAAAATCATAGGCCAGAGTGAATGGCTGCAGATGAAGGTGCCCGAAATTGTCGAACAAGACAGGACGTGCACGACCAAAGATGATCTTGAAGACGTTGGTGGTCAGCAAGGCTCCGCCTACCGCCACGAACACGAACACCGCTTGTGCATAAAGGTTCGACCAAACACGCCGCGCGCCGCTGTCCGGCGCGCCCCAATCCGCCACGCCGGCAATCAGGATCAGCAGCCCGGCCGGCACGATGTACCATTGGATGCGCACCAGGTCCGTCCAGTTTGCCATGAAGGCACGCAAAGGTGCTTCCGAGCCGCGCACGGCCGCGTTGATGTCGCCATCCACGAAACTAAGGGCAACGATCAGGATCGCAGCACTCCAGGCGATGATCGTCATGTGNNTCATGTGCCGCGTCCAGACCGATGGCGCTCCACCGACCGGTCCAGCGCGCAGCTTCCGCCATCCCTGGCGGGCGCGGTAGATGAAGCGTTGGTGGCCCCGAACAGGCTCCCGGGGACGTGAGTCTTGCTGTGGCGGAAGCGGTTTAAACAAGCGAGAGCCTTTGAAGCGGATGATTGGTCCAGCAGAGCTGGCACAGTTGCGCTTCAGCTAGTGCATGCGTAACCCTCGGCAAACAAGTTTCACGAGGTCATGATGACGACGTCCACAAACAGCAAGCACGGCATGAACACGCGTCTGGCGCATGGCGGCCACGATCCGCAAAGCTTCCACGGCTTCGTCAATCCGCCGGTTGTTCATGCCTCGACGGTTCTTTTCCCCAATGCCGATGTGATGCGTCGTGGTGCCCAGAAATACACCTACGGCACGCATGGCACCCCGACCAGCGACGCGCTCGCCGCTGTTATCGACGATCTCGAAGGCACCGCCGGCACGCTGCTCGTTCCGTCCGGCCTTGCAGCTGTTACCGTGCCGCTGCTGGCCTTCCTGTCTTCGGACGATCACGTGCTGATCACCGACTCGGTCTATCGCCCGACGCGTCGTTTCGCGGATACCGTGCTGGAGCGGCTCGGCGTTGCGGTGACCTATTACGATCCGCTGATCGGCGGCGGGATCAGCGCCCTGATCCAGCCGAATACCAAGGTGGTATTCACGGAGTCGCCCGGTTCAAACACGTTCGAAATCCAAGACATCCCGGCAATTGCGGCTGCAGCACATCAGGCCGGCGCTGTCGTCATGATGGACAACACCTGGGCGACGCCGCTGTACTTCCGCTCGGTGGAGCACGGCGTCGATGTGGTGATCCATGCGGCCACTAAATACCCCGCCGGCCATTCGGATGTTCTTCTCGGCACGATCTCGGCCACGCAGCCGCATTTTGCTAAGCTGGAAGAAACCTACACCGCACTCGGCATGTGCGCTGGCCCGGACGACGCTTATCAGACCTTCCGGGGGATGCGCACCATGGGCGTGCGCCTCGAGCATCATCGCAAATCAGCGCTGGAGATTGCGCGCTGGCTGGAAGAACAGGCGGGCGTCGGGCAGGTTCTACACCCTGCCCTCGAATCGCACCCGACTTACGACCTGTGGAAGCGTGATTTCACTGGATCGACAGGCGTGTTCTCGATCGTTCTGGATGGCGGCAGCACGGCCCAGGCCGACGCGTTCCTTGATGCCCTGCAAATCTTTGCGCTCGGCTATTCCTGGGGCGGCTTCGAAAGCCTCGCAGTGCCGGTTTTCCTGGAGGATCGCACGGTTGCCAAGGGCGACTATGCCGGCCCCGTCATTCGCCTGCAGATCGGCCTGGAAGACGTCGAGGACCTCAAGGCTGATCTTCTCGGAGCGCTGGCGGCAGCAAAAAGCGTCTGAGATCCTGTAATTTCACCGAAGTGGTCTTGCCATCGCCGTCTCCGATCTCTAGGAGACGCGAACCGGCGGAGTGTAGCGCAGTCTGGTAGCGCATCTGGTTTGGGACCAGAGGGTCGGGAGTTCGAATCTCTCCACTCCGACCATGATTTCCCAAAGACTGACTTGTGGCCGTGTTCAACGAAAGCGTGCATTGCGTTTCGTGCCGAGCCGATCAGCCTGTGACAATTTACAGTCCCGGGCTTTGCATCCAAATCGCAGCTGCTCTATTGAAGCATCAAAATGCGTGCGGCTTGGCTGCATGATCGCTTAGTCCAGGAGATTATCATGTCCGCCAGAATCTTCAGCCCAGCCAAGACAGCCATGCAGTCGGGCAAGGCGAAGACGGGTTACTGGGTGCTGGAATATGATCCGGAAATGCCGCGCAAGATCGACCCGCTGATGGGCTACACCTCATCGGGCGACATGAAGAGCCAGATCCGGCTGACGTTCCAGACGCAGGAAGAAGCCGTGGCCTATGCCGAGAAGCATGGCATCGAATTTCGCGTGCAGGAGCCGAAGGAGAGCCGCCGCCGGCAGATTTCCTATTCTGACAATTTCCGTTACGAACGCAAGACGCCTTGGACGCATTGACCTAGCGCGGTCGATCGCGCTCCGGTCCCGTAGCTCAGCTGGATAGAGCACCGGCCTTCTAAGCCGATGGTCGCAGGTTCGAGTCCTGCCGGGATCGCCAGTTTCCACTACACTCAGCTTTCTTGACAGCCGAAGTTGCAACTTGGCTTCAGGGCGAGTTGCAGCGTTCGCTCATGCCGCAGTTCTGCTTCGTGCTGTTCAGCACCCGCTTGATCAGCGACGAGAACGAGCGATGTTCGTCCGTTTGGATCAAGCCCTCAACCGATCGTCATACATCAAATGGATGATGACGCCGCGTTTGTTCAAGGGAAATCCTCCGATGCATTGACGCATTTGAGGGGGATCATCATGGCTGCACAACACGGCATTTCATACGACCACGCACCGCTTTCTTTTGAACACTTCGACGCGATGAATTCCAACCAACAGGCTGGAACGCTCGTTCAGCCAAAGCACAATAGCACAGGCAAGGTTTCCGCTGGGGGCTTCTGGTTACCTACGGTGCGGTTCAGCGGAAGCTGCGGGAAGTGGGCATCGTCATGAGCAAGCCGAACGGGCGGTACAGGATCAACTTCTTCGGCGGGCAACCCTCTACCGAGCAACTGATCGATGAGCTTGAGGCTGTTCTGGAAGCAGGATTGAAGCTTGCTTCCACGAGGAAGGGACCGGCCTGGTAGCCTTCTGCCTTACGGACTTCTACTGAGCCTGCAGCGGCCTTGGTGGCACTGCCGTTAGCCGCCTTGCAGCACCAGCGTGGTTCGTGTCCCGCCAACGCCGTTGCCATAGCTGATGGTGCTGCCGAGCGTCGAGGCCATCGCCTTCACGATGCGCGAGCCGAGACCGGTGCCCTTCGCGACACCCTGCCCGTTCCAGCCTATGCCGTCGTCCTCGACGATGAGCACGGCGGTCTGATCATCGGAGCGCCGCACGATCAGGCGGACTTCACCGTCCTGGTTATCCGGATAGGCATATTTGAAGGCGTTGGTCAGAAGTTCGGTCACGATCATGCCGACGGAGACAGCACGGTCCGTGGGGACTGTGAAGGATTCCAGGTCGAGTTTCACGCGCGAGCGATAGCCGGTTGCGGCCATGGAAGCGTCGAGCTCGGAAACCAGCGTCGTGAGATAATCGTCCAAGGCCACGCTCTTCACGTCCTCGGACGTGTAGAGGCTGCGATGGAGGTTGGCGATGGCGGAAATGCGGGCCTGTGTTTCGGCCAAAGCTTCCTTCGCGCCGGGATCCTGGATCGCAGAGGCCTGCATGCGCACCAGCGCAGCCACAAGCGCCAACGAGTTGGCGACGCGATGGTTGACTTCGGCCAGCAAGAGTTCGGCGCGGTCTTTTGCGCGACGGATCTCGTTCTCTGCTTCGATCTGGGCGTGGCGCATGCGTGCGGCGGTAATCGCCTGTTCCAGCGCTTTCGCCAGAAGGGCG
Source organism: Phyllobacteriaceae bacterium UBA1059 (assembly GCA_002316345.1). Classification (GTDB taxonomy): domain Bacteria; phylum Pseudomonadota; class Alphaproteobacteria; order Rhizobiales; family Rhizobiaceae; genus Tianweitania. The sequence continues at coordinate 19,032 of DCDI01000029.1, read as the reverse complement.
ATGAAATCCTCGCCGACCGACTTCAGCACATAATCGTCGGCACCCGCTTTCAGCGCGTCGACGGCAATCGAGGCTTCCATCGATCCGGTGACATAGACCACCGGCGGCGCGTCAACTTGGTCGCGCAGCGCGTTCAACACGCTAAGGCCGGTGCCGGAGGAGAGATAATGGTCCAGCACCACGGCGTCGAAGTCGCCATCGCGAATGCCCGCAAGGCCGCTTTCGATGTCGCTTGCGTTCTCGACCTCGAATCCACGACGCGCCAACGACTTCGCGACCAGCCGAACGAGGGCTGGATCGTCGTCGATATGCAGAATGCGGACGGGCCGAGTATGCAAGTTAGGCAGTCTCCGGAACCTGCATCACCGAGAAGAACAGGCCGAGTTGGCGAATCGCGTGGGCAAAGCCCTCATAGTCGACCGGCTTGGTGATATAAACATTGGCGCCGAGATCGTAGCAGCGCTGGATCTCACGCTCGTCATCGGTGGTCGTCAGGATGACCACCGGAGACCGCTTGGTATGTTCATTCGCCTTGACGCGCTGGAGAATGTCCACGCCCGTCATATCGGGCAGGTTCAAGTCCAGTAAAATGAGCAGCTGGCGGCCAGCATTGGCGGAACCCGAACCATCGGGCCCGAGCAGGAACTCGAGTGCCTGCGTTCCATTCGCAAACGGCACGATGGGGTTGTTCACGCCGGCGCGGCGGATGTTCTTTTCGATCAGGCGCGCGTGGCCCTCATCGTCCTCGACCATGACGATCGTGACCGGCTTAGGATTGTCACTCACTACACTTCACTCCTTACGACGGTTCTGAGGTCCAATGGCAGTTCTACGGTGAACGTCGAGCCGCGGCCGAATTCAGACGTCACGCTTATATCGCCCCCGAGGCTGCGAGTCAGGGTGCGCACATGCGCAAGCCCTATACCCTCACCTGCTTTATCCTGTGTGCCCGCGCGGCGGAACAGGTCAAAAACACGCTCATGATCCTGCTCGGCAATACCACGGCCATTATCTTCGACGCTGAGCGTAAAGCGGTTGCCCGGTTTGCGTTCGGCCTTCAAGCGCAGCCGCAGCGGACGGTCCTTGGCGCTGTACTTTACGGCATTGTCCAGGAGGTTGCCGACGATCTGCTCCAGCGACATGCGATCGGAAACAATGCGAGGAACCGCCACGTCGAGGGTCGCCTCGCCGTCATCTTCGATGATCTGATGCTGAATGCTGGCCAGCGTATTTTCGAGCATCGACTTGACATCGATCGGCTCAGGCTTGAGCGGCCGGCGGCCTTCGCGAGAGATCTTGAGGATGGCATTGATCAGGCCGTCCATCTTCTTGGTGGACGAGCGGATGAAGCCGATAGCCTCCGGCAGATCCTCCTGCGCTGCGAGTTTTGCCTCTTTCGCATCATTCTCCGATGCCTTGCCGGGCTCGGCCAGAACGTAGTTCTGGATCGTCTTCATCGTCGTATCGAGTTCGGCGGTAAAGCCCATGATGTTGACGAGCGGCGCACGCAGGTCATGCGTGACGATATAAGCGAAGCGCTGCACTTCCTCATTGGCGCGCAGCAAATCCTGCGTGCGCTCCTGGATCCGCGATTCCAGGCCGACATTGAGGGCTTCCACCTCACCGCGCGCTTGCATGATTTCGCGCGTGTAAACGAGGGCGGTCCAAACGGATCCGCCGACAACCAGCAGAATCACAGCGCCGCCAACCAGGGTGACGATGCGCAAGGCAGAAAAGTTGCTGGCCTGACTGGTCAATCCCTGCAGGGACTGAGCATCGGCTGCCTCGATGGTTTGCGCAAAGAAAGCCTGCGCCTCATCCATCAACTCCTTGCCTTCATTGGTGCGAACAAGGGCAATCGCTTCATCCTTGCGGCCGGTGCGCGCCAGTTCGACCGTGCGCGCCATCTCTTCCAGCTTGGCAGTGATGGCGGTTTCGAAGCGGCTGACATCGACTCGATCACCGAGCAGCGGCTGCACGGTTGCTGCAAGCCGTCCGTAAAGAGGCGCGATCCGGCCGACTTCACGCTCATAGGGTTCTAGATACTGTGCGTCGTCGGTCAGCAGAAAGCCGCGCTGGCTTGTTTCCACGAGTTGGAGCGAGTTGCGCAGGTTCACGGTTGCCGCACGCGCGATGCGCCACTGCGTCAACGTGTCCGAAATTCCCTCCGATCTCTGCGCGAGCCAGAACGTGGCGCCGACGATGGCCAACAAGGCGACCAAGCCGATCAGCAGGAACAATGCGCTGCTTCGCATAAATCGGGCACGGGAAATCGGCATGAAGCGTTGGTCCTTGAACAGCGCTTCCTTGATCGAAGACAGGCAAAGAAACCAGAGGAAAGTGTATTTCCGTTAAGATTTCTGCCGGTTCATCGTTTTAGCAGCAGGCTTGATCTAAGATGCCCGCCCGCTTGCTGCAAGCACTTCGGATACGAGCGTGCGCGTAATTGGACGTCTTTGTTCAAGAGCGGCGCGATCAATGTCTGCCACCACGCTCATCGCGGTGGCAAGCGAGCGTTCGATTCGCCGCGTGATGAACTGCACCACATGCGGCTCGATCTCGATCTGGCGGTCGGCAAAGAGCTTCGTCACAACAGCGTTCAGCAGCATGTCACCCGGTTCGCCAATCTGAACCACCGCAGCCGTCTTCAGGCGCGAGATGAGGTCGGGCAACGTGACGGTCCAGGCTGCAGGCAGAAGCCGCGCCGTCATCAACAGGGTGGCGCCGCCTGAGCGCACGGCATTGATGAGGTGGAACAAAGCGACCTGATCGAGCGGCATGCCATCGGCATCATCGAGGATGATCGCCTGTCCTCGTTCGGCGGCGTCGATCGCGCCTTGGTAATCCGCAGCCGCATCCGTCGCTTCGGCTTCCTCACAAAAGATCGAAAGGAGGTGCGACTTGCCCGAACCTGCCGGTCCTACGAGAAGCGCCAGGGGTGCTGCCCAGCGCGGCCAGTTGTCGATGAGGCTGAGCGCTGCGGCGTTCTCCTCGGATCCGACGAAGTGGTCGCGGCTTTGACCCGGGCGATGACCGAGGTCGAGGGGAAGTTGGCGGGCTCCAGACGGCATGGATCAGACGATCACCTGCGCCGTCTTCCCCTTGTAAAGCGGGGAAGCAAGATACCGCGCGACGGCAAAGCGCACGAGAACGCCAACCGCCGCCGCAGCCGGCACGGCGAGCAGCAGGCCGACGAAGCCGAACAAGGAGCCGAAGGCGAACAGTGCAAACATCAGCCAGACCGGATGCAGACCGACGCTCGATCCCACCAGCTTCGGCTGCAGGATGTTGCCCTCGATGAATTGACCGCCAAAGAAGATCGCCGCCACCAGCACCACCATTGGCCAGTCCGGCCAGAACTGAACACAGGCAACGCCGATAGAGAGAATAAGACCGACCAGCGAGCCAACATAGGGGATAAAGCTGATGAGGCCGGCAAAGAGGCCGATCAGCAGGCCGAAATTCAGCCCGACGACCGTCAGGCCGACGGCATACATGGCGCCCAGGATCAGGCACAGCGTACCCTGCCCGCGCACGAAGCCGGCGGTTGCGCTGTTCACGTCGCGGGCAAGCTGGCGAACGGTCTGGATGTGATCGCGCGGCACGCAACGGTCGATGCTGGCGATCATCCGGTCCCAATCGAGCAGCATGTAGAAGGCGACAACCGGCGTCACCACGAACAGGGCGACGACATCCACGATCGCCTTGCCGGAGTTCCACAGCGATTGCAGCAGCGTGGTGATAAAACCCGCACCTTGCGTGACCAGCCCGCTCAAGCCGTCGCGCAAGGCCGCCGGCTCGACGCCGAAATTCTCGCGCAGCCATTCGGGATCGAAGTCGGTGATCAGCATCTGCAGGTTGGTGATGTAGCCCGGAACATTGGAGATGAAGTCCGACAGCTGCGAGCTCAGCAGCGGCACGATGATGATCACCACCAGCACCACGGCCAGAAGGAAGCTGATCAGGATCACGATCGTGGCCATCAGACGCGACAATCCGAGCCGCTCCAGCCGGTCCGCGACTGGATCAAGGAAATAGGCCAGCGCCATGCCCGCCACGAAAGGCAGCAGGATCGAGCTGAAAACAACGAGAAAGGCGATGAAGCCCAGCAGCGCTGCGCCCCAGAACAGGGCCGCGCGGGCATAGCGCGTGTTCAGGCCGGCGGCCGCGCTTCCGGTGGCCAGAACAAGGTTGTCGGTCTCGATCGCGGTGGGCCGTTCGGAGGCGGATGCCTCAGCGGCCTGGCGGCTAGCCGTCGGAAAGATTGGATCTGCCATAACCGCTCATATGCCTCAGCCAGCCCACGAGATAGGCCGCCGCGGAAGCGACGGTCAAGGAGGCGGAGATATATATGAGGACAGTCCGCAAGGCACCAGCGTTCCAGCCCGATGCGAGTTCGGCCAGAACAACGAGGGCGAGCAGGATCTGGAAGGTCGTGTTGGCCTTGGAGACGAAGAGCGGCTTCATTTCCACGGGATTGCCCATCACGGTGGCCAGCATCACGCCCCCGATGATCAATGCATCACGCGAAACAGCCGTTACCACGACCCAAAGCGGTAATTCGCCGAGGAAACCCAGCACCACGAAGACGCAAACGAGAAGCAGCTTGTCGGCGATTGGGTCGAGATAAGCGCCAAGTTCGCTGCGCTGATCGAATGTGCGCGCGATAAAGCCGTCCACGCCGTCCGAAATGCCGGCCACCAGGAAGCCGACAAAGGCCCAGCCCATATTGCCGCCAAGCAGCGCCAGCACCACGCAGGGCACCAGGAAGAACCTGATCAGCGTTATGATGTTGGGGATCGTCACTCCGCTACTTTTGTCCTCACCGATTCTCAGGTTACCGGCCTCCTAGCACGTTGAAGCCTGTGGTCGAAGAGCGTGTCCAACTTGCGAGCGAAGCTGGTGCATGCGAAGAGCGCAAAAGCCGCGGCAAAACGGAGCGAAAGATCATGACGGGCGAGCAGGACAAGCTCACTTACGCGCAGGCGGGCGTTGATATCGATGCCGGCAATGCGCTCGTCGAGAAGATCAAGCCGATCGTCAAGTCGACGCGCCGCCCAGGCGCGGACGGGGAAATCGGCGGCTTCGGCGGCTTGTTCGACCTGAAGGCCGCCGGCTTCACCGATCCCGTGCTGGTTGCCGCCAATGATGGCGTCGGCACCAAGCTGATGGTGGCGATCGAGGCCGGCAAGCATGACACGGTCGGCATCGACCTCGTCGCCATGTGCGTCCACGATCTCGTTGTGCAGGCGGCCGAGCCCCTGTTCTTCCTGGATTACTACGCCACCGGCAAGTTGGAGCCGGATGAAGGTGCGGCGATCGTCGCCGGCATCGCCGATGGCTGCCGCCAGGCTGGCTGCGCGCTGATCGGCGGTGAAACCGCCGAGATGCCGGGCCTTTACCGCGAAGGCGAATACGACCTCGCGGGTTTTGCCGTCGGTGCGGCCGAGCGCGGTGCGCTGCTGCCCACCAACGACATCGTCGATGGCGACGTCATCCTCGGCCTGTCCTCCTCCGGCGTGCATTCCAACGGCTTCTCACTGGTTCGCAAGATCGTTGAGCGCAGCGGTCTTTCCTATTCCGACCCCGCGCCATTCGCCGAAGGCACCTCGCTCGGCGAAGCGCTGCTGACGCCGACGCGCATCTATGTTCGCCCGCTGCTCAACGCCATCCGCAACACCCACGGCATCAAGGCGCTGGCTCACATCACCGGCGGCGGCTTTCCCGACAACATCCCGCGCGTCCTGCCGCAGGATTATTCGGCCGAGCTCGACCTTGACACGATCGACGTGCCGCCGGTGTTCTCCTGGCTGGCTGAAGTCGGCGGTGTCGAGCCGAACGAGATGCTGCGCACCTTCAACTGCGGCATTGGCATGATCGCGGTGGTGGCAGCCGGTCAGGCCGCACAGGTCGCGGCCGTCCTCCAACAGGAAGGCGAGACCGTCACGCCGATCGGCCAGATCGTGCCGGCGCGCGAGGAGCGCGTCGTTTATCGCGGCACGCTTTCCCTATGAACGGATCACGAAAGCGCGTCGTCGTCCTGATCTCGGGGCGCGGCTCCAACATGCGGGCGCTGATCGAAGCCGCGCGTGACCCGGCCTACCCTGCCGAGATCGTCGGCGTCATCTCCAACCGCGCCAATGCCGCAGGCCTCGACTTCGCAGCAAAGTCGGGCATCCCCACGCGCGTCATCACCAAGGCTGATCATCCTGATTCGGCCGCGCAGGACGCCGCTCTGGAGCGCGCGCTGGCTGAGTTCGGCGCAGAGCTGATCTGCCTCGCCGGCTATATGCGGCTTCTGACCGAAAGCTTCGTTTCGCGCTGGAGCGGGCGGATGATCAACATCCATCCCTCTCTCCTACCTCTCTTCAAGGGCCTGCATCCGCATCAACAGGCGCTGGACGCCGGCGTTCGCTTGCATGGTTGCAGTGTTCACTTCGTGACGTTTGCCATGGATTCCGGGCCGATCATCGCACAGGCGGCGGTTCCCGTTCTGAGCGGCGATAATGAGGACAGATTGTCCGCTCGCACACTGGCTGCGGAACACAAGCTCTATCCCATCGCCCTCCGGCTTCTGGCCGAGGGCAAGGTGCGCATGGTCGGTGACAAGGCCGTCTTCAAGGTGGCCGAAACCAGCACCACGTCGATGCTGATCTCGCCGGATCTAGTTGAGCAAGGTCCCGACCTCGAGGCGCTCGCCCGTTCCACGCCCTGATCCATCTCCGGCTGCGCTGTCCACCTTGCGCAGCCAAACATGCGTGTCGTGAACCACGAGACCACCGTAAGGCGGCGGTGAATCGGCGCTGGTCAGCGTGTTGATGCCTTCGCCGTTCAGATGCGCCGAGTTCGGCCAAATGCCCTCGGCAATCACCACGCCCGACAGCACACCGTCGAACAGCTTGACGTGCAGCGCTACCTCGCCGCGACCATTGCCGATCTCGGCAACGTCCCCTTCGCCAAGATCGAGCTTGGCGGCATCCAGCGAGTTCAGCAGCAGCTCAGGCCGCCCTTCCCGCTTCAACGATCCCGGCGTTTCCGTAAAGCTGGAATTGAGGAACGACCGCGCCGGCGAAGTCGCCAGTCGGAACGGATGCGCCTCATCCGCGCCTTCGATCAGGTCGACATGATCGGGATAGGCTGGCAGGCGCGCGTAATCGCCTTGCGTGCCCATCGATTTCGGCGGCTTGTTGGGCGCCGGCGTGTTGATCCAATCCGGCCGGAAGCGGAACTTGCCGTCGGGATGACCGAAGCCGTTGACGAAATGCGCGTCTTCGAAGGGCGGCTGCATGTCCACGAAGCGTTTCTCCTGCAACTCAGCGAAGGAGCCGAGCCCGCGCTTGTCCAGCATGATGTCGATGTGCTGCCGCGCCGTGAGGCCGAAACCGGGTTTGTTGGCCACACCCAGCCGCTTCGCCAGTTCCTCGATGACATAAAGATTCGGACGCGGCCCGAGCGGCGGCTCGACCAGCTTTGGGCCAAGCGTCACATGCTGCTGCCCGCCGCCTTTGTAGATGTCGTCATGCTCCACGAACATGGTGGCCGGCAGCACGACATCGGCGAGCTTCGCTGTATCGGTCATGAACTGCTCGTGCACGCAGGTAAACAGGTCCTCGCGCAGGAAGCCCTGTTTCACCAGCCGCTGCTCGGGCGTCACATTTGCCGGATTGGTGTTCTGAATCAGCATGGCGGTGACTGGAGGCCCGTCATAAAGCGCCTCACGATCGCCGGTCAGGATGCGGCCGATCTTTGATTGATCGAGATGGCGAATGCCGGAAACGGCCATTTCACGCCCTTCGATCAGCCTTGTATCGAGCTTGAACACGCCGGAATTGGAGTGGAAGGCACCGCCGCCTTCATAAGCCCAAGCACCCGTCACGGCCGGGATCGACAGCGCCGCATGCATGTTGACCGCGCCGTTGCGCTGGCGCGAAAAGCCATAGCCCAGCCGGAAGAAGGTGCGCTTGGTCGTGCCCACCAGCCGCGCGAACGTCTCTATTTCGGCGACGCTGAGACCGGTAATCGCCGCAGCCCATTCGGGCGTGCGTACCCGCAGATGCGCTTCCAGCCCAGCCGGATCGTCCGTGTATTCAGCGAGAAAAGTGCGATCAGCCAGACCATCACGGAACAGCACATGCATCACGGCGCAGGCCAGCGCGCCGTCGGTGCCTGGCCGTAGGATGAGACCGAGATCGGCCTGCTTCATCGTTGCATTGTCATAGATGTCGATCACGACGATCTTGGCGCCGCGTTCCTTGCGGGCGCGTGTGGCGTGGGTCATCACATTGACCTGCGTGACCACGGCATTGGTGCCCCAGATTACCACGCAATCCGACTTCGCCATTTCGCGTGGATCGACACCCCGCAAGGCGCCTGCGCCCATCATCCAGCCAGTCCAGGCAAGGTTGGTGCAGAAGGAATCGAAAGTGTTGGAGTATTTCTTGGCGTGGCGCAGACGGTTGATGCTGTCGCGCTGCACCAGCCCCATCGTGCCGGCATAGTAATAGGGCCAGACGGTTTCGCTGCCGTGCTTGGCCTCGGCGGCCATGAACTTCTCGGCGACGAGGTCGAGCGCGGCGTCCCAGCTCGCTTCCTTCCAAGCGCCCTCGCCCTTTGCACCGGCACGGATCAGCGGCTTCAACAAGCGCTCGGGATGATGCACCCGCTCGGCATAGCGCGCGACCTTGGCGCAGATGACGCCGGCCGTGTAGCTGTTGTCCTTGGCGCCATAGAAACGGCCGACCTGCCCGTCGATGATCTCGACGCTCAAGGCGCAGGTCGAAGGACAGTCATGCGGGCAGGCCGAATGGCCGATCGTGGTGCGGACATGGGTGTTCATGCCGGGCAAACTAGCCGGTTTCGGTTCCGCCGTGTAGAGCGTGCGGTGACGAGGACGAACACATCTCATGAACTATCGACACGCTTTCCACGCCGGCAACTTCGCCGATGTCTTCAAGCATGCGGTGCTTGCGCGGCTGATCGAGTATCTGAAGCGCAAGGAAGGCGCTTTTCGTGTGGTGGATACCCATGCAGGCATCGGCCGCTACGACCTGCAAGCCAGCGAAGCGACGCGCACCGGCGAGTGGCAAGGCGGTATCGCGCGGATTGCGGAAGCGCGCTTCAAGCCTGAAGTCGAAGCTTTGCTCGCGCCTTATCGCTCGGCGGTCGATGCACTGAACCCGAATGGCGGGCTACGCTTCTATCCCGGCTCCCCGCTCGTCACGCGCCACCTCCTGCGCAAGCAGGATCGATTGTCCGCACTGGAATTGCATCCTGAGGATGCAGAAACGTTGCGCACTGTCTTTGCCGGGGATCATCAGGCACGCGTTATCGAACTCGACGGCTGGCTCGCCATGGGCGCGCATCTGCCGCCGAAGGAGAAGCGCGGTCTGGTGCTGATCGACCCGCCCTTCGAGCAACCGGGTGAGTTCGAGCGGATGGCGGAAGCGCTAGCTACGGCGCATCGTCGCTGGCCGGGTGGGATCTACGCTTTCTGGTATCCGATCAAGGATCTGGCGGCTGTGAACCGCTATCGTGAGAGCCTCGCCGGACTAGGCATTCCGAAGATCCTGGACACCTGGCTGACGATTCGTGGCTCCACAGACGAGGCCGGCTTGATCGGCAGCGGCATGGCGATCATCAACCCGCCTTTCACGCTTGAACAAGAGCTGGCCACCTTGCTGCCGGCGCTGTGTCAATGCCTTGCCGAGGATCNNGGACACGGTGGCTTGCCGGCGAACATGGTTGTCCTTGTTCTAAGGCACCGCTTGACCTGACCGGCTTGACCGGGCAAGTGCGGTGCAGGACACTCAACTCAACGTTTCAGCATCGCGGAGCTTCCAATGGCGCGTGGTTCGTTTCTCCTCAAGGCAGCGGCTGTCTTGGCAGTCAGCCTGGCGAGCCTGGGCGCGCCGGCCGTGCAGGCTGCCGATTACATCCAGGAAATGCCTGCCGACGCCGGCTTCTGCATGGATACCGGCGTTCTCGGCCGCATCCAGTCCAAGTTCCAGCATCAGGTCACGCACGTACCGAACCTGCCGAATGTCGCGATCACCGACTTCCAGGACATCACGCTGCGCCGCTGGCTGCCGGCCGTTCCGGAAGAGCGTCCTATTGCGCGTCTCTACTGCGGCGCGACGGTGAGCCTGTCGGACGGCCATCAGCGCAAGATCTGGTATCTGGTGGAAGAAGGCATGGGTCTTGCCGGCACCGGCTACAATGTCGAGTTCTGCGTGGACGGCTTCGATCGCTGGAACGTTTATAGCGGTGCTTGCCGTATTCTGCGGTGACGGGCCTGCGTTTCGGGCTCTGCCTGGCAGCCACCCTTCTTCTTTCGGCATGCCAGCCGCCTGAATCATCCGGCGAGGCTGATGCCTCCCCTTCTCCGAGTGCCAACGCGATCCCGCAAGGCACCGGCTTCGACTTCTATGTTCTCAGCGTATCCTGGTCGCCCAGTTACTGCCAGGCAGAAGGCGATCAGGCGAATCGGCAGCAATGCGGCCGGCGTGATCCGCATGGCTTTGTTGTTCATGGTCTGTGGCCGCAATTCGAGCGCGGCTATCCTGAGTCCTGCAAGAGCAGCGAACCGGATCGCGTTCCGGACTCGCTCGTCGCCGAATATCGCGACCTCATTCCTTCAGCCGGCCTGATCGGTCATCAATGGCGCAAGCATGGATCTTGCAGCGGCTTGTCGCAAGCCGATTACCTTGCGACCGTTCGTTCTGCTCGCGAAAGAATCAATATCCCCAATGACTTGGATGGTGGTACGCAGCCTGTGTCTCCCCAGGCGATCGAGGATGCGCTGGCAGCGGCAAACCCTGGTTTAAACGCACGCGACATGGCGGTGACGTGCAAGGCGGGGCTGATCCGCGAGGTCCGCATTTGCCTCACCAAAGACAATCTGGACTTTCGCGCCTGCCCCGAAATCGATCGGCAAGGCTGCTCGCGACCGGCTTCGATGCCCGAGGCGCGCTGAGTTTTTGTTCAACCGATTGTCGGAGATTGTATGCCTAAGATCCTGTTTTCCAACGCTTCTCCTTACAGCGCCAAGGTCCGGATGGCGGCGCATCAGGCGGGCATCGCGTTTGAATCGGTGGCTACCGAAACCAGCACACCGCCCGAGTCGCTGCTTGAGGCCAATCCGCTTGGCAAGATCCCGGTGTTCATTCCCGACGGTGGCAGCGCGATTTATGACAGCCGCGTCATCACCCAATATCTAAATCGCGAAAGCAAGGGTTCGCTGTTTCCACGCAATGGAATCAAGCGCTTAGAAGCCGAGCAGATGGAGGCTTTGTGCGATGGGATCTGCGATGCGGCGCTGGCGCATGTTTATGAGCGGCGTATGCGGCCGGAGGAACTGGTGCATCAGCCCTGGCTTGATCGGCAGTGGGACAAAGCCGAGCGGGCGCTCGATCTTTTGAACGGCCAGACCATCAGCCTGCCGACGAAAGTGCATGCCGGGCATCTCGCGCTGCGGGCCACACTGGCCTACCTCGCGCTGCGATTTGAGGGGAAATGGGAGAAAAAAAGGGGAAAATTGATCCGGTGGGCGGACCGTTTTGACCGGAAATTTCCAGAATTGGCGGCGTATCTTCCGAAAAGCTGATCGTTTTTTCCGATTTCAGGCACAAAAAAGCCGGGCACTGAGCCCGGCTTTTTCGTTGGATGGATGCGAAGCTTAGAACTTCACACCGAGACCGACGGACACCTTGTGGTCCTTGGTGCCAACGTCCTGAGCGAAGCCGCCCGTGTTGAACGTGTCGTCCGTGAGGTCGGTATAGCGATACTCGACGCGGCCGAAGACCTGGTCGGTCAGCTTGGCATCGACGCCGGCGCCGACGGTGTAGCCGAGCAGGGTCTGCTTGTCGTTGCCGAGTTCGTTCGACACTTCGACGCGCTCAGCAGCGCCACCAGCCGTACCATAGATCAGGACGCGGTCGGTCGCTGCAACGCCAACGCGAGCGCGGATCGAGCCGTTCAGGCCGCCTTCGACCTTCTGGCCGCCAGCCGAACCGTCAACGCCGCTGTAACCAACGTCGCCTTCAACACCGTAAACGAGGTTGTTGGTCTGCCAGTTGTAACCGGCGAAGCCCGAACCAGCGAAACCGTCGGTGTCAGCTTCCGGACCAACGAGGCCGTTGGAGCGGCCTTCGAAGCCGTAGGAAGCCACGGCACCAGCGTAGGCACCAGCCCACGAAGCAACCGGGAGGGTTTCCATAGCAACCGGTGCCGGCGGCTCTTCCATGATGACGTCAGCTGCCTGGGCGGAAGCGGCAGCGAACAGGGCTGCAGCACCGGCGAGAACCGCAACGGAGCGGCCGTACTTCTTGGTCAGGTTCATTTTCGTACTCCTTGTACACAGGGACCCGCTTGGGACGGATCCAACCACTGTGGGTGTCAAGAGCGACGCTAGAACGCCGTCTGTGCCCTACGAGAATGAAAATGGTCGCGAAATGCGGCTGAACAAGACCCCAAAAACGAAGTTTCCCTGTCAGCAATGTGGCAGAAAAGTGATGTTGCTGCACCGCAACAGACGGGTCAAAAGTTTAATAAAATCTTATGCTTAGGATTTTGCCGGCAAGCATGGTAACCATTTGGTTGAACTGCTGAGAAGGCCTATATTCCGGCTTCGCGTGCGAGTCACGCATGTCGTTTCAACCAAGCTCACCAAGGTCTCAGACTCATGACAGCATTGCCCGTCGCCTTGATCACCGGCGGCGCCCGCCGGATCGGCCGAGCAATCGCCCTCGACCTCGCCGCACACGGACACTGCGTCGTCATCCACTGCAATCACTCGCATGAGGACGCTGACGACCTCGTTGCGGAAATCATTAAAAATGGCGGCAAGGCCGCGATTGTCCGCGCCGACTTGAGCGACACCGATGCGCTGGACGGACTTGTCACCGAGGCTGCGCGCTGTTTCGGAACTCTGGGCCTTCTCATCAACAATGCGTCGATCTTCGAGGAAGACAGCGCGCAGACCTTCGACTGGGATACCTGGGACAAGCATTTTGCGGTTCACGCCAAGGCGCCAGTGCAGCTGGCCCGCGCCTTTGCGCGGCAGCTCGGTGCGGATGGCGAGGGCTTGATCGTCAACATCATCGACCAGCGGGTGTGGCGGGCGACGCCGCGCTTCTTTTCTTATACGCTGTCGAAGTCCGTTCTTTGGACCGCAACTCAGACGCTGGCGCAGGCCTATGCGCCTCGTATCCGGGTCAATGCGATCGGGCCCGGCCCGACCTTGCCGAACAGCCGACAGGATCAGGCCGACTTCGATGCGCAGGTTGCAGCGCTGATTCTGGAGCGTGGTCCGGATCTCGGCGAGTTCGGCGCAACCATCCGTTATCTCTGGCAGGCACGTTCGGTGACCGGGCAGATGATTGCGCTGGATGGCGGGCAGCATCTTGCCTGGCAGACGCCGGATGTCGTGGGGATCCCGGAATGAGTACGGGACATCCGAAAGTCGTTTCGCATCAGGC
>DCDI01000029.1:0-5497 GCA_002316345.1 Phyllobacteriaceae bacterium UBA1059 | reverse complement strand
AATGGTCGGCGAAGCCGCGATTCAAATGCTGGTTAAACGTCTGCCGAACGCGCCCGGCGTTTACCGCATGATGAATGCGGCAGGCGACGTGCTTTATGTCGGCAAGGCGCGCAACCTGAAGAAACGCGTGACGGCTTACGCGCAAGGCCGCTACCACACCAACCGCATCGGCCGGATGGTGCGCGAAACAGCGGCCATGGAATTCGTGATCACGCGAACCGAGATCGAGGCGCTTCTGCTTGAAGCGAATCTGATCAAGCGCTTGCGGCCGCGTTTCAATGTTCTGCTGCGCGACGACAAGTCGTTTCCCTACATCATCCTGACCGGCGACCATCCCGCACCCGGCATCTTCAAGCATCGCGGCGCACGCTCGCGCAAAGGCGATTATTTCGGACCCTTTGCCTCGGCCGGGGCTGTTGACCGTACGATCAACGCCCTTCAGCGCGCCTTCTTGCTGCGCACCTGCACCGACTCGACGTTCGAAAGCCGGACGCGGCCCTGTTTGTTGCATCAGATCAAGCGCTGTTCCGGCCCTTGCACGGGCGAGATCGATGAGGCCGGCTACAAGGAGCTGGTATCGGAAGCGAACGGCTTCCTTTCTGGGCGCAGCCAAAGCGTCAAGGCGCAGATCGCAGCGGCGATGCAGGATGCCTCCGCCGATCTCGATTTCGAGCGCGCCGCGATCTATCGCGACCGCTTGAGTGCGCTGAGCCATGTGCAGAGCCATCAGGGTATCAATCCGGCTTCCGTGGAAGAAGCAGACGTGTTCGCCATTCATGGCGAAGGCGGGCAGACCTGTATCGAGGTGTTCTTTTTCCGAACCGGCCAGAACTGGGGCAACCGGGCCTATTTCCCGAAGGCCGATCCGGCGATCGAACTCAATGAAGTGCTGGGCGCGTTTCTCGCTCAGTTTTATGAGGACAAGCCCTGCCCGCGCATGATCCTCCTTTCGCAGGAAGTGGAAGAACAGCCGCTGCTGGAAGAAGCCCTTTCGACGCTGGCCGGTCGTAAGGTTTCGATTTCGGTGCCGCAGCGGGGCGAGAAGAAGGAACTGGTTCAGCACGCCTTGCAGAATGCACGTGAGGCGCTCGGCCGTCGGTTGGCGGAAACCTCTTCGCAGGCGCGGTTGCTGGAAGGCGTGCAGAGCGTGTTCAAGCTCGAGCGCAAGCCGCGCCGCATCGAGGTTTATGACAACTCACACATCATGGGCACGAGTGCTGTCGGCGCGATGATTGTGGCAGGGCCGGAAGGCTTCATCAAGAATCAGTATCGCAAGTTCAACATCCGCTCGACCGAAATCACGCCGGGCGACGATTTCGGCATGATGCGCGAAGTGATGGAGCGCCGTTTCGGACGCTTGATCAAGGAAAACGGCATCCCCGATCGCACGGTCGCGCCTGATGCGTCCGATGAAGACGAGGCCGTGCCGGCTTGGCCGGACGTCATCCTGATCGATGGCGGCGAAGGTCAGATGACGGCGGTTCGCAAGATTTTGGCCGATCTCGGCATTTCGGATGCGGTACATGCGATCGGCGTGGCCAAGGGCATCGACCGTGAGGCGGGACGCGAGCGCTTCATGATGGAGGGACGGCCAAGCTTCACCCTGCCTGTGCGTGATCCCGTGCTTTATTTCCTGCAGCGACTGCGCGACGAGGCCCACCGCTTTGCCATCGGCGCGCATCGCACGCGGCGCAAGAAGGACTTCGTGCGCAATCCGCTGGATGAGGTGGCTGGCATCGGACCGGGCCGCAAGCGGGCGCTTCTGCACCACTTCGGCACCGCGAAGGCAGTCAGCCGCGCAGCGATGGAAGACCTGATGGCGGTGGACGGCATTTCGGAGTCGATTGCCCGCACCGTGTATAATCATTTCCACGAAAAAGGATAAGCGGGGGCTGGCCTATTAAAGATCGGGGCAAAGATCGCGGCGGGGCGCTTGCCCCGGCTCTCAATTTGCCGCATTTGAACCGCCAACAATCAAGCTCGCGCTAAAGAAGGCTTCGAGACTCATACCATGGCAAGCCGCCGGGCCTTCAACATTCCGAACCTTCTGACTTACAGCCGCATCCTCTGCGTGCCGTTGATCGTGCTTTGCTTTTTCTTCGAAGGCCGCCTGCAATCAAGCGATCTTGCGCGCTGGTCGGCGCTCTTCCTGTTCATTCTGGCGAGCGTGACGGATTACCTCGACGGGTATCTGGCGCGGATCTGGCAGCAGACTTCCAATATCGGCAAGATGCTCGATCCGATCGCCGACAAGCTGCTGGTTTCGGCCTGCCTGCTCCTGTTGGCGGCCGATTCGGACGGTACGATCGCAGGTTGGAGCTTGTGGGCGGCGATCATCATTCTGTGCCGCGAAATCCTGGTTTCAGGTCTGCGGGAATATCTCGCCGCGCTGAAGGTGAGCGTGCCGGTGACGCAGCTCGCCAAATGGAAAACGACGCTGCAAATGTTTGCCATTGCCTTCCTGCTGGCGGGACCAGCGGGCGACAAGCTCGTTCCCTACATCACCCAGATGGGCATCGTGCTGCTCTGGATTTCCGCAATTCTGACCCTTTATACCGGCTATGACTATTTCCGAGCAGGTGCCAAACACATCATCGACGAGTAGGCCGGTGAAACTGGTCTACTTCGCCTGGGTCCGCGAGCGGATCGGCGTGGCGGAGGAAGAGGTGGCAATCCCCTCCTCCGTTGTCACTGTTCGCGACCTTCTTCATTGGCTGAAGGATCGCGGCGAAGGCTATGAGCATGCGCTGCAGGTTCCCGATGTCATTCGCGTTGCGCTGGACCACGAACATGCCGAGCATGACGAGCTGATCGGCAATATCAGCGAGATCGGGCTGTTTCCGCCTATGACGGGAGGCTGATCGTTATGGCGATCAAGCCCGTCATTCGCGTTCAGCGGGACGATTTCGACATTGCCCGCGAGATCGAGCTGGCCACGGCCGGGCATCCCGGGATCGGTGCGGTCGTGACCTTCTCCGGCATCTGCCGTGATGATGGAGGGTCGCTGGCAGCTCTAGAGCTCGAGCATTATCCCGGCATGGCGGAACGAGCGATCAACGAGATTGCGCTTCAGGCCGCGGAGCGCTGGCCATTGCAGGCGATAACCGCGATCCATCGCTATGGCCGCGTTGAACCAGGCGAAAACATCGTGCTGGTGCTGGCGGCCTCGGCGCATCGGCAGGCTGCGTTTGATGGCGCGGCGTTCTTGATGGACTTCCTGAAATCCAAAGCGCCGTTCTGGAAAAAGCTGATTGCAGCCGATGGCAGCGATGGTGGCTGGGTGGACGCCAAGGAAAGCGACGACGAGGCCCTGCAGCGCTGGTCTGCCGCGGAAGGGTTCGAGCGTTCATAAAAAAGCCCGGCATGTAGCCGGGCTTTTCGCATTCAGCAGCTGTAAAAATCAGCCGACGACTTCGGTCTGCGAGAACCAGTAGGCGATCTCGATCGCAGCCGTTTCCGGGGCGTCCGAACCGTGAACTGAGTTTTCGCCGATCGACAGTGCATGCACCTTGCGGATCGTGCCTTCGTCGGCATTGGCCGGGTTGGTGGCGCCCATGATTTCGCGGTTCTTCAGGATGGCATTTTCGCCTTCCAGAACCTGAACCACCGTCGGACCAGCCGACATGGACTCAACCAGCTCGCCGAAGAACGGACGATCCTTGTGCACGGCGTAGAAGCCTTCGGCTTCGCGGCGGCTCATCCAGACGCGGCGCGATGCGACAACGCGCAGGCCGGCATCTTCCAGCATCTTGGTGATCGCGCCGGTGAGGTTGCGCTTGGTCGCATCCGGCTTGATCATCGAAAAAGTACGCTCTACCGCCATGGTCCTGTTGTCCTGTGCTTGGGGGTTCGGGAGGTGGGCGTCCTATACAGAGCGCCCTCCCTGTTGCCAAGCCTTGGTGCCAAGCCTTGGCGCTGCTCAGGCTGCGGCGGGCACGCTGGCGCCGAGGCCTTCGTGCAATTGGAGACAGCGCTCGAACCAGCTTTGCACCGGATCATCGGCAGCAAGGAACCCGTAAGGCGAGATGACGCGCGCCCATTGCAGCGCGCCGAACACGATGTAATCGCAGAACAAGGGCGTGTTGCCGCCGATAAAGGGCTGGTCGCTCAGCATGGTGCGCAGCGGTGCCAAGCCGGCGCGGAAGGTTTCGAGCCGGTCGTCGCGGCCAACTGGCACCTCTTCCAGCGGTTTGTTGAAGCGAGCTTCGCGGGTCTTGCGGAAGTGCGCCTGATCGGCGGGCTCCAAACGATCGTAGATGTCCATCAGCGCCGATGTCGCGATGAAAGGATGCACGGTGAGGAACGACCAGCGCTCGATGAAACGCGCCATCGCCTCGCCGCCGGGACCACCGAACAAAGTGGGGCGATGGGGATAGGTGTGTTCGAGGTAGAGCGCGATGGCGAAGCTATCCGAGACGATCGTGTCGCCGTCCCGGATCACCGGGACGATCTGCGATGCGCCCTCTTCCACCGCTGGGATGGCCGTGAAGGGCGTGGGGATGCTCTCGAACGACAAGCCCTTATGCGCCAGTACCATCTTCACCTTCCAGCAATGCGGGCTGAAAGGACGGGAATGATCCTTGCCGACGAGATCATAAAGCTTAATGGACAAGGCAACACCTCCGGGACTCAAAGCGCCCCGCAACGCTGCATCAGAAAGGCGAGCGATGAAACAGGAATTCCAGATGTTCGCTGCGTATAACAACTGGGCGAACCGGGCGATCTACGATGCAGGCGCGGCCTTGTCCGACGACGAGTTCACGCGCGACACCGGCGTTTTCTTTCATTCGTTGTGCGGCACGCTGAACCACATCCTGGTGGCCGACCGCATCTGGCTGAAGCGCTTTACGGGCCGTGGCGAAGCGCCGGCTGCTCTCAACACGATCATCCATCCGAACTTCGCGCCGCTACGGATCGCGCGCGACGCCGAGGACAAGCGGATTTCGGACTGGATCAACGGTCTGGACGAGGCGGATTTCGCAGGGCGCTTTTCGTATACGACCGTGACCGACATGCGCACCATCAGCCAACGGCTGGCTCCGGCACTGTACCACTTCTTCAATCACCAGACACATCATCGCGGCCAGGCGAGCGCCGTTCTGACCATGCTCGGCCAGCCTGCGCCCAATCTCGACCTCATCAGCTTCCAGCGCGGCGAAATCCGGCCCTTTGCTTGAGCACCATCAGTAAAGCTGCAAGTCGTCGTTAAGGTGTACGTAAAGCATGCTTACAGGAGGCGCGAAACGTTTCCTGTACCCGCGCGTCTTTGCTTTCGAGGTCGGAGAAACCGGCCAAGCAAATTCAAAGGAACGGGAAATGGTTATGCGTACGAAGACTTTCGCTTCCTCCGTTTTCGGTGGACTTTTGTTGATCTCGGCTGCTTATCCGGCGGCCGCCCTCGATGTCGGCGCAAGCGTCGGCGGCGTGGGTGTTGGCGCCTCGGTGGGTGGTGACGGCATCGGTGCCGGCGCATCCGTCGGTGGCGCCGGTGGCATCG
>DCDI01000242.1 GCA_002316345.1 Phyllobacteriaceae bacterium UBA1059 | reverse complement strand
CGCGCCTGCAAAAGTCGCGCACGCTCGCCGCGAAGCTCGTTGCGGCGGGCAAGATCCGCGTCAATCGCGACAAGGTCGACAACCCCGCGCGCGCGGTGAAGGTCGGCGATGTCTTGACCATCACCTTCCAGAACCAGGGGCTGGTGGTGCGCGTGGAGCAGCCCGGCACGCGGCGGGGGCCGGCTGCCGAGGCGCGCACGCTTTATGCAAATCTGTCCGCACCAACGGATCCGGCAACCGTTCTGGCGGCGACCGAACTTGAGGACGAGGACGGTGATGACGATCTGGATGGAGATGAGGATTAACCGGGTTTTCGCCTCGTCGGCGGTCTAAGGAAAATCCTTCCGCCGCGGCATCAAAGCGCGGCATTTGCTCCCCTTGTCAGTCCCGGCCAAAGGGACTACCTCCGCCCTAGCCATAACAGCCATTTTCTGTTCGATCGCGCTTTTGCATCGAGCCTCCTTCGGGGAGCCGTTTATCATGACCTATGTCGTCACCGACAACTGCATCCGCTGCAAATACACGGATTGCGTTGAGGTGTGTCCGGTCGACTGCTTCTATGAAGGCGAGAACATGCTCGTCATCCACCCGGATGAGTGCATCGATTGCGGCGTATGCGAGCCGGAATGTCCGGCCGACGCGATCAAGCCCGACACGGAATCGGGTCTCGACAAGTGGCTGTCGCTGAATGCGGAATATGCCGTAAAGTGGCCAAACTTGACCATGAAAAAGGACGAGCTGCCCGAGGCCAAAGAGCATGACGGCGAGCCGGGCAAGCTGGAAAAGTACTTTTCGGCGGAACCTGGCACAGGCGACTAAGCGAAAGCCGCACTCCCTCGTGACCTGCCTGATGAGCATCTCTCAGGCAGCAAAGTGCGCGTGCATGCGCAAGCAGCAAAATCTTGATTCGTCCCGCTTTTTGTGATACTGATCCACAAATGCCGGTGACACACCATCCCCTTATGGCGCTTATGCCACAATCCCAGAGGTATTGATCGTTTCGACCAAGACATGCTTGGCCCGATGCTTCGCGCATTTGGCCGGGATGATTTGGTTTCGGATGCGATCGATCGGTGTGTTCGTGTGCAAGCGGTTACGAGTTTTGACCGAACCGGTCAAGCGGTTGGTCGACTGAAACGTCGACCCCGAACACAGGAGTGAGTGCGTATGGCTATCCAGCAGAAGAAGTCGGCTGCGCGGAACGGTTTCAAAACCGGGGAATACATCGTTTATCCCTCGCATGGTGTGGGCCTCATCGCCGCCATCGAGGAGCAGGAAGTCGCAGGACACAAGCTGGAACTGTTCGTGATCGACTTCCAGAAAGACAAGATGCGCTTGAAGGTGCCGGTCGCCAAGGCAACCTCGATCGGCATGCGCAAGCTGTCAGAAACCGATTATGTCGATCGCGCACTGAAGGTCGTGCAGGGCCGCGCTCGCGTCAAACGCACCATGTGGTCGCGCCGCGCGCAGGAATATGATGCGAAGATCAACTCGGGCGACCTGATCTCGATCGCGGAAGTGGTGCGCGACCTTTACCGCGCCGAAAACCAGCCGGAACAGTCTTATTCCGAGCGCCAGCTTTATGAAGCCGCACTCGATCGTATGGCGCGCGAGATCGCGGCTGTGAACAAGATGTCGGATACCGAAGCCGTTCGCCTGATCGAGGTCAACCTGAACAAGGGGCCGAAGCGCGGCGCCAAGACCGATGAAGTCGCCGAAGGCGATGATGCGGACGCGGTGGATGCTGACGAGGCAGAACAGGAAGAAGCCGCATAATCAGCGGCTCCCCTCGAGACGAAAAAAGCCGGCTTCGAGCCGGCTTTTTTGTTGTCGTGCGTTCAGTGCGTCAGGCGCGGCCCAGCACCTTGTCCATGCCGCGCACCGCATAGCCTTCCTGACGTGGCCATGCCGAATAATCGCCGCCCTTGGTTCCACCCAGCGCACGGCGGGCATGAAGCGGGAAGTTCGGATCGTCGAGCGCGCCGCGCGCCATGGCAACCAGATCCGCATCGCCGTTGTCGATGATCTGCGCTGCATCTTCCGGCGTGACGATCAGGCCGACGGCCGTGGTAGGAACGCCCGCCTTCTGCTTGATGGCGGCAGCCAGCGGCACCTGGTAGTTGGGCGCAGCAGTAATGGAAGCACCGGCAAAGCCGCCCGACGAGCAATGCACCATATCGACGCCGGCGGCATGGGCCTTTTTCGCGAATTCGGCGACGTGATCCGGCGTCAGGCCTTCCGGCAGGGCGTCGGTGGCGGAGACGCGCAGGAACAGCGGCTTGCTCTTCGGCCAAACGGCGCGCACGGCCTTCACGACTTCCAGGGGGAAGCGCATGCGGTTTTCGAACGAGCCGCCATAGGCGTCGGTGCGGTGGTTGGCGACCGGCGACAGGAACTGGTTGATGAGGTAGCCATGCGCGCCGTGGATCTCGACCACGTCAAAGCCGGCCTCGTCGGAGCGCTTGGCGGCGTCGGCGAAATCCTGCACCAGTTGCGCGATTGCTTCCACGCTTAGCTCGGACGGTTCAACGAAGTCCGGTCCGTGGGCCTCCGCGCTCGGTGCCTCCGGGGTCCAGTTTTCAAAGGCGTAGATCTGCTTTTCTTCTGCCGTCTCGTCGAAGCCCTTGCGCCACGGCAGGGCGGTCGAAGCCTTGCGGCCGGCGTGGGCGAGCTGGATGCCGGCAGCGGCACCATTGGCATGCAGGAAAGTGGTGATGCGCTTCCACTCAGCCGCCTGCTCGTCGTTCCAGATGCCGGTGTCGGCATAGGTGATGCGGCCCTTGGGGGAAACAGCGGAGGCTTCGGCGATCACCAGCGCATAGCCGCCGAGCGCAAAGCGGCCGAGATGAACGAAGTGCCAGTCATTGGGCATGCCCTGCTGTGCGGAATATTGGCACATGGGCGCAACCACGAAGCGGTTTTTCAAAGTCAGATCGGCAAGGGAATAGGGTTCAAAAAGATTGGTCATAGATGCGTTGTCCTTGGGAGTTCGCGGCGCATGGGAAGGAGCTTAACAGCCGTGATGCGCCGAGCCCGGGATATTGGGGTTTGTTGGGGATGTGCCTAGGGGCACTTTCGTGAACAGCTTGAAAATAAAACCGGCAGCGCTAGTTCGTTTTCCTGGAACATTCCCGTTCATCCCGCGTTCATTCAACGCCTGGGACTCGCGCCGGCTGCGAGTAGCGTTGGAATTCCCTCTCCCAGGCATGGCGTAACAGCCGGTTCAATGAGCGGGGTAGCACCATGGACGATACGGCAAAGCGAACCTTGATCCGCGCCGCCATGAAGGCTCCCTATCTCGAACGGGGCGAGGAACACGACCTCGCTTTGCGCTGGAAAGATCATCAGGATCAGGAAGCGCTCCACAAGATCACCACTGCCCATATGCGGCTCGTCATTTCAATGGCGGCCAAGTTCCGTTATTTCGGCCTGTCGATGAGCGATCTGATCCAGGAAGGCCATGTCGGCCTATTGGAGGCTGCGGCCCGCTTCGAACCCGATCGCGAAGTGCGTTTCTCCACCTATGCGACCTGGTGGATCCGCGCTTCGATCCAGGATTACATTCTACGCAATTGGTCGATCGTTCGCGGCGGCACCAGTTCGGCGCAAAAGGCGCTGTTCTTCAACCTGCGCCGTCTGCGTGCGCGGTTGGCACAGGGCTCCGAGCCTCTGTCCAACGCTGCGATCTACGAGGAGATTTCGACGGTGCTGGGCGTGACGGTGGCCGATGTCGCCGTGATGGACTCGCGTCTGTCGGGCTATGACACATCGCTCAACGCACCCGTAAGCGGCGACGATTCGAACGGCGCTTCCGATCGCATGGACTTTTTGGTGTCGGACGCTCCGCTGCCGGACGAAATCGTAACCGAGACTATCGATGTGGAGCGCCGTTCGCGCTGGCTGGGCTCGGCGCTGGAGGTGCTGAACGAGCGCGAGCGCCGGATCATCGAAGAGCGCCGCCTGCAGGATGACGGCGCGACGCTGGAGTCGCTCGGCGCCAAGCTCGGCATCTCCAAGGAGCGCGTTCGCCAAATCGAAAACCGCGCCATGGAAAAGCTCCGTGCAGCGCTGATCAAGGTCAATCCAGAATTGCAGATGATCGCGGCCTGATCTTCGGCCGGGGCAGGCTTCATTCGGCCCAATCCGGGTCTGTCGTAAAGGCGATGGTCAGCCAGCGGTCGGGGCCTGCATCGCCGATCGCTTCACCGATCTCGTCGCGGATGGCATCCCATTCTTCCAGACGTCGTGGCGGCTGTCCGACCGGCACGATAAAGCACAGCTCGATCTGACGGCCACGCCCTACCTTCGCGACATAAGCGCGGTGGCCGATGAAGCCATATCGCTCCACGATGGCTTCCGCGACGCGGTCCACCTCGCGCTTGTATTCCACCGGTGTGACCAAGAGCATGTCGGACAAGGCCTGCTTGATGGTGCCGATCGGGATCGGGATGACGATCAGGCAGATCAGCATCAGGATGACCGGGTCGACATAGGGGATCAACCATGTCCACCGGGTTCCCTCAATGAGATAGCCGAACAGGAAGGCGACGAGCAGCGAGGCCGTGAGCGCGGCCGAGGTCCACCAGGCCTTGGCGTCCAACGCAAGAAGCTCGGAGCCAAGGTGGCGGTTAGCCCGCTGCACCAGAGTAGCCATCACAACGGCAGTGAGAACCGTAACGGTGCCGTAGACGATGCCCTGGTCGAAGGCGAGCACGCGACCGCCGGCAAGCAGGCTTTCGATCGCGGTCAACAGCGCGTAAACGGCCGCACCCATCAGCAGGGTTCCGTTCAAGGCCAGAACCATCGGCTCCAGATGCCAGAAACCCATCGTGAAGCGCTCCATGAAGCGCGGCTTGCCTTGCTTGGTGCCGGAGCGCACGATCAGGCTGGACACCAGCAGGGCAACGCCGGTCATCGAGGCATCGATCAGCGTGTAAACGCCATCAAACAGGATGGCCGACGAGCCCGACAAAAGGCCGAAGCCAAGACCCACCACAGCCGTCATCAGCGTGACCACGATCGACAGCCGGAGGACGGAGGCTTCCGTTTTCATGGTGTGGAGTCCTGAAGGGGTGGAGGGGTATTCCTTCCGGTCTGCCCTGGGTCGGTTGCCCCTGCATAGCTGCCGTCTCCACCGATCTGGTCCACGCACGAGAAGTCAAGGTTCATCGGACAGGATCATTCCCGGGGCGTTCAAGACTGGAGGGTCAGCGACTGGTTTGTGAACTGTAGATTAGAAGCGCCGAACCACGTCGAACTGGGATTGCGCCTGTTCGGCCGAGATCAGATCAGGTCGTGTTTCCGCCAGGAGCCGCACAGCTTCGGCAGCGTCCTCGCGCTCCGATGTCTCGATACCATCGAGCGCGTTTATGGCGTCGGCGAACGCCTTGATGACGGCCTTGGCTTCCACCGGTGCATTCGCCTTGCTCAGATGTTTAGCGGCAGACTTGAAAGCCTTGCTGGCAGGTTTTTCATTTTTCTTAGGCCAGGCAGCAAAGGGGAGGCCATGTTCGGCGACGAACCAAGCTTTGCTGCGCAACTGGCTGATCCGAACCTCGTTCCCCGTAGACTTCAGCTCGGTCACTAATTGGTTGCCACGCGCTTCATCGACATTCCAGGCGACCAAGTTTTGCAACGGCCAGCCTGAAACATTCGGCAGGCTTGATAGGTCAGGCACAAACCGCAACTCGAGCCCTTGAAGCGGCAGTTGCGACAAGGCTTCAAGATTCCGCATCCCACCATAGAGCCGCAAAAACTGCAGAATTTTGCATTGGGTCAGACTGGCGCAATCGAAGCCTTCGTCCCCGACCACTGCGCGGGTAATGCCGAGATAGCGGATGTTCTCTCGCCATTTCAAGCCATGCAGACTGGTCAGGTCAAAATCGGTGCTGGCTGAAATCTTGACTTGTATGTTGTCGAAGTCTGGAGTATGCGCCCAGTCAATGACGCTCGGATCGCCCTTGATGGCAAGCCTGCGCAGCCCAATGGGGAGGGTAAGGCGCAGACCATAGCCGCGCGGCTCGATCTCCAATGTGTCCAGCCTTGCGTCCGACATGTCGATGGTAAGATCTGCGCAGGGGCGGAAGGTCAGCCGCTCCGTTTCGCGCGTTTTCAACCAATCGAAGATCGAAACGTCGTTGCCTTCGTATGCAAGAAAGCGCGGCCAATTATACCCGGCGCCAGTGCTTATGGCATCAAAGACCTGCCAGTTAACCCTGCTCGTGGGCTCCACAATAAGGTCGGGCTTGCCCGAGCCTTTGGGGCCGATCATGAGATCGCCCCGTCCGGCCTCCAGCTTCAACGTATGACTGGCAGGGCCAGTAAGATCGAGAGGGATTGAAGTTTGCAGGGTCAAAACTCACGAAGCTCGGCGCGAAATGTGTAGCATAGCGCAGGCAGTGAGCAATGCGCCAGCAATGGGGTTGGAGGGCGAACCCCACGCTTTGCTTGCAGTTGATGGCTGAGTCCATTCAGCCCTAAGAGGCGTGCAGCGTCCGAAGAACGTTTCCGTCTACCGATCGGTGATGATCTTGACCTTATCCCCAGGCGCAGGCGTCGCACCTGGCGGCAGCGCGTTGAGGAGGCGGAAGAGGTCGAGTTTGCGGTCGACGCCCTGCATCTGCGTGGCAAGCGACGCCAGCGTGTCGCCGGGGCGAACGATCGCCACGCGAACGCGCAGGGGCTTCAGGGCGGCCTTTTCTTCCGGCGACAGAACGCGGAAGCTGGAGGTGACCGTGCCGGCAACCGTATCGAGTGCGGGGCTTGCGAGCGGTGCGGCGGTCAGCAGGCGGTAAACCTGATCGCCGGCGCGAACCACAGTGACATCGAACTGCCAGCCATCGACCTTCGCCTTGGCGTTGGCGGCTTCGCTGCCATTGACAGTGGTTTCGCGCACGCTGGCATCGTCCAGGCCGGCGACCCAGCCGGAGCGCAGATAGTTGGCGAGCGTGGTGTTGCGGTCGATGGTGACGCCGTCGAAGCGCACGGCGATGTCGCCGGGGCCAGTGGCGGTCACGGCTTCCGCGGAATTGTCGATGGAGAACCCTTCCGGCACGGTAAAGGAGACACCGAGACGCGGATGCAGGAAGGTGCGGCCGCGCACATAGCCTTCTTCCGGCGTGTCGCCGTAAAGCAGGCCATCAATGCCGGCGAGGAAGGAGTCGCGATCGCGCGAACCGGTTCCGGGCGTGCCGAACTGGCGGGCGTGGCGCTGCGCCAGCTCGATGCGCTGCGGCGTGTTGGGATGGCTCGCCAGGAAGTCGAGGCTCGGATCGGTGGCGCCACTGACATTGCGGAAATCGGCATAAGCGCCCATCGACTGCAGGAAGCGCGGCGACGCGAAGGTGTCGTAGCCGGCGCGGCCGAGTGCGCGAATGCCGATGGCGTCGGCTTCCAGTTCCTGATTGCGCGAGAACTGGGCCATGCGCAGCTTGTTGCGAATCAGCGCCAGCTTGGCGTTCTGGTCGCCGCCCAGCACGTCGCTGACGACCTTGGAGGCCAGCTCTTCTTCGGCCTCACGCTGTTGGCGCTGAAGACCGTGATTGGCGGTGACGTGGGCCATTTCGTGGCTGATCACGGCAGCGAGTTCGGCGGAATCGTTGGCCAGCGCCAACAGGCCACGCGTGACATAGAGATAGCCGCCGGGCAGCGCGAAAGCGTTGACGTTGGGCGAATTCAGGATGGTGATGCGGAAGGTCTGGGCCGGGTTTTCCGGATCGAGCGTCAGCGCGCCTATGGCCTTGGCCACCATGCGCTCGAGCTTCGGGTCGGAATATTCTCCGCCATAGGTCGCGAGAATGCGCGGGTGCTGTGCCTTCGCGACGGCGGCCAGCCGGTCATTGCGCTGGACGTTGTCGACCGTGACGGGATTGTCGGATGGCCGCACAGATTTCAGCGACGGATCGTCCTTGAACGAATCCATGCTGACGCAGCCCGACGCAAACGCAAGCATCACCACGGCACTCGCGACGCGGCGGATGCGTTTCCCCGCCATGTTCGACGGAGACCGGGTGCTATGCGACGACTGATTCAGAAAACGCCCCTTCGACTCTCGGATTCGGCCCACGAGGTTGCGTGAAACCTAGCCACATCCTGCTGCGTCTTACAACAAGAGGGCGCAAGACGCGTTTCACGTCTGGCGACAAATTATGTCGTCATCCGGGCAACAAACCTGCCTGCTAACCGACTTGGCCGAGATAGCGGCGAAAGGCGAGCGGACCGCTTTCGCTGAAAAAGCTGGCAGCGGAGCCTTGAGCGATTGTTCTGCCGTCTTCCAGAAAGATCACGTCTTGGGCAAGCCGGCTGGCATCTTCTGGATGATGCGTCACGAACAGGATGGTGAGGTTGAGCCGGGCGTGAAGGGCACGGATCTCGTCCAGCATATCCGCGCGCAAAGCGGGGCCGAGCGAGGCGAAGGGTTCGTCCAGCAGCAGAACGGGACGCTGGCGCACGAGGGCGCGTGCGATCGCGACACGTTGGCGTTCGCCACCGGAGAGTTCGCGCGGCAGGCGCTTTTGCTTGCCTGCCAAGCCGGTGGCTTCGAGCGCTTCGGTGATGGCGTGCTTGTCTTCCGGCGTCAGCTTGAGGGAGGGTGAGCGTCCCAGGCCGATATTCTGCTCGACGGTGAGATGGGCGAAGAGGTTGTTTTCCTGAAAGATCATCGACACCGGGCGCTCGGCTGGCCCGACATCGCGCATATCCTGCTCGCCGATCAGCAGGCGGCCGGTTGCTGGGGTTTCGAAGCCAGCAACCAAGTTGAGCAGGGTGGATTTGCCGGAGCCGCTCGGGCCCATCACAGCCGTGATTGTGCCGGCCGAGACGGTGGCGTCGAACAGGAACTGGGCTTCACCGTAAGAGAAGGCGACCTGGTCGAAGCGGATGGTGAGGCCATTCATTGCCGGCTTCTCCCAAGGCGGTCGGACAGGAGCATGAGCGCCAGGGTCAGCGCGGCGAGAAACAGGCCGAGCCCGGCCGCGTCGGCGGTACGGTAGCTGCCCATGCGCTCGAGCAGAAGATAGGGCAGTGTCTTCACCGCATCCGAGCCGAACAAGGCGATGACGCCGAGATCGCCGAGCGACAGGGCTATGGCGAAGGCGAAGGCGGCAAGGAGCGGGCGGCGCAAGGATGGCCAATCGANNGATCAGGCGCAGCCGGTTCCAGCCGGTGATGCCCAGCGAAGCGCAAAGGCGGTCGTGGCGGGTGGTGGCGGCATCGTGGGCGGGACGGATGAGGCGCAGCGCGAAAGGCATGGCCATGACGCCGTTGACGGTGATGACCATGATCGGTGCCAGCGCGAACAGGTCGGCCACCGTATGCAGGAGAACGAACCACCCGGCGCCGATAACGATCGGCGGGACCATCAGCACATAGCCGGCGCCGCGATCGGTCAGGCGCTCGAACAGGGAAGGCGCCGCGCCGCGTCGTTGGGTTTGCAGGACGTGGCGGGTGCGGACGAGGGCGAAGGACAGCAGGATCGAGAAGGCGGCGGCGGCGAAAGCGAGCCACAGGCTGGTGAGCGTGGCGGATTGGACGCTCCCTTCCGA
>DCDI01000170.1:1974-9039 GCA_002316345.1 Phyllobacteriaceae bacterium UBA1059 | reverse complement strand
GTCTGGAATCCGCGCGCCGTCAGGCCGAAGAAGAAGCCCGCATCCAGGCCGAAGCCGAAGCGCGTCTCCGCGCCGAGGAAGAAGCTCGCCGTCGCGCCCCTCAAACGGACACGGCCGATGAGGAAGAAGAAAAGCCGATCGCCAAGCCGCGCAGCGTTGCTGCAGCCACCCCGGCAACTTCGCCTGCCGCCGGTGCTGGTGCCGCGATCCGTCGCACGCCGCTGAAGCCGGAAGCCGTGCCTGCCAAGCCGACCAAGACCAAGGGCGAAGAGGATCGTCGCCGTGGCAAGCTGACGTTGACCGCCGCGACTTCGGATGGCGACGGGCGCTCCCGTTCGCTGTCGTCGATGCGTCGTCGCCAGGAAAAGTTCAAGCGCTCCATGCATCAGGGCGAGCGCGAGAAGATTTCGCGCGAAGTCGTGCTGCCGGAAACCATCACGATCCAGGATCTCGCCGCCCGTATGTCGGAGCGCGCTGTTGATCTCATCAAGTATTTCATGAAGCAGGGCACCATGATGGTCCCCGGCGATGTGCTTGATGCCGACACCGCGGAACTGGTGGCAGGCGAATTCGGTCACACGGTCCGCCGCGTTGCCGATAGCGACATCGAAGAAGGTTTGTTCGGCGTTCAGGACGAGGCCACAACGCTGCAAACGCGTTCGCCTGTGGTCACGATCATGGGTCACGTCGATCACGGCAAGACCTCGCTGCTCGATGCTATCCGCAGCGCCAGCGTCGTGTCCGGCGAAGCCGGCGGCATTACCCNNCGGGCCACGAAGCCTTTACGGCCATGCGTGCCCGCGGTGCGCAGGCAACCGATATCGCCGTTCTGGTTGTGGCTGCTGACGACAGCGTCATGCCGCAGACGATCGAGTCGATCAGCCATGCCAAGTCGGCCGGTGTGCCAATCATCGTGGCGATCAACAAGATCGACAAGCCGTCGGCTGACGCACAGAAGGTCCGCACCCAGCTTCTGCAGCACGAAGTGTTCGTGGAATCCATGGGCGGTGAAGTGCTTGACGTCGAGGTGTCCGCCAAGACGGGCGCCGGTCTCGACAAGCTGCTCGAAGCCATCCTGTTGCAGGCAGAAATCCTCGACCTCAGCGCCAACCCGGATCGTACCGCGGAAGGCGTCGTCATCGAAGCCCAGCTCGACAAGGGCCGCGGTCCTGTTGCCACCATCCTGGTGCAAACGGGCACGCTGCGCACCGGCGACATTCTGGTTGCCGGCAATGTCTACGGCAAGGTTCGCGCGCTGGTGAACGATCAGGGCAAGACCGTGCCGGAAGCTGGCCCATCCATGCCGGTCGAGGTTCTCGGCCTGTCCGGTACGCCGGCGGCTGGTGATCGCTTCGCCGTTGTCGAAAACGAAGCCCGCGCTCGCGAGATTTCCGAATATCGCATGCGTCTGGCTCGCGAAAAGGCAGCAGCACGCCAGTCCGGCCAGCGCGGCTCGCTCGAGCAGATGATGTCGCAGCTGCAGAATTCCGGTCTCAAGGAGTTCCCGCTGGTCGTCAAGGCCGACGTGCAGGGTTCGGCCGAAGCCATCGTGGCGGCGCTGGACAAGCTCGGCACGGATGAAGTGCGCGCGCGCATCGTTCATGTCGGCGCGGGTGCGATCACGGAAAGCGACGTGTCGGTGGCCGAAACGTCGAATGCGGTCATCATCGGCTTCAACGTGCGTGCCAACAAGCAGGCGCGTACGGCAGCCGAGCAGGGCGGCATCGAGGTTCGCTACTACAACATCATCTACAACCTCGTGGATGACGTGAAGCAGGCGATGTCGGGCCTTCTGTCGCCGGAACGTCGCGAAACCTTCCTCGGCAATGCCGAAATCCTGGAAGTGTTCAACATCACCAAGACCGGCAAGGTCGCGGGTTGCCGCGTCACCGAAGGCAAGGTCGAACGTGGTGCGGGCGTGCGTTTGATCCGCGACAACGTCGTGATCCACGAAGGCACGCTGAAGACCCTGAAGCGCTTCAAGGACGAAGTGGGCGAGGTCCCGGTCGGCCAGGAATGCGGCATGGCCTTCCAGAACTACGAAGACATTCGCCAGGGCGATGTCATCGAGTGCTTCCGCGTCGAGATGGTGACGCGCACGCTGTAAGCTGAAGATCAAACTGCCGGCACCAACCGGCAGTTGTCTTCGTTATTTTTGCCAACTGCGGCGAAGCGGTTCGAACCCGCTCCGCCGCTTGCTGGATTTGTATCTATGTCCAAGAATCAGAATAATGGCCCGTCCCAGCGCCAGCTGCGCGTTGGCGAACAGGTGCGTCATGCCATTGCCGAAGTGCTTCAGCGCGGCGAGGTGCGTGACGACGTGGTTGAAGCGACCGTGATCTCGATTTCGGAAGTGCGCATGTCGCCCGACCTCAAGATCGCCACCGCATTCGTTTCGCCGCTCGGCGCCAAGGATGACGAGGCCGTCATCAAGGCTTTGAACCATCATGCCAAGTTCATTCGTGGCAGGATGAGCCACGCCTTGCGCCAGATGAAATACATGCCGGAAGTCCGCTTCCGCATCGACACCAGCTTCGACAACTACGCCAAGATCGACGCGCTGCTTCGCTCGCCCGAGGTTGCGCGCGACCTCGATGACGAAGATGGCGAGGAGCAGAACTGATGGGTCGTCGCGGCAAGAAGAAGGGCCGTCCGGTTTCCGGTTGGGTCGTGCTCGACAAGCCTGTCGGCATGGGCTCCACCGAAGCGGTCTCGAAGGTGAAGTGGCTGTTCAACGCCGACAAGGCAGGCCATGCCGGCACGCTCGATCCGCTCGCCTCCGGCATGCTGCCGATCGCGCTCGGCGAGGCGACGAAGACCGTGCCTTACGTAATGGACGGCACCAAGGTCTATCGCTTCACCGTGACCTGGGGCGAGGAGCGGAACACCGACGATTTAGAGGGCGTTGCGACGCAAAACTCGGAAAATCGGCCGACAAAAGCGGAAGTTTCCGGCATTTTGGCGGATTATATCGGGGTAATTTCGCAAATTCCTCCGGTTTTTTCCGCCATCAAGATCGGTGGCGAGCGCGCTTATGACCTCGCACGCGAAGGTGAGGCCGTCGAAATACCGGCTCGTGAAGTCGAGATCGATCGCCTCGACATCATCCACCACGACGACAATTCCACCGAGTTCGAGGTGGAATGCGGTAAGGGGACTTACGTCCGCTCGCTGGCCCGTGACATGGGCCGTCAGCTTGGTTGCTACGGCCATATCTCCACCCTGCGCCGTCTTGCTGTCGACCCCTTCACCGACGAGGATTTCGTCACGGTCGGAGAACTCGAAGCGGCGCGCCCGGCCATCAGCGAAGACGACGTGGCGCGTCCGGATTTCTCCGTGATGGACGGCTATGTCGTTGAAACGGCTGCGGCTTTGGACTGCCTGCCGCAAGTCCCGCTGACCGACGAAGCCGCCCAGCGCGTGCGTTTGGGCAACCCGGTGATCGTGCGCGGACGCGATGCGCCGATCGAAGCCGAAGAAGCCTGCGCCACCGTTCGCGGCAAGCTGGTGGCTATCGGCGCCGTCGAAGGCGGGCAGTTCAAGCCCAAGCGCGTCTTCACGGCCTGAGCGGTCTTTCCGCCGTCATGGCTGCGCTCTAGAATGATCGCAGCCAGCGGAGAACAGGCATGACCGAGAAGTCCAGCGTCCGGCGCCACGGCCGGCGCCGCGTCAAACGCTCGCCCGTCGGCGCATCGCCCGGAACGCTGATCGCCGATCCCAGCGCGATCCAGTCAACGCTCTCCGCAACCGTGATGTCGCCCCAGGGCTACAAGGTCTATCCAAGCGTCAACCTTGAAGATATCCGCCGTCTGAAGGCTGAATGGCCTGCCATTTGGGTAGATTGTGTGGGGCTCGGCGATGTCTCGCTGATCGCCGAGCTCGGCAAGATCTTCGACCTTCATGCGCTTGCGCTGGAAGACACCGTCAACACCGGACAGCGGCCGAAGTCCGACTTCTATGATGAGCACGCCTTTGTCGTGCTGTACGCCATCGATGACGATCAGACCCACCGCTACGAACAGATCGGCGTGTTCTTCGGGGAGGGTTTCGTCATCACCTTCGGCGAGCGGCCGGGCGATCCCTTTGATCCCGTACGCAAGCGCATCGAAGCCAACGGCGGAAACCGCCTCCGCGCTCGAAAGGCCGATTATCTCGCCTATGCCCTGATCGATGCCGTGGTGGACAGCTATTTTCCGCATGTCGAGGCAACAGGTGCGGCGATCGATCAGATCGAGGACGACATGGTCGCCTGCTGGGAAAGAGGGCAACTGGCCGACCTGCATCGCATCCGCCACAACCTGATCGCGTTCAAGCGATGGCTGTGGCCTTTGCGCGACGCCATTTCAGGTCTGCTCCGATCGGACGCCCCTTTTCTCACGGCTGAAACCAAGATCTATCTGCGCGACACGCTCGATCATGTCGCCAGCGCCATTGAGATCGTGGAAACCTACCGCGAAACCGTGACCGGTCTCATCGAGATGCATATGTCGATGGCCCAGGCCAAGACCAACGAGGTCATCAACCTCCTCACCATCGTCTCCGCCATCTTCATCCCGCTGACCTTTCTGGCCGGCGTATGGGGGATGAATTTCGATCCGCAGGTATCGCCGTGGAACATGCCGGAACTGCAATGGTATTATGGCTATCCGGCAGCGCTCGCCTCTATGGCGGTGATCGGAGTTCTACTTTTCCTGTACTTCCGATGGCGGCGCTGGCTTTGAAGCGGCAGCCGTGGCGCGGAAACAATTTGCTGGTAAATCGGCGCATCTTCGCCTATATGCGCGCCAGCCTTAGGCGTTTGCGCCTATCGCCTTCATGGCCTCCGCTGGACGACATCCCGGCCGCAGGCGTCCCCTTCCTCCCTTTCGAAAGGAACATCCGATGTCGATCACTGCTGAGCGCAAACAAGAATTGCTTGGGGAATTCGCAACCGTCAAGGGTGACACCGGTTCGCCGGAAGTCCAGGTCGCGATCCTTTCCGAACGCATTCGTAACCTGACCGAGCACTTCAAGGACCACAAGAAGGACAACCACTCCCGTCGTGGCCTTCTGAAGCTTGTGTCGCAGCGCCGTCGTCTCCTTGACTACCTCAATGCCAAGGATACCGCCCGCTACCAGACGCTGATCGAAAAGCTTGGTCTGCGTCGCTAAGATCACGTGGCTTTTGCTGCGTTGACACACTGATCTGATCGGCCGGCGGCCCATGGGTCGTCGGCCGATCGCACAGGGATCGTTGACACGATCCACATGGCTGCGGCCCGTGAAGCGCGGGTTCCGAAGCTACCCTGAACCGGTCATGGGGCAGGATTGCAGGTGGCTCGCTTTGGAGCCTCCCGTTGTCTTGCCCGTGGCGGGTTTGCCCGTAGGAGCCGGATTGGGTCTCGCGCTAGGTAAGCGCCGAGCGGCCGGCACAAAGAGGATAAGATATGTTCAAGCACCACAAAGTGGAAATCGAATGGGGCGGCCGTCCGCTCATCCTGGAAACCGGCAAGATCGCACGTCAGGCTGACGGCGCCGTGCTGGCGACCTATGGCGAAAGCGTCGTGCTCGCCACTGTTGTTTCGGCCAAGGCGCCGAAGCCCGGTCAGGACTTCTTCCCGCTGACCGTCAACTATCAGGAAAAGACCTATGCCGCCGGCAAGATCCCGGGCGGCTACTTCAAGCGCGAAGGCCGTCCGTCGGAAAACGAGACGTTGGTTTCGCGCCTGATCGACCGTCCGATCCGCCCGCTCTTCGCCGATGGCTACAAGAACGACACGCAGGTCGTGATCACCGTTCTGCAGCATGACCTTGAGAATAATCCCGACATCGTGTCGATGGTTGCGGCGTCTGCTGCCCTGACGCTGTCCGGCGTTCCGTTCATGGGCCCGATCGGCGGTGCGCGCGTTGGCTACGTCAACGGCGAATACATCCTGAACCCGCATCTCGACGAGATGCCGGAATCGAAGCTCGACCTCGTTGTCGCCGGCACCGCTGACGCCGTTTTGATGGTCGAGTCGGAAGCCAAGGAGCTTTCGGAAGAGATCATGCTCGGCGCCGTCGTGTTCGGCCAGAACGGCTTCAAGCCGGTTCTCGACGCGATCATCAAGCTGGCGGAAGTCGCTGCCAAGGAGCCGCGCGAGCATACGGCTGCCGACAATTCGGCGCTGGAAGGCAAGATCCTCGCAGCCGCTGAATCTGATCTGCGCGATGCCTACAAGATCACGCAGAAGCAGGATCGCTATGCTGCCATCGATGCCGCCAAGGCAAAGGTGAAGACTGCCCTGTTCCCCGAAGGCGGCGAAGCCGAATACACGGCCGAGCAGGTCGGCGCCGTGTTCAAGGACGTCCAGGCCAAGGTCGTTCGCGGCAACATCCTCGACACCGGTTCGCGTATCGATGGCCGCGATCTCAAGACCGTTCGCCAGATCGTGTCGGAAGTCGGCGTTCTGCCGCGCACCCACGGCTCGGCCCTGTTCACCCGCGGCGAAACCCAGGCGCTGGTTGTTGCCACGCTGGGCACCGGCGAGGACGAGCAGTATGTCGATTCGCTGACGGGCATGTACAAGGAGCGCTTCCTCCTTCACTACAACTTCCCGCCTTACTCGGTTGGTGAAACCGGCCGCATGGGCTCGCCCGGCCGCCGCGAAATCGGTCACGGCAAGCTGGCCTGGCGCGCAATCCGTCCGATGCTGCCGACGCCTGAGCAGTTCCCCTACACGCTGCGTGCAGTGTCCGAGATCACCGAGTCCAACGGTTCGTCTTCGATGGCGACCGTCTGCGGCACCTCGCTGGCTCTCATGGATGCAGGCGTTCCGCTGCAGCGTCCAGTTGCCGGTATCGCAATGGGCCTGATCAAGGAAGGCGACCGTTTCGCGGTTCTGTCCGACATCCTGGGCGATGAAGATCACCTCGGCGACATGGACTTCAAGGTCGCCGGCACCGAGAACGGCATCACCTCGCTCCAGATGGACATCAAGATCGATGGCATTACCGAGGAGATCATGAAGGTCGCACTCGACCAAGCCAAGGATGGCCGTCTCCACATCCTCGGCGAAATGGCCAGTGCCCTGACCGAAGGCCTAT
>DCDI01000170.1:1376-1957 GCA_002316345.1 Phyllobacteriaceae bacterium UBA1059 | reverse complement strand
TGATCGGCTCGGGCGGCAAGGTGATCCGCGAGATCGTCGAAAAGACCGGCGCCAAGATCAACATCGAGGACGACGGCACGGTGAAGATCGCGTCGTCTTCCGCCAAGGAGATCGAGGCCGCCCGCAAGTGGATCCACACGATCGTGGCTGAGCCGGAAGTCGGCGAAATCTACGAAGGCACGGTCGTCAAGACCGCCGACTTCGGCGCTTTCGTCAACTTCTTCGGCCCGAAGGACGGTCTGGTCCACATCTCGCAGCTTTCGAGCGAGCGCGTTGCCAAGACCACCGACGTCGTCAAGGAAGGCCAGAAGGTCTTCGTGAAGCTCATGGGCTTCGACGAGCGCGGCAAGGTTCGCCTGTCGATGAAGGTCGTCGATCAGGAAACCGGCAAGGAACTGGCCAAGGAAAAGAAGCAGGACGGCGACGAAGACGCTGCCTGAGCTTCTGCTGACTGATTGATTGAAAAGGGCGCGCCTCGCGAGGGGCGCGCCTTTTTGCTTTGTAGACGCAGGTGCGTCCTTCGAGGCTCGCCGTTGCAAGGATTGCGTGTTCACCTTCACGGTTGTGCGGGCTCGCACCCA
>DCDI01000170.1:359-1318 GCA_002316345.1 Phyllobacteriaceae bacterium UBA1059 | reverse complement strand
GCGAGCCTCGAAGGACGCACTACCCCTTAATCTTGATTGGCCTGCACATGACCGACGACGCGCTCAAAACCCTGTTCCACCCTTTCGAAGCCGGGCTGATCGATCTGCCTGCTACCGGCACAAGTGCGCTTTTCTTTGGCGCTCGTCCTGGCTGGCGCAAGCCGGAGGGCTTCGAGGCAGCGATCACCGCTGTGCAGGGTTTCCGTCCCGACTTCCTCGGCCTGCAGCGGCAGGGCGTGCAGGTCGTGCCGGAAGGGGAGGGCGAGGACTATGATCTGGCGCTTGTGCTGGGCTCCAAGCATCGAGGCCAGAACGAAGGCTGGATTGCGCAAGCGCAGCGGCGGGNNGAAGCCGGGCGGGCTGATCGTCGTGGCGGCATCCAAGAAGGATGGCGGCGACAGTCTGCGCAAGCGTCTCGCCGAGCTCACCGAGATCGAGGATCATGCCGCCAAGCATCACGGCGTGGTGTTCTGGATGCGCAACGGTGAGAAACAGCTGCCGGAAGCGGAAGCCGAAAGCGTCGGTTCGTTTGAAACCCGGCCCGGCATGTTTTCGCATGGCCATGCCGATCCCGGCTCGGTGTTCCTGCTCGAAAGCCTTCCTGCCGACCTGAAGGGCGACGTCGCGGATTTCTGCGCCGGCTGGGGTTTTCTCGCGGGCGATCTGATCCGCCGCGAGCGCATCTGCAGCGTCGACCTCTACGAAGCCGATCATGCCTCGCTGGAGGCTGCCAGAGCGGCTTTGCAGGGTGCGGAGAAGCCTATCGACTTCTTCTGGAAGGATCTCGTTGGTGAGCCAGTGGAACGCGTTTACGACGCTGTGGTGATGAACCCGCCGTTTCATGCAGGTGGTCATGCGGCGGAGCCTGATCTGGGCACCGGTCTGATCCGTGCCGCAGCGAAAGCGCTCAAGGGCAAGGGGCGGCTTTTCCTGGTTGCCAATCGCGGCCTGCCCTATGA
>DCDI01000170.1:0-322 GCA_002316345.1 Phyllobacteriaceae bacterium UBA1059 | reverse complement strand
TGAGCCCGCGCTAACCGCCGTGTTTGCCGAGACTGGTGAACTCACCCGCAACGACGACTACAAGATCCTGTGGGCGGCGGAGCCGCAAACGCGCAACATGGCGCGGGCTGCAACGCAGGCGAAGTCCAGCGGCCGGCCCGGTGCTCCAGCCCGCCGAAACGGAGCCGGGCGGCGTAAGTGATGGCTTGAACGGAAAACAGGCCCCGAAGGGCCTGTTGATGTCTGTTCGTGACGATGGAAGAAACGCCGCTGTCCTGCGGTGTTTGGCTCAGCCCTCGTCCGTCCGCTTCAGCTCTGAAAGCGTCGGCATGGATACGATGTG
>DCDI01000113.1 GCA_002316345.1 Phyllobacteriaceae bacterium UBA1059 | reverse complement strand
CGAGCGCGTTGTCGAAGCAGGCCGTATCCGACTGGCCCTCGTAGGAGATCGGCCAGAGCTTGGCGATGTCGTTGCCAAACAGCTCCGAATCGACGGACGCCTGGCGCGCTGCCATCCAGTTGACGTTGCCGCGCAGCGTGTTGATCTCGCCGTTATGCGCAACCATGCGATAGGGATGCGCCAGCTTCCAGGACGGGAAGGTGTTGGTGGAAAAGCGCTGATGAACGAGGATCAGCGCGCTTTCGAAGCGCGGATCGCTGAGATCCTTGTAATAAGCGCCGACCTGGTAGGCCAGGAACATGCCCTTGTAGACAATCGTGCGCGCCGACAGCGACACGATGTAAGCGCCCACGTCGCGATTGCCGTTTTCCTGGTAGATCCGGCCGGAAATGACCTTGCGCAGGATATAAAGTCGCCGCTCGTAGTCGTCGTCATCGGCAATTTCCGGCGCGCGGCCGATAAAGAACTGGCGATGCACAGGCTCGGACGCCGCGATGTCAGGCGCCTTGGACAGCGAAGAATTGTCCACCGGCACGTCGCGGAAGCCGATCAGCGGCTGACCTTCGGACTGCGCGGCTTCGCGGATGATGTCTTCGATATGCGACTGCACCTCGGCGTCGCGCGGCATGAAGATGTGGCCGACGGCATATTGACCGGACACAGGCAGTTCGATGCCCTGCGCTGCCATCTCCTCGCGGAAGAATCGGTCGGGGATCTGCACCAGCACTCCCGCGCCATCCCCCATCAGCGGATCGGCACCCACTGCGCCGCGATGCGTCAGGTTCTCCAGCATCTGCAGGCCGTCGAGCACGATCTGGTGCGACTTGACGTTCTTCATCTGCGCGATGAAGCCCACGCCGCAGGCATCGTGCTCGTTGCGAGGGTCGTACAGCCCTTGCGCTTTGGGCAGGCCGCCNNTAACAGGGCGGCGGTTTTCGTGGCAGCAGTCCCGGCAAGGGTCTGCGTGACGCGAAGCGTGTCGTCCTTCATGGGTACTGCCTCCAGTTGAGTGATCCGGCCTGGATCACGAGCGCGCGGCGAGCCGGAACGGAAGGCAGAATGACCTCCGACCGGCAAGAGATGCAAGATCAAGATGAGACAGCATTGCTGTCCTATATTCGTATGGCAGATTACACCGACAGCCACAAGACCGAAACGTGACAAAATCGTCGCTGCAACGCAACAAGCGCAAAGGTGGCTTGGATCAGCCGCAATATTGTTGCTTAAGCTGCAGGCGTTCTTGAAAGGGTCTTTCGATTGCCAAGTAGCGCTTGCGTCCGCCCGTCCAAAGGGATCAAGGTCGCCGCGCTCACAGCAGAGCCCTCTTTTTATCCAAGACGTGACGGTATCCATGCATTTCGCTTCAGACAACTGGGCCGGCGCCCACCCCTCTATCGCTGAAAGCCTCGTTCGCCATGCCGGCGGCTTTGCACAGGCCTATGGCACGAGCGAACTCGATCGCCGCGTCGAACAGCGATTCGCCGAGATCTTCGAGCGCGAATGCGAGGTGTTCTTCGTTGGGACAGGCACGGCGGCGAACGCGCTGTCGCTGACCGCCTTCAACAAGGCCGGCGGCGTCGCCTTCTGTCATCGCGAAGCGCATGTGATCGAAGATGAATGCGGCGCGCCGGAGTTCTTTCTCGGCGGATCGCGCCTGCATGGCGTCGATGGTCCTGATGGCAAGATCACGCCGGAGAACCTGCAAAAGGCGATCGCCCGCTTCCCCGCAGGCTTCGTCCATAGCGGTCGCCCCATGGGCGTGACGATCACGCAGGCGACCGAGATCGGCACGGTTCATTCTCTTGATGAACTGGATGCGATCAGCGCCGTTTGCCGCGAACACGACTTGCCGCTCCACATGGACGGCGCGCGTTTCGCCAACGCACTCGTGTCGCTGGATGTGTCGCCCGCCGAAATGACATGGAAGCGCGGCGTCGACATGGTGTCGTTCGGCGGCACCAAGAATGGCTGCTGGTGCGCCGAAGCCATCATCATCTTCGGCGATCGGTTCACCGGCGAGCTGCCTTATATCCGCAAACGTGGCGCGCAGCTTTTCTCAAAGACGCGCTTCATCGCAGCGCAGTTCGAAGCCTATCTAGAAGATGATCTGTGGCTGAAGACGGCACGTCAGGCCAATGCCATGACGACCCGGCTGGCGCAGGTGTTCGAGCAGGCTCCGGGAGCGCGGCTTGCCTGGCAGCCCCAGGCCAACGAAATCTTCGCGATCCTGAACGACACCGCAGCCGAACGGTTACGGTCCGCTGGTGCGGTGTTCGCGCCGTGGAAGCTGCCGCGCGTCACCGATGCGGTGCTTGAACAGGACGAGCAGCTTTATCGCTTCGTCACCAGCTTCGCGAGCACCGACGACGATGTCGATCAGGTGCAGCGCCTTCTCACCAACGCCTAAAACAAAAGCGGCGCCCCTGAGGGCGCCGCTTGCAGTCCGCTACGACTAAGAAGATCAGGCAGCCTTGGCTTCGATCTGCTTCGAGCTGTTGGCAGCCGGAGCGATCTCGATCTTGCGAGGCTTCATCTCTTCCGGAACATTGCGCTTCAGATCAATGTGAAGCAAGCCGTTCTTGAGCGTCGCGCCGGTGACCTCGACATGGTCGGCCAGCTGGAAGCGACGCTCGAAGGTGCGCGAAGCAATGCCGCGATAGAGCAACTCGACGCCTTCTTCCTTGTCTGCTTCGTTGCGCTCGCCCTTCACCGTCAGCACGTTGCGGTGAGCCTCGATCGAGATCTCCTGATCCGAGAAGCCCGCAACTGCCATGGAGATGCGGTAAGCATCCTGGCCGGTGCGTTCGATGTTATAAGGGGGATAGCTGGTGCCGGCGTCCGGCTGGTTGACTTGGTCAAGCATGCCGAAGAGACGGTCGAAACCGACAGTGGAGCGGTAAAGCGGCGAAAAATCAAACTGACGCATGGGTCTGTTCTCCTGGTGAGCAACATGGTTTTTGCGTTTGACCGAACATGGAACCCAGTTGGCGTTCCGTCCTGTCAGCGGCCCCGATTTCGGCGACCGCAGGAGATAGGTGGTGAGGCCCGTTTGTCCTTTCAAGAGAATCTCTGATTCTGACGAGAACGATTTTTACCGCCCCCCCCGCATGCGCCATGAATGGAAAATGAACCATGCTTTCCGGCTCGGTTCAGGCGGCAGGCTCTAATGGTGCAACCACAATCCCGCAGATCGCGAACACCCCGTTCGCCTGAAAGCAGGACCGGGTTGCAACGTCCCTTCCTCCTGGTTCAGCAGGCCGGAAGCATCGCAAGGTGCTTTCGGCCTTTTTGCGTTCCCCCCGGAGAGAGGAAGGGCATCCGCCTAAATTCCACGCAAAAAAAAGCCGGATCGAAACGACCCGGCTGAGTTATTGGAGTGCCAATTAAGGCTGACCTCCAGAGGGGAACACTCTCGAGCGCTAATGGGAGGAGAACGCGCTCAGGAGATGACTGTGATATGAGCCATTCTTGCCTAATGTTCAAGCACCTCATTTTGCATCGCACCCATGCAGAAAGGCATTAGTGTTGCACTTCGCTATGCTACTGGGCAGAAGTCGGTGAACAAACAGGCATTTAGCCTTTGTTAAGAAATTGCTGACGAACGCCAGAAGCAGGGTGTGCCGTCTGAGCAAGCACGCTGTTCAATGCTGCATCGCACAATGAAGGGCGGTCAGACGCTGTTTTTGTTGAGATTAGATGGCCAGCAAGCAGGCCCTAGATCCAGCCAACGCGCTTAATAGGCCCAGCTGCGCGCCTTCGACAAAAGGAAATCGCGGAAGACGTGCAGCTTCACCTGCTGCTTCATGGCGTCCGGATACGCAAAGAAGGTGTCGTAGGTCGGCACTTCGGTATCCGTCATCAGCTGAACAAGGCCGGTTTCCTTGCCGACCATGTAGTCCGGCAGCATCGCAATGCCCGCCCCGCGCTGCACGGCGCGCTTGACCGATAGAATGTCGTTGATCTGGAGCGTCGCCGGACGCCGGATACCTTCCGGTTTCCCGGCCGTTTCCAGCCAATTGAGATGCGCGAGCTGGCTTGGCACCGGCTCGCCAAAGGTCACGATGCGATGCTTGTCGAGATCGTCGATGCTTTCCGGCATGCCATGCTTGGCGAGATAGGTCGGCGCGGCATAAAGATGAAAGTGCATGGTGAAGAGCCGGCGCTGGATCAGGTCAGGCTGTTGCGGCTGGCGTAAACGGATTGCGCAATCGGCGTGGCGAAGCGTCAGATCCAGCTCCTCATTGGCGAGAATGATCTGCAGCTGAATTTCCGGATAAAGATCCAGGAACTCCTGCACGCGCTCCGTCAGCCAGGCAGCGCCAAGGCCAACCGTGGTCGTGACACGCAGAACACCGGATGGCTTGTCTTTGGTTTCGGTCAGCTGGCTGCGGACATTTTCCAGCTTCATCAGCACGTCATGCGCCGTGCGGAACAGCAGCTCGCCCTGTTCGGTCATGACAAGACCGCGGGCGTGACGGTGAAACAGCGGGACGCCGACATCCTGTTCAAGCGCGCTGACCTGCCGGGAAATGGCCGACTGCGACAAGCGGAGCTTTTCCGCCGCATGGGTGAAGGATCCAGCCTCAGCCGCCGCGTGGAAAACCCGCAGCTTGTCCCAATCCAGTGCCATCAGTCCCCCTCGGCGTCACTCCGGACGCCGTATCAATCCTACTCCGCCGCCTCGCGGTGAACTTCCAGGCCGGCCAGATAGCGTTCGGCTTCCAGCGCGGCCATGCAGCCCATACCCGCGGCCGTCACGGCCTGGCGATAGATGTCGTCCGTGACGTCGCCAGCTGCGAACACACCCGGGATCGACGTTGCGGTCGAATCGGGCGCACTCCACAGATAGCCGTTCGGCTTCATCTTCAGCTTGCCTTGGAACAGTTCCGTGGCGGGAGCATGACCGATTGCGACGAACACACCGTCCACAGGCATCTCCTTCACCGCACCGGTGTGGGCATCCTTCAACCGAATGCCGTTCACCGAAGGCGGCAGCGGCTTCTTGGCGGGCTCGCCGACGATCTCGTCCACCACCGTGTTCCAGAGAACGGTGACATTATCCTTCGCCATCAGGCGCTCGCGCAGGATGCGCTCGGAGCGGAACTCGTTGCGGCGATGCACGACCGTAACGTGGCGCGCGAGGTTGGAGAGATACAGCGCTTCCTCGACCGCCGAGTTTCCACCGCCGACAACAACCACATCCTTGCCGCGGTAGAAGAAGCCATCGCAGGTCGCGCAGGCCGAAACGCCAAAGCCCATGAAGGCGGTTTCGCTGGGCAGGCCGAGCCACTTGGCCTGCGCGCCGGTCGCAATCACCAGGGCATCGCAGGTGTAGATCGTGCCGGAATCGCCGATCAGCCGGAACGGGCGAACATCGAGATCGACAGACGTAATGAGGTCGTTGACCATATCAGTGCCGACATGCTCCGCCTGCTTCATCATCTCGCCCATCAGCCAGGGGCCCTGTACCGGGTCGGCGAAGCCCGGATAATTCTCGACCTCGGTCGTGATCATGAGCTGGCCGCCCTGCTGCATGCCGGCAATCAGCATCGGCTTCAGCATGGCGCGGGCGGCATAGATTGCGGCCGTGTAGCCGGCCGGGCCCGAACCGATAATCGCAACGGGTGCGTGGCGCGTGGTCATGGAAAGCCTCTTGGTGGCCGCGCAGAACCCTCGCGGCCTTTCTCTATATATTGGGCGGAATGTAGGACTTTGCTGCTACTGCTTGCAAGGTAAGCCATACGCTATCCCAAGCTCATTCGCGCTCAAACGCCCGGGAAGCTAGGCGATGGCCGAACTTTGGTTTAAGCGATGGTAGCCGCATCCCGCGATTGTTCCTCCCTGTCAGAGCACATCCGAACCGCCATGACTTTGAAAGCCGATCTGGATGCCATCGACTGGAAGATCCTGCGCGAGTTGCAGGATGATGGCCGCATGACCAATGTCGAACTGTCGCGCCGCGTCGGCATATCGGCGCCGCCCTGCTTGCGACGCGTGAAGCGGCTGGAAGATCAGGGTATCATCCGGCAATATCGCGCACTGCTCGACAATGCCGCACTCGGCATGACGGTCGTGGCCTTCGCGCTGGTCGGCCTCAATCGCCAGTCCGATGGTGACCTCAAGGCCTTTTCCAAATTGGTAGAGGGCTGGCCGATCGTTCGGTCGGCCTGGATGGTGTCAGGCGAATCGGACTTCTTTCTCCACTGCGTCGCCGCCGATCTGGCAACGTTTCAGAGCTTCGTGATCGAGGTCCTGACTTCCGCCCCCAATGTCGACACGGTGCGCACCGCCCTCACCATCCGCCAGGTCAAGGACGAGGGCCGCGTGGCGATCGATCAAGCCATGCAAGGCTTCTAAACGAGCAGATCCCTGACGCGCTGGCGAAAGCCCGCATCAATCTCTTCGTAGCGCTTGCGGGCAGCCAAACCCAAGGCGCGCTTTTCCGCATCCGGCATCGCCATGATCCGCTCGATCGCAGCTTCGAATGCGGCGGGATCGACATAGAAATTCGTGCCGAGATGGCGCGGTTCGCTACGAAAGTAAGGCACAAGCACGCCGCACGTCGGATCGACATGCTCGTTCATCGGCGGCGCATCCGTCGTTAAAACCACAGCCCCGACGGAAAGCCCTTCAAGCAGATGATGGCCCCACCCTTCCGAGCGCGAGGGGCAAAGATGCACGCCGCATGCGTTCTGCAGCTGCTTGAGCGCCTCATCATCGAGATAGCCCGACATCAGCCGGACATTGGCGGGCACACCCGGCGCATTGTCGGCTTTCTGCACAAGCAAGAGTTCCGGCCATTCCGGATGCTTGCGCCAGAGCTCCAGCACGTCTTCCGTGCCCTTCAGCGTGCTGCCGCCGGCCAGATGAAAGAAGCGACCGAAGTCCTTCGGCACATCCGGCAACAGACGGTCAGGCGAGGAAAAGCCGAGATAGCTGGTCGGCACGCCGAGCGCATTGAAC
The DNA here is from genome assembly GCA_002316345.1 of Phyllobacteriaceae bacterium UBA1059. GTDB lineage: Bacteria > Pseudomonadota > Alphaproteobacteria > Rhizobiales > Rhizobiaceae > Tianweitania. The sequence goes on along the minus strand of DCDI01000113.1, from coordinate 11,636 downwards.
ACCGCCTCGCCATGCCGCGTTTTCGCCAGCACTCGACTCACATGCCGCAACCGTCCGATCTGCCGGCGCGGAAAGCGCTCCTGATTGGGCACGACAAAGGTCTCGTCCGAGGCCGCGCCGAACCATCCGGGAAAGGCACGTTCCAGATGGACGATCCGGTTGGCGCGCTTGATGCGCAGCAAACGCTGCCACCAGCTGCGCTGCTTGATCGTGGCATAACCTGCCTGCCCACCGGCCTCTGCAATGGCTGCCTGCAGGATCTCGGCATCACGCGTCAGTCCGTAGCTGTTCGACTTGCCCAGGATCAGCGTGGAAGGCAGTGTGTCGCTCACGACGTCACACCCTGCCACAGCCGTTCGTAAACACCCTGAATCGCATCCGCCTCGCCTTCCAATGGGAAGGTCGCGTGTACATGGGCCAAGGCGGCTTGCCCATGAGCCTCCGCCAGCGCGGGATCGTCGAGATAGATCTGAATCGCGCTGAGCAAGGCGGCACCATCGCCAGCCGGAACCACGGCGCCGGTTTCACCCGGCATGATCATCTCGGCATAAGCGCCGGCATCGCTCGCCACCACCGCAGCACCCGAGGCCATCGCCTCCAGCGGCGTCAGGCCGAAACCTTCATTGCGCGAGGGCGCGACATACAGCGAGACGCGCTGATACCATGGCTTGATATCCGGCACTTCGCCAAGAAAGCGGATGCGCTCGCTTAAGGCTGCAGCGGCGATCTCAGCTTGCAGACCATCTGCAAAGGCGCGGTTATCGTCCGTTACCCTTCCCGTGATCACGGCGGTCCAACCCGGATAGCGCGGCAGCAACGCAATCATCGCGGCGACGAACAGGTCGGTGCCCTTCTGCTCGCGAACCCGCCCGAAGCAGCCGATCAAGCGCTGTTCGGCAAAACCCGCTTCCGCGACAGCTGCGCCTCGATCCGCTGCCGGCACGAAGCCCGAAAGATCAACCCCGTGCCGGATCACCGTATGCGGCACATGGAGAAAGCTGCCGGAACGCGCGCTGGTGGCGATCACCGCATCCATGCGGCGGATCAGCCATTTGGTGAAAGGCTTGTGGTCGCGCTGAGCAGCAGAGGTGAAAACGAGCTTCATCGGCGCGCGAAAGACATCGCGCATCACGATGCCGCCGATCATCTCGACATTGCGCCGAGCATGCCAGATGCGAAAGGCACGACCTTGCGGCCGCTTCAACAGGCCGAAGACCTGGCTCCATCGCATGCGCGGCACGAAATCCGGCAATCCCGCGCCCAGGCTTGCGATCGGAAACCGCTGCGCCTGCAGCGGCAGAAGCTGGATGATCGTGCTGGTGACGCCAGACAGCCGCTTCTTGAAATTGGGCGCAACAACAAGAAGGCGCGCGACATCAACGTCACGCGCCTTCTCCAAAGCGATATGCCTGGTGTCAGCCAAAGCGGACGTTGACGATCTCATAGCCGCGCGCGCCACCGGGCGCGTTCACCTCGATCGTGTCGCTGATCTTCTTGCCGATCAGCGCACGAGCGATCGGCGATGAAATGGAGATGCGGCCGAGCTTCACATCGGCTTCCTGGTCGCCGACGATCTGATAGGTCTTCTTTTCTTCCGTGTCCTCGTCCACGAGCTCCACGGTCGCGCCAAACTTCACGGTGTTGCCCGTCAGCTTGGACACATCGATGACCTCGGCGCGTGCGATCAGGTCTTCCAGCTCGTTCACGCGGCCTTCGTTCAGGCTCTGCGCTTCCTTGGCTGAGTGATATTCGGCATTTTCCGAAAGATCGCCATGCGCGCGGGCTTCCGAGATCGCCTCGATGATGCGCGGCCGCTCGTCCTGCTGGCGCCAGCGCAGCTCTTCCTTGAGCGCTTCGAAACCGCCCCCGGTCATCGGAACCTTGTTCATCTCCAAAACCCTCCATACTCCGTGCCTTGTGTGTCGACACGGTGCTCGAAGCCACAAATGAAAACGGCCCGATAGCAACATGGCTAGCGGACCCGCAAATAAGCGTTCTTAGGCCTAATATAACCATCCGTCTCAGGGATGCCACACACTATTTCTGCCGCGCGACAATCAGCCGGCTGTGACGGCTGGCGGTGCCGGGAGATCGCTGTGGCTCCTTTTCAGCGTCACGCGAATAGGCTAGCGCGGCGACCATGACCCGCGTTCAAGCCAATCTCATCCTTCTTCTTGCCGGTGCCATCTGGGGCATGGGCTTCGTTGCGCAGGCCACCGCCATGGAAACCATGGGGCCGCTGCTGTTCGTCGGGTCTCGCTTCTTCGTAGCAACGCTCTGCGTCATTCCCTTCGCCATCAGGGAAGCGCGCAAAGCGCCGGCGACACTGACGAACTCGCAATGGCTGGCCTTCGCCTGGGTCGGGCTGATGCTGTTCTCCACCATAACCGCGCAGCAATTCGGCCTGCTCACCACCAGCGTGACCAATTCCGGCTTTCTGACCGGCCTTTATGTGGTCATGACGCCGATTCTCGGCATCGTGCTATTCCGCCAGTTTCCGCATGTCATTGTCTGGCCCGCAGCCCTTTGCACGCTCTGCGGCATCTTCCTCCTGTCCGGCGGCACCCTGGCGGGTCTGACTACCGGCGATTGGCTGACGATCCTCGCAGCCTTCTTTGCGGCGCTGCAAGGCTTGTTCCTCGCCCGCAGCGCATCGCAAACAGGCCGGCCGATCACGCTTGCCGTGACCCAGTTTGCCGTTTGTGCCGTTCTTGGTCTGACCGCCGCCTTTGTTTTCGAACCTGTCAGCCTGGAAGCTCTGCGCGGCGCCGCGCTTGAAGTGCTTTATGCCGGCATGTTTTCAGGCGCCGTGGCGTTCACGCTCATGGCCATCGGCCTGCGCTACACGACCGCCTCGCAGGCTGCGATCTTCCTGTCGTCGGAAGCGGTGTTTGCGGCCCTGTTCGGCGCGATCTTCCTGGGCGAGCGTCTGCCTTCGGCGGGCTTCGCGGGATGCGCTCTGATTCTCATCTCGATGCTTGCCGTGGAGATCGTGCCTGCGCTACGGGCGCGAAGGGCCGCACGCCTCAGCCCTTGAAGATCAGCGCAGCACCTCCGGCAATGAGTGCAAATCCCAGCACGTGGTTCAGCGTCAGCGCTTCCTTCAGGTAGAACACCGAGAACACCGCGAACACGACCAGCGTGATGACCTCCTGGATCGTCTTCAACTCGGCAGCGGAGTAAACCGCGCTGCCGATGCGGTTGGCAGGCACGGCCAGCCAATATTCGAAAAAGGCGATGCCCCAGCTGACGAGCACAACGGTCCACAGCGCCGCGCCCTTGAACTTGAGGTGGCCGTACCAGGCGAATGTCATGAAGACGTTGGACGCGACGAGCATCAGGATCGGAAGAAGGCGCGGGGCGAGCAGTTCGGACATAGGTGGCTCCAGAAGATGGTTGTGGCATCTCTGCCGCAACCTTGCTTCTGCCGTCCAAACGTCAAGGCGTCCCCGTTGCCGCCACAGTCCGATGCTCCATCTAGGTGCGATGACCTCATCCTTGCGGACCAGTGTTTGCGCTGCCCTGATGCTCGGCGGCGTTATTGTAGCCCTGCCCGGCTTCGGTTTGGCGCAGTCGCAAGACGCGGCACCCGCCCTGCCGCAGACCATGCCTGCTCCGAAAGCCAACCCGGAGGATGAGCCGGCACCGGACGAGAAGGCCGGCGACCAGCCTGCCTCGAACGAGGGCGAACAGCAGCAGGAACTCCCGGCAAGCCCACCCAAGCCGCAAGCCAATCCTGAAGAACCATCTGCGCCGAAAGAAGCACAGGAGGTCCCCGGCGAACCTCGGTCAGACGAAGAACCGGAACAGCCGCAAGCGCTGCCGGTAGCGCCACCCGAGCCGGAAACCCGTCCGGCCGATGCGCCGAAGACGGAAAAGCCCGACGATACCGCCAAGAAGGAAGAAGATGCCCCGGCGCAAAAGCGTGCAGACGGGCCGCGTCCGGAACAGGGACCGNNNCTGAGGACGGCTGTTCGATGCCCTATCCCGTCTCGATCTCCAACTTCGGCGGCGGCATCAAGGTCGAGCCTTCTGTCGTAGCGAATTGCTCGGTTTCTCTGACCATGGCCAAGTTCCTGCAGACCAAGGTCAAGGAAGCCGCGCAGAAGCATCTGAAGACGGACATCACCGCCATGGCGAACGGATCAGGCTATGTGTGCCGGCCACGGCACGGCACCCAGAAATTGTCCGAACATGCCCTCGGAAACGCCATCGACATCATGAGTTTCACCTTGGCGGACGGCCGCTCGGTGGTGGTCGAGAAAACCACCGACAAGGCTGAAGCCGATTTCCTGGCCGAAGTGCGTGCCGCCGCCTGCGGACCCTTCACCACCGTGCTGGGACCGGGATCGGACTCCGATCACGCCAACCATTTCCATCTCGATCTGGCCGACCGGCGGCCCGGCGTGACCTTCTGCCAATAAGCAACATTGATTCAAAGTTTCATCATGGTGAATCAAAGGTTGCGGACCACCCGCTAAGTCCTTGTTCTGGCTAAGCTCGCCTCATTGTCGACACAGGCCTGAAGATCCGGCCTGAGGCTTCCTTTACCCTTGCATCCTAGTCTCGGACGTTTCCTTCAAGGGAACTCCGATGCTGTCCCGTCCCCTTTCCCGCTCGCGCGCTTCGACCATCGCCCGCCACGCAACACTGCTTACGGCAGCACTCGCGCTGCTCGGCCTGTCGGCATGCGGCAACCGCGGCGAGACAAGCCGCTCCAGCAGCAGAACAACCGGCATGCAGCGTCTGGTCCCATCCAACCCGATGATGGTCGGCTATCCCCGCATGAGCTTGCCGATGTCGAGCGCCGGCACGGCCAGCATGCCTGCGGAGGAAGTTGCGTGCCGACGCGCGCTGAAGCGCATGGGCGTGGCCTACCAGGATCTCCAACCCATCAATGATGGCGGCTCCTGCCGCATCGACTACCCGGTCAAGCTGATGGGCTTTTCCGGCAATATCGAGATGAAGCCTGCAGCCACGCTGACTTGCGACATGGCGCTGGCTTTCGCGACCTGGACCAAGGACGAGCTCGCGCCGAACGCACGTTCTCGCTATTGGTCGGGCGTGAAGACCATCCACCAGGGTTCAAGCTATTCCTGCCGCCGCATTGCAGGCACGACGGTTGCGTCCGAGCACTCCAAGGGCAACGCGCTCGATGTCATGCGCATTGAGTTGAAGAACGGCCGCGACATCAAGGTGCAGAAGCAGGGCCTGTTCGCTTTCCGCGCCCGCGGTCTCCTCAACACGGTGCGTGCCGACGGCTGCTCCTATTTCACAACCGTACTCGGCCCCGGCTACAATGCCGATCATGCAGACCACTTCCACTTCGACATCAAGGAGCGCCGGAACGGCTACCGTGCCTGCCGTTGAGACGCTGTGGTAGATCGGAAACCATCCACCATCCCAGAAGTTCTTGCAGGATTCCCACTTCGCATCGCAGCAGGTGTGATGGTAAGGAACCTGCATGGTCTACATTGAAGTTCTGATTGTCTTCGTTCTCGTTGTCGTCAACGGCTTGCTCGCCATGTCGGAGCTGGCCGTAGTTTCCTCCCGGCCAGCGCGGCTCAAGACCATGGCGGATCGTGGCTCCAGCGGTGCTGCACGCGCGCTGAAGCTCGCAGCCGATCCTGGTCGCTTCCTGTCCACCGTCCAGATCGGCATCACCCTCGTGGGTGTTCTGTCCGGCGCCTTTTCGGGCGCAACGTTGGGCCAGCGCCTCACCGGCGTGCTGATCGAGGCCGGCATGCCCAACGGCATTGCCGACGCGGTCGGTGTTGGTGTCGTAGTTGCCTTGATCACATACGGATCTCTCATTATCGGCGAGTTGGTTCCGAAGCAGATCGCCTTGCGCAACCCGGAAGGCGTTGCTGCTCGCGTAGCTCCCAGCATGGCCGTCCTCGCGTTAGTCGGCGCCCCGATCGTCTGGTTCCTCGATATTTCCGGCAAGGCCGTCTTGAGCCTGCTCGGCCAAAAGGCTGAGTCGGAAGACAAGGTCACCGACGAGGAGATCAAGACGATCATCGCGGAAGCCGAAGGCGCGGGCGTGATCGAAACGGATGAGCGAGCCATGATCGCCGGCGTCATGCGCCTGGCCGACCGCACCGTGCGCGGCATCATGACCCCACGCACGGATGTCGACTGGATCAATGTTCAGTCAGACCAGCAAACCATCCGCGATGCTCTGGTCGGGACCTCGCATTCGCGCTTGCCTGCCGGAGATAACAGCGTCGATGATATGATCGGCGTAATCCAGACCAGAGAATTGCTGGCCGCGATCCTCAACGGCCAACCTCTGGACATCAAGAGCTTTGTGCGTCAGGCGCCGATCGTGCATGACAATGCCGATGCCTTAGCCGTCATTACGATGCTTCGTGAAGCCGATGTGCCGATGGCACTGGTGCATGACGAATACGGCCATTTCGAAGGCGTCGTCACACCCGCCGACATCCTTGAAGCCATTACGGGCATGTTCAAGTCCGATGATGACGAAGGCCCGAGCGTCATGCAGCGCGAAGACGGCTCTTGGCTGATCGCCGGCTACATGCCCGCCGACGAAATGGCCGACAAGCTCGGCATCATCCTGCCGGAAAACCGCGACTACGAAACGGTCGCCGGCTTCATCCTGGCGCAGCTGTCCCATCTTCCCGCCACTGGCGAAACCTTGGAAGCCTTGGGCTGGCGCTTTGAGGTCGTGGATCTCGACGGCCGTCGCATCGACAAGATCATTGCGTCGAAAGCGGTCGAGACCCACAGGGTCACCCCAGTCTAGGGAACAGAAAAGAGGCCGCCGAAGCGGCCTTTTTTATTCCTCGTGGTCGCGACCTTCCGAAGCGGCTTCGGTCGCTGCCGTGTCGGCGTCGCGGGCAGCCTTCAGCGCCTTCACATACCAGGTAAACTGGGCGATCAGGTCCTGACCGGCTTGCTGTAAATGCGGGAAGTCCGAGATGGACTTGCCTTCGTTGACGATCGCCAGATACTCGCCGAACATGATGTGAACGGCATTGCGGATCGGCACCATCTGATCTTCGATGGCATTGAGGCGCAGCTGCTCGATCGCGCGCGCACCGCCGACGCCGCCGTAGCCGACATAGGCTGCGACCTTCTTGTTCCACTGCGGATAAGCGTAGTCGATCGCGTTCTTCAGAGCGGCCGTGGGTCCGCGCGTATATTCGGCCGCGGTGAAGATGAAGCCGTCCTGCTCGTCGAGCTTCTTCTGCCAGCGCAGGGCAACTTCGCTGCTGACGGTGCCATAGGCCGGCGAAACCGCCTCGTCGAAGATCGGGAGCGGGTAATCCTTGAGGTCGATGATCTCGACATCCAGTTCGCCGCTGGCACGCGCCAGTTCGGCAATCCACTGAGCGGGGCGTTCTGCAAAACGGTTGGCACGAATGCTGCCGACGATGACGCCGATTTTAGGCTTGGACATAGCTGAAAATCCTCTTGTGCCGGGCAAAGCGCCCGCTAATAGGCCAAATGATCTGGTATCAAACAGATACCGGGGCTATATACGAAACCGCCTTCACGCCGCACAAGAAGGCACTTTTTCGATACCGCGGTCACCTCCAAGTAACTGGATCAAGCCTCATGCCACCCATCATTCACGGAAGCAGCGAAGCGTGTCAGGCGGTCAACAGCATCCTCAGCCGCGTTGGCGACAAGTGGACGGTGCTTGTGGTGGAACTGCTCGGCCAAGGTCCGCTGCGCTTCAACGAGCTGCGGCGTTTGATCGGCGGCATTTCGCAGAAGATGCTGACCACGACCCTGCGCGGGCTCGAGCGCGACGGCTTCGTCACCCGCACGGTGTTCCCCACAATCCCGCCGCGTGTCGATTACGAGCTGACCGATCTCGGGCGCGACCTGCTGGTGCCGGTCCATGCGCTTGGCGAATGGGCACGACTGAACACCGGCCGCGTTGCGAAAGCACGCGTCAGTTTCGACCTGAAGCAGAAAGATGAAGCGGCCTAGCCTTCGGCCGGCACCGGCGTCGGCTTGCCGTCCTTGTCCATCGCCACCATGACGATCTCGGCATGAGTGACGCGTTCGCGCAGGTCGCTCAGATAGCGTTTTGCCCAGGCTTCCACATACAGCGTAATCGATGTCCGGCCGATCTTCAGAATTTCGGTGCTGATCTCGAGCGTGTCGCCGATCTTGACCGGCTTCGCAAAAGCCATTTCCTTCACGGCAGCGGTCACGACGCGGCCTTTCGCACGCTCCGCCGCCCGCATTCCGCTGGCGAGATCCATCTGCGCCATCACCCAACCGCCAAAGATATCGCCGGCCGCATTGGCATCGCCGGGCATGGCAAGGGTGCGCAGCGTTAGCTGCCCGCGGGGCTGATCCGACATCGTGAACTCCTGAGCTCTGTTCTTCTGGCCTAGACAGTCCCGGCGACAGAGGCAACGCAAGCCAGGCGTCCCGTCGCTTTTTTCACAAGCGATGCCGGAGCATCGCGTAACGAGCAGGCCGGATGCTGGCTAGGCTGCGGCTTCCTTTCACGCGCCGGCCATCCATGCAGACTTACGATTTCATCATTGTCGGCTCCGGTTCGGCCGGTTCCGTCGTGGCCGAGAAGCTGTCCGCCAGCGGCCGTTTTTCCGTGCTGGTGCTGGAAGCCGGCGGCACGGATCGCCGCTTCTACGTCCAGATGCCGCTGGGGTACGGCAAGACCTTCTACGATCCGGCAGTCAACTGGAACTACCGCACCGAGCCCGATCCGGGCTTGGCCGGCAATGTCGACCACTGGCCGCGCGGCAAGCTGTTGGGCGGGTCGAGTTCGATCAACGCGATGGTGTGGATCCGCGGTGCGCGAGAGGACTACGACGACTGGGCGGCGGCCGGGAATCCGGGCTGGAGCTATGACGATCTTTTGCCGACCTTCAAGGCGATCGAGGACAATCAGGCGGGCGCAGACGAATGGCGCGGGCGCGGCGGGCCGGGGCATGTCACGGACAATACCGGCTTCGTGCACCCCCTCACCCACCGCTTCCTCAAGGCAGGTCAAGAGCTTGGTTTGCCCCAAAATTCCGACTTCAACGGCGCGCATCAGGAAGGCGTCGGCATCTACCAGCTGACCACCCGCAACGGCCGCCGCATGTCGGCGGCGCGCGCCTTTCTCTGGCCGGCGATGAGGCGGCGGAATGTGCGGGTGGAGACCGGCGCGCATGTTACGCGCATCCTGTTCCAGGGCAGACAGGCCGTAGGGGTCGAGTACCGGCAGAACGGGCAGTTGAAGACCGCACGAGCGGGACGCGAGGTGATCCTGTCGGGCGGGTCGATCAACACGCCGCAGCTGCTGCAGTTGTCAGGGGTTGGTCGGGCTAAGCTCCTGCAAAGCCTTGCTATTCCGGTTCTGATCGACAATCCCCATGTCGGCGCCAACCTGCAGGATCATTTGGGCATCAACTACACCTGGCGGGCCAAGCAGAAGACGCTGAACCAGATCCTGCGGCCTTGGTGGGGAAAGGCGCTGGTGGGGAGCCAGTATCTGCTTCTGCGACGAGGGCCGCTGTCGATGAGCATGAACCAGGGCGGCGGCTTTTTCCGCACCGATCCCGACCATACCAGACCGAACATGCAGCTGTATTTCCAAGCTTTTTCAACCGTTCTGCCGAAGCCTGGAGAACGGCCGATCCTGTCGCCCGATCCCTGGCCCGGCTTTTCCATCGGCCTGTCCAATTGCCGCCCGTCGAGCCGCGGCGAGATCATGATCCGCTCCGCAAATCCCTTCGAACAACCACGCATTACCCCCAATGCCTACTCCACCGAACATGACGTGGCGGAGATGCTGGATGCGGTGAAGTTCCTGCGCAAGCTGGCGGCGACTTCCGCCTTTGCAGATGTCATTTCTGAAGAAGTGCTGCCGGGTCCTTCGATAAGCGATGACGATGCCCTGATCGACGACTTCAGACGCCGGTCGGGCACCGTTTACCACCCTGTTTCAACCTGCCGAATGGGAAAAAACGGGAGAAATTCCGTCGTGGATCCCCGTTTATCGGTTCACGACACCGGAAATTTGCGGGTCATCGACGCCTCGATCTTCCCCTCCAACATCACCGGCAACACCAATGCGGCAGCTATTCTGACAGGCTGGAAGGGTGCTGAAATGGTACTTGAGGATCATCGCTAGGAGACGCTCATGAAGATCACCGATGTGAAAACCTGGGTCGTCGGCAATCCGCCGCCGGGGATTGGCGGACGCTATTTCATCTTCGTCCGGCTCACCACGGATGGCGGGGTGCATGGCTATGGCGAGGCCTATTCGGCGAGCTTCGATCCGCATCTGACGGCCAGGATGATCGAGGATCTGGCTGTCAGGTTTTTCGTCGGGCACGATCCACATGACATCGAAGTGTTCTTCCGACGCTCTTATTCTGTCGGCTTCTCGCAGCGGCCGGACCTGACGGTCATGGCCTGCTTTTCAGCGCTGGAGATTGCCTGCTGGGACATCATCGGCAAGGAGGCTGGCAAGCCGATCTACACGCTGCTCGGTGGCCGGGTGCACGAGACGCTTCGGTCCTACACCTATCTCTATCCGCAAAAAGGCTCGGTGCATACGAATGGCGGCGAGAGCGAGGGGCGCAACGTCTTCAACGATCCTGACCTCGCGGCGGAATGCGCGGTCGCCTATGTCGCACAAGGTTTTGACGCGCTGAAGCTCGATCCGGCCGGGCCGTATACGGTGCATGACGGCCACCAGCCGCGGCTGGCAGATATCGATCTGTCGACGCGGATGATGAAGGCGATCCGTGAAGCGGTCGGCGGCAAGGCGGATATTCTGTTCGGCACGCATGGGCAGTTTACGGCATCCGGTGCGCTGCGGATGGCGCGGGCGATCGAGCCTTATGATCCGCTGTGGTTCGAGGAGCCCTGCCCGCCCGACATGCCGGAAGTCATGGCGCAGATTGCGCGTGGTACGTCGATCCCAGTGGCAGCGGGCGAGCGGCTGACGACACGGTTCGACTTTGCGCGGGTGATCGAGCAGAGGGCGGCCAGCATCCTGCAGCCCAATCTCGGCCGCTCTGGCGGCATACTGGAAACCAAGAAGATCGCGGCGATGGCGGAAGCCTGGCATATCCAGATCGCGCCGCATTGTTATTGCGGGCCGATCGTCGGCGCAGCGAACATTCAGCTGGCGGTGACGCTGCCGAACTTCCTCATTCTGGAATCCCTCAAGCAATGGGACGGCTTCCACGCCACCCTGCTCAAGCGCAAGATCGAATGGCAGAACGGCCATGTCATCCCGTCAGGAGAGCCGGGCCTGGGCGTCGAACTGGACGAGACCGTCTGCGAGGCGCATCCATGGGCCGGAAGCGGTCTGCATCTTGAAATGAAGCAGCAGCCGCTGTCCCGCTAGCTTGCGGTGGCTGGCTGCATCGCGGCAACCAGATCCCGCACCGTTTCCTGCAACAAGCGCCGGCCACCCGGCTGCCAGCCGAGGGCCTGGAGGCGAGCGCTGGACATGACGTTGAAGGCGGAAGTGTCGGCGGCGGGTGGCAGGGGATGGGCCATGCCCGACATGCCGGTGGCTTCCTGTGCAATCGCCAGAATGTCGCTTCGGTCGACCATCAGGTCGGACACGTTGAAGACTCTGCCTGATACGGCATCAGGCGCGGCCTCCAGAAGAAGCTCGACCGCGC
>DCDI01000013.1 GCA_002316345.1 Phyllobacteriaceae bacterium UBA1059 | reverse complement strand
CGGCGGGGGCGGCGCAGTGGATGGCGGCGCGATCGGCCGCAACCTCTAGTCCGAAACGCAGAAAACGCGTGGCTTCAAAGATGGTGGAGAGGGGTCTTGTACACCCGCCCCACCATCACAATATCTTGGTTGTCGGGGTCCGGGCCCCTCTGGTTGCGGCGAAAACCGCAGCGATGTCGGACCCTCTCACTAAACGAACCGGCGATCCGGCGGGTTTGCATTGAGAGGATTTGGGATGCCCACTGTTCAAGACATGATGTTCGTCCAAAAAGGCTTTTTCGCGCGGCAAGAGCCGAGCGCGGAAAGCGACGCTGCCGCAATCGCGCGCCTCGACCGCTTGTCGATCTTCCTCGACAGCGCGTTTCGCGTACCGATCATCGGCACCCGTATCGGTGCCGATGCGCTGCTGAACTTCATTCCCGGCGCTGGCCTGATCGTCGCGAAGTCGCTGACCGCCTACATCATCTGGGAAGCGCATCGCCTCGGTGTGCCGAAGCGTGTGCTCGGCCGCATGCTTGCCAATCTGGGCATCGACTTCGGCATCAGCATCGTGCCGCTGGCAGGCTGGGTGGGTGACGCCTTCTTCCGCGCCAACCTGCGCAATGTCGCGCTGCTCAAGGCGCATCTGCATGAGCGAGCCGGAACCCATCGCGCGAAACCGGCTTCGCCCCAGCATGGCGCGCCGATCATCGATGGCGACTGGGTGCGCAATCCCGCCTGACCGGCGGGCGTGGCAGGAGGGTCGGGAACCGGCGGCAGCTTTGTAGCTTGTACTCGCTCAACGAGTTCAAGCATCGCATGCCGCCTTCGCTCTCCGACACCATCGTCGTCATCTCCGATTTCCGCGATGGCTGGCCGCCCGAACCGATCGGCGGCTCGGAACAGGAAGCAAGGGATCGCTGGCTGGACGGCCGGCGAAGCCCACCGCCCGGCGATAGTGCAACGCCATTACAGCGCGATGCACTCTCCGTCACCGGCGGCTACCTCGAACGCCTACCGCTTGCCGCGGTCAAGTCTGGCCTCGCCGGACGCGTCGAGATCTGGCACCACTGGCGCCCATCCTCGCCGCCGCCTTATGCGGAAGACCACCCGGTTCTTGCCCGCCGCGCCTTCCACCTCGACGGCGAAGACGCACCGTTCCGCTCCACCGACATGCTCGGCTTCATCGCAGCTTATGGCGCGCCGAAGGTCCTCTGCGTCTGGGGCCTCGGCGTCGACGAGCGTATCCTCAAAGCCTGTCGAGACAGCTTCAAGATCTACAACTCCATCGACGCCCCCGCCTTCCGCATCCCCGACGAAGTCGGCCGTCACTTCGATCTCGTGCTGACCGGCGCGGAATGGCAAAGCGACGAAGTGCGCGCACGGTTGCCCGGCATGGAGTGCCTCGTCCTCCCCATCGGCCCGGACTTTGCCGACCCGCAGACCTTCCGCCCACTGGCCACGGAAAAGCCCTACGACGTCATCTACGTCGCCGCAGCCCAGGGCTACAAGCGCCACGATATCCTTTTCGACGCCCTCGAACGGCGCCCAGGCACGAGAGCGCTCTGCGTGTTCGGCTATGGCGAAATGGCCGATGACCTCCGCCATCAAGCAGCCCAGCGCGGTCTCGACGTGACTTTCGTCGGTCCCCCCGGTGTGCCGTTCGATGAGGTCAACCGCCTGATGAACCAGGCCCGCATCAGCGTGGTCTGCGGCATCGATGACGGCGCGCCCGCCATCCTCACCGAATACATGCTGGCCGGCCTGCCCGTTCTCGCAAATGCCGGCCTGCGCTGCGGTTTGCAATACATCACGCCCGAAACAGGCATGACCGCCGAACCCGACCGCTTCCACGAAGGCATCGATGCCCTGCTTGCACGAGCAGACGCCATGAACCCGCGCGACACCGTTCTTGCGAACTGGACCTGGGATCATTCGATTCAGCATTTGGCAAAGCGCGTGAACGAGAGGAACAACCAAAAGCCTGCCGGATTGCTTTGAGGACGGGCAATACCTGCCCGCAACAAGGAAGGAGACCAACATCATGGCTGGAACCCCTTACTCCCCAGGCAGCGCCCCCAACGGCCTCAGTGAAGCCAACAGCGAAGGTGCTGGCGTAAACCTGCAGTCGCATGCGCAGGATGCCAAGCAGTCCTCGCCCCTAAAGTCGCGCGACACCGAGCGCGGCGAGGGTAATGACCGCTCTTCCGTCGAAAAGGACGCGCGCGGCCAGTTCGTGCAGTCCGAACATGGCCGCGAGAACAACGGCGTCACCAGCGCCAGCCCGCGCGTCACCACCGGTACGGACGACGCGACCTTCGAGAACGATCCGGGCGATTAAACCTACTCGTCCGGACTGTCTAACTGCTGGAGATCGGTCTCGCCGGTACACATGGCGGCGATCTCCTGCAGTCGGTTTTGCTGGCTCGCATCGCCCGGATTGCGATCAAGACCAGCAATACCACCCGGAAGCTCTGCCACGCCTTCCATGACGCAGCCGCAATAGCTAGTACAGAACGCCTGATCGCGCACCTCGATGCACTGAGCCTCACAGGCCCTGCTGAACCCCACACGTGGATCAGGAGCATGCGGCGGAGCGAGCTGAGCCGCCATCCAGACCAGCGAAATCAGCACCGGCTGATGGATCAGGTAGAAAGCCAGACTGTGCCGCCCGCCAACTTCAAGGACGCGCAACGGGCGGGGAGGTGACCACGAGCGCGTGCGCTCGAAGATACCGAACCGTTGCGCACGTTTCGCGGCAGCCATCCCCAGCAGCACAGCGCCGAACCAAGGGAATAGCGGCACGTAGTCGTTCGAGTGCGGGTTCACCGACGACAATCCAACCCACCATAGCCAGGGTGTGTCGAACACCTCTGCGCGCAGGAACAACGGCGCGGCGATCACGAAGGCTGCAAGCGCCGCAAGTACCAGCGCAGGTATGCGCAGCAGCAACACGCCAAGCAGGCTTGCCAGAGCGATCTGATGCAGAATGCCGAAGAAGATGAAGCCGCCAGGAACGGCTAGCCAGGTCACCAGCGAGATCGCAGCTGCTGCCAAGGCAACTTGAGCTAAGCGGACAAGAAACGGTCGCCAGCGCACGCCGCGCGCATGCGCCAGCACAAGACTGACACCGACCAAGAACAGGAAGCTGGACGCGATGCAGCGCGCGAAGATCTTCCAGCCGCCAAAGGCGGTCAGACCTGGCTCGACATAGCCGAAGAACTCCAGATCCCATGTGAAATGGTAGATTGCCATCGCAACAAGCGCGACGCCGCGCGCCACGTCGATGGCGCGGATGCGATTGGAAGCGGGGCGGGCGGGGGCCAAATCATGCGTCATAATCAGCCAGTTCTGCCGCAACCCTCATCGAGAAGATAGCGCCAAAGCACCGGATCCGCCTGATCGAGAACTTTCATCAGGCAAGCGAAACGTTTTTTCCTTAAGGACGTTTTGCGAGCCAGGGGATTGCTTACGTTCATGACATTTCCGCAAATTTGTTCCTTCGCCGTCATCGCTTTGATGATGGTCGCCTTCATCTGGGGTCGCTTCCGCTATGATCTCGTTGCAGCCATCGCCCTTCTTGCTTCCGTTGCTCTTGGCATTGTTGCGCCAGACAAAGCGTTCAGCGGCTTCAGCGACGATATCGTCATCATCGTAGGTAGCGCGCTCCTGGTGAGTGCCGGCGTCGCTCGATCCGGCATTATGGAGCTTTTGATCCAGCGCTACTTTCCGAAAGTCACGAGCGTCCGAATTCAGCTTATCGTTCTTGTAGTGATTGTCACGCTGCTTTCGGCCTTCGTGAAGAATATTGGCGCTCTCGCGATCATGATCCCGATCGCTTTCCAGTTCGCCAAGCGCAGCAACGTTTCGCCATCGGTGTTCCTGATGCCGATGGCCTTCGGGTCCTTGCTCGGCGGGCTGATGACTCAGATCGGCACCTCGCCGAACATCATCGTGTCACGGCTGAGGGAAGAGATCACCGGTACGGCCTTCACGATGTTCGACTTTACGCCGGTCGGCGGCGCGCTCGCAGTGGTCGGTGTCATTTTCCTAGCCTTCGGCTACCGTCTGCTGCCTCATCGAACGCGTGAGACCGCCACGCTTGATGAAGCCATCGACATCAAGAATTATGTGTCGGAAGCCCGGATCACCGCGAGGTCGGCTCTGCTCGGCAAGACCATTGCCGACCTCTTGAGCGCGGCTGCAGGCGGGGCGACGGTTACCTCCGTGCTTCGCGCCAAGGGCACGCGCGTCACACCATTGCCTGACGTCGTGTTGCGTGACGGCGATATCGTTGTGCTGGAGGGGGATCCGGAAGCGCTCGACCGCTTGGTGGCTCAGGAGGGACTGTCGGTCACCGGCGACCGCGACGTGAAGGGCGCACGGCCCGCGTCCGAAATTGCCGCGATCGAAGCGGTGATCGGGGAAAACTCGCCGCTGATTGGATGGTCGGCCAAGCAGCTTTCGCTGTTTGATCGCTATAACACCAATCTGCTGGCCGTCAGCCGAAAGGGCAGCCGCATCACGGAGCGGCTGAACGAGGTCAAGTTCCGCATTGGCGATGTTATCGTGCTGCAAGGCGAACGTGATGCCTTACCCGGCGTGTTGCGCGAGTTCGGCTGCCTTCCTTTGGCGGAGCGCTCGATCCTGCTGGGAAGCGTGCGGCGCGGACTCGTGCCGCTGGCGATCCTACTGGTAGCCATGGGTGCGACCGCGACAGGCACGGTGCCGGTTGCAGTCGCCTTCTTCGCTGCGGCTGTGGGCATGGTGTTGTTCAAGGTCGTGCCCACGCGCGAAGTCTATGGCGCGATGGATGGTCCGATCCTCGTGATGCTGGCTGCCTTGATCCCCGTCTCGGAGTCACTGCGCGAGACCGGGGCAACCGAGCTGATCGCCAGCGGCCTAATTGTAATTGGCCATATGCTTCCAGCCTATGGTGCCTTGGCACTGGTGATCCTTGCCGCCATGGCGGTGACGCCCTTCCTCAACAATGCCGCCACGGTGCTGGTCATGGCGCCGATTGCCGCGAGCTATGCAAGTGGCCTCGGCTTCAAGCCTGACGCCTTCCTGATGGCAGTTGCGATCGGTGCGGGTTGTGATTTCCTGACGCCGATTGGTCACCAGTGCAACACGCTGGTGATGGGGCCCGGCGGCTACAGATTCAGCGACTATCCGCGGTTGGGCTTGCCGCTGTCGATCATCGTCGTGCTGGTCGCGGTGCCCATGCTCATGCTGGTTTGGCCGCTCAATTGAGGCGCAAACAACAACATTCCGGTCAGAGCGGGATATTGTCGTGCTTCTTCCAAGGGTTCTTGAGGTCCTTGTTGCGCAGCATCCGCAGCGCTCGCGCGATACGGCGACGTGTCGAATGCGGCATGATCACTTCGTCGATATAGCCGCGCTCGGCCGCTACGAAGGGCGACAGGAAGCGATCTTCATAGGCCTTGGTGTGCGAGGCGATCTTTTCTGCGTCACCGATATCCTTGCGGTAGATGATCTCGACCGCACCCTTAGCACCCATCACCGCGATCTGCGCGCTCGGCCAGGCATAGTTCATGTCGCCGCGCAGGTGCTTGGACGCCATGACGTCATAGGCGCCGCCATAGGCCTTACGGGTAATGACGGTAATCTTTGGCACGGTAGCTTCGGCGTAAGCGAAGAGTAGCTTGGCGCCATGCTTGATGAGGCCGCCATATTCCTGGGCGGTGCCCGGCAGGAAGCCCGGCACGTCCACGAAGGTCACGAGCGGGATGTTGAAGCAGTCGCAGAAGCGCACGAAACGCGCTGCTTTCCTGCTCGCATCCGAGTCCAGTACGCCTGCCAGTACCATCGGCTGGTTGGCAACAAACCCCACTGTACGACCTTCAACGCGGCCAAAGCCCGTGACGATGTTCTTGGCGAAGCTTTCCTGGATCTCGAAGAAGTCGCCTTCATCGACCGTCTTCAGGATCAGCTCCTTGATGTCGTAGGGCTTGTTCGCATTATCGGGGATCAGCCGATCAAGCGAGAAGTCGACATCATCGACGCTCTGGAAGTTCTCGATCTCCGGCACCGGACCGGTATTCGACTGCGGCAGAAGATCGATCAGGCGGCGCATTTGCAGCAGCGCTTCGACATCGTTGTCGTAAGCGCCGTCGGCAATCGACGACTTGGTGGTGTGGACAGATGCCCCGCCGAGCTGCTCGGCCGTGACCGTCTCGTTGGTCACCGTCTTCACCACATCCGGCCCGGTCACGAACATATAGGACGTGTCGCGCACCATGAAGATGAAGTCGGTCATCGCCGGCGAATAAACGTCGCCGCCGGCACATGGACCCATGATGACTGAGATCTGAGGGATGACGCCGGATGCCAGCACGTTACGCTGGAAGATCTCGGCATAGCCGCCAAGGGCCGCAACGCCTTCCTGAATGCGCGCGCCGCCAGCATCATAGATTCCGATGATCGGCGCGCGGTTACGCAGCGCCATCTCCTGCACCTTGATGACCTTTGCGGCGTGCGCTTCCGACAGCGACCCCCCGAACACCGTAAACTCTTTGGCAAACAGGAAGACGGTTCGGCCGTTGACCGTGCCCCAGCCCGTGACGACGCCATCACCGGCATATTTGGTCTTTTCCATACCAAAGTCGGTGGAGCGGTGCTCCACGAACATGTCGAACTCTTCGAAGGAGCCTTCGTCGAGGAAGATTTCGATCCGTTCGCGCGCGGTCAGCTTGCCGCGCTTGTGCTGGGCTGCGATGCGATCGGCGCCGCCGCCTGCGCGTGCAACTTCGCGGCGGCGTTCCAGTTCGACCAGCACGTCCTTCATTCCGGCTCTCTCCCTAACCGTCAGCCAAACATTTGTTCGGCTGACAGTTAGCCATGTCCAATGGCGAGATCAACCGGAAGAAAAAGCGGTGATCGGCTTACCAGGTGCCGGTGTTTTCCATGGATGCCCAAGGCTCTGCTTTCTCGAGCGCTGGGCCCTTCTGCAGAAGCTCGATCGAAATCCCATCCGGCGACTTGATAAAGGCCATGTTGCCGTCGCGGGGCGGTCGGTTGATGGTGATGCCGCTATCCATCAGGCGCTGGCAGGTCGCGTAGATGTCGTCGACTTCATAAGCGAGTNNTAAGCGAGGTGACCGAAGTTGCGACCGCCGGCATAATCTTCGGCATCCCAATTATAGGTGAGTTCCAGCAGCGGCGCCTTTTCCGTGATGCCGCGATGCTCGTCCTCGGGTGCTGCAAGGAAGATCAGCGTGAAGCGACCCTGCTGGTTCTCCATGCGCCGCACTTCCACCAGCCCGAACTTCTTTACGAAGAAATCGAGCGACGCGTCGATGTCGCGGATGCGGATCATGGTGTGGAGGTAACGCATGGAATCATCCCGGTTGTTTGGAGGAGAGGCTGATATGGCGCGTCCCTCCCACCATGCAAGGCGGGCTTATGAATCCAAGTGTTGTTCATAGTACACAGCTGCTCATTGCAGCTTGTAAGCAAGTGTTAAAAAGTCGTGTGCGGGTCTTGCGCAAGCAGGAGTCACCGATGCTATCTTGCCCTCGGAATCAGTGATTTGGTGTTGCGAAGGGGCTCGCGAATAATGGGGCAAAAGGCCATATCCGACCGGCATGACGCCGGCATGGCTGACGCCGACAGCGGGGCACCGATCGACACCATCGAAAGCACGGACGTGCTTGAAGTCGCTGGTTCGATCAAGTGGTTCGACGTCGCGAAGGGCTTCGGCTTCATTCTGCCGGATGTTCCCGGTTTGGGTGACATCCTGCTGCATGTGACCTGTTTGCGGCGCGACGGTTTCCAGACCGCGCTTGAAGGCGCACGCGTTGTTTGCCTCGTCAAGCAGGGCGAGCGCGGGCTGCAGGCCTTCAAGGTTCTTTCCATCGACCTTTCAACCGCCGTTCATCCGTCCGAGCAGCCGGCGCAGCGTACCCATAATGTGGTTGCTGCCGAAAGCGGGATCGAGCGGGCACTGGTCAAGTGGTTCAACCGCACCAAGGGCTTCGGATTCCTGACCCGCGGTGAGGGCACGGAAGACATCTTCGTCCACATGGAAACGCTCCGCCGCTACGGGCTGACCGAGCTTCGCCCAGGGCAGGTGGTGCTGGTACGCTTCGGCCGCAGCGGCAAGGGCCTGATGGCTGCCGAAATCCATCCGGATGTGGGAACTTTGCCGGTCGCGCACTAGATAATCGCCGGACGAACCCAGCGAGGTCTTGCGTGAGCTTTCCAACCTCCACTTTCCGCGCCATCGGCCTGGCGCTTGCCCTGACCGGCGCAAGTGCAGCCGTCACCAATGTTGCGATGGCGCGCGACTCCAAGGCGATGATGCTGCCGGTCGATGGTACGCCGTTGGTGGCGAACACGGCTTCCGGCAAGGTCGCCTTTTCGATCGAAGTTGCCGATGATGGCACGGAGCGCGAGCGCGGCTTGATGTTCCGAAAGGACATGCCGGATGATCGCGGCATGCTGTTCGTGTTCGAGGCCAGCCGGCCTGTCGGATTCTGGATGAAGAACACGCCGATGCCGCTCGACATGGTGTTCATCCGTGCCGATGGCACGGTCGCTTCGATCCAGCAGGCAGAGCCGTTCTCGGAAGCAGTGGTCTCTACACCGGCACCCATCCGCTTCGTGCTTGAGCTGAAAGCTGGCACTGCAGCAAGGCGCGGGCTGAAGGAAGGCGACCGCTTGAGCCATCCGGTGATCGATGCGGTTTCGCGCTAAAACTGAGCTTACATCCGACATGACCCAAACCTTCTTCCACGATGGCTTCGATCTTTCCTTCATCGATGAGGGCGAAGGCGAACCCGTTTTGCTGCTGCATGGCTTCGCATCGAGCATGGCCGTGAACTGGATCAACACGGGTTGGGTGAAGACGCTGAGCAGTGCCGGTTATCGCGTGCTGGCCTTCGATCATCGCGGTCACGGCGCCTCTACCAAGAGCTACGATGTCGATGCCTACCATCCGAATGCCATGGCGTCGGATGCGGTGGCGTTGCTGGACCATTTCGGTCTCGAGCGCGCGCATGTGATGGGCTACTCAATGGGCGCCCGCGTGTCGGCCTTCATGGCGCTGCAGGCGCCGGACCGCATTGCAGCGCTCGTGTTTGGTGGCCTCGGGTCTGGCATGGTGGACGGCGTGGGCGATTGGGACCCGATCGCCGAAGCGTTGGCAGCCGACGATCCGGCCACCATCACCCATCCGCGCGGCAAGATGTTCCGCGCCTTTGCCGATCAGACGCGCAGCGACCGCAAGGCGCTGGCTGTCTGTATCGCGCAGTCTCGTGCTGAATTGAGCCAGGCTGACATGGCGCGGATCGAGCAGCCGACTCTGGTTGCCGTCGGCACCAAGGACGATATCGGCGGGTCGCCCGAGCGGCTCGCGGCCATGCTGCCCCATGGCGAAGCCTTTTCGATCGAGGGTCGCGATCACATGCTTTCGGTGGGCGACCGCACCTTCAAGGCGCGGGTGCTCGACTTTCTCCAGGCCCAACCGCTCTGACGCGCGCTAGCGACCCGTAAAAATCGGCTTGCGCTTTTCGCGGAAAGCCCGGCGCCCTTCCGCATAGTCTTCGCTGATGAAGGTCATGTCGCCGAGGCGCTCTGCTTCGCGCATCATGAAGGGATCATCGGACAGGATCGCGTTAATCGCCTGCTTTGTCGCACGATTCGTTAAAGGAGCATTGGCGGCGATCGAGGCAGCAAGTGTCTCCACCCGCGCATCAAGTGCGTCAGCTTCAACGACTTCCAGCAGAAGTCCTGCATCAAAGGCTTGTTCTGCCGAAATTTGCTGCCCGGAATAAACGAGATAGCGCGCCAGCTGCGGTCCTGCCGCCCAAACGATGTGGCGGATGCCCTTGGCCGGATAGGCGAGCCCAAGCTTGGCTGCTGGAATGGAAAAGCGCGCATCCGGCGCAGCCAGCCGAAGATCGCAGGAGATTGCGAGACCGAGGCCGCCGCCGAGGCATGCACCACGGATAGCGGCCAGTGTCGGAACCCGCACGTTGCGGAGAGCAGCGAAAGCCCTGGCGTTTAGAGCCTCATAGCTGCGCGCGGTGTCCGCATCGCGCCGCACCGTTTCGAACTCGGCGATGTCGGCACCGGCGGAGAAGTCGGAGCCTGCGCTTCGGACAATCAAAACCCTGGTCTCCGGCAGTGCGTCGACCTGCTCCACCGCATCGATTAGCGCTGCCCACATTGCGGCGGTGAGCGCGTTCTTCTTGGCCGGCCGATCGATGATGATCGTTGCCACGCCATTTACCACGCTAAGCGAGACCGCCCGCGTTCCAACCTCGGCTTGATCATCCATTCATCAGTTCCAATTGAAGCTGTGTCGCCGAAAATTCATTTCAGTTGCGCAGGCTTTTGACATAGGTTCCGGCACCAACCAAGCTGCAGCCGCGTTGGCTCGCAGATCAGGGACTTGGAGTGTGAGTTCATGAATATCCGCAGCGCGATCCGGCCAAGCGTCGTTGCTCCCGTTGATCCGATCTGGAACGCCGTCTGCGAAGAAGCGGCGGATGCGGTCGAACGCGATCCGCTGCTGGCTGCTTTCCTGTTCGCGACCATCCTGAACCAGCCCTCCCTGGAGGAGGCGGTGATCCACCGGGTTGCCGAGTTGCTCCATCATCAGGATCTCGGCGCCGACCTCATCCGGCAGACCTTCATCCAGATGAACCGGGAAAATCCCGAGTGGAGCGAGATCGTCCGCATCGACATTCAGGCCTATTACGATCGTGATCCCGCCTGCGACCGGTTCTTGATGCCGGTGCTTTACTTCAAGGGTTTCCACGCGCTGCAAACGCATCGCTTGGCGCATTGGCTTTGGACGCAAGGCCGCAAGGACTTCGCGCTCTACCTGCAAAGCCGCTCATCTGCCGTGTTCTCGACCGACATCCACCCGGCCGCCCGGCTGGGTCGCGGCATCTTCCTCGACCATGCGACAGCACTCGTTGTCGGCGAAACGGCGATGATCGAGGACAATGTTTCCCTGCTTCACGGCGTCACCTTGGGCGGTACCGGCAAGGCCGGCGGCGACCGCCATCCGAAGATCCGCTACGGTGTGTTGATTGGTGCCGGCGCGAAGATCCTCGGCAATATCGAAATCGGCCATTGCTCGAAGATCGCTGCGGGCTCGGTGGTTCTCCAGTCTGTGCCGAACAACAAGACGGTTGCCGGCGTGCCAGCGCGGATCGTTGGTGAAGCGGGCTGCGCTCAGCCGGCGCGCGCCATGGATCAGGCTCTGCCTTCGGTGTCGATGGACCACGTTCAGTCATTCGACATCTGACGACGTATCGTCACTGCCCTATATGGGTTTACGCGCTTCCGGCCCCGTGTCAGAAGCGCGTTCCTTATTTTTGAAGCCTCAGGAGTATCCGCATATGAAACCCGACGAGATCAAGAAGCTCGACGCTTATTTCAAGCGGGTCTTCCAGAATCCTGGCCTTCAGGTGAAGGCCCGCCCGCGCAAGGACGATTCGGCCGAAGTCTATATGGGCGACGAATTCCTCGGCATCGTCTTCAAGGATGATGAAGAGGGCGAACTGTCCTACAACTTCTCAATGGCGATCCTCGACATCGACCTGTGATCTCAGCCTTTCGAGCTGAGAGCTGATCCCATGAGAGCTGACATCGTGTCAGTTTGGCGTGCGCAGAAATGACTGCGCCCGCTCGCGAACTGCCTGATCGAGTTCGCTTGATTGCGAAAGCATATCGCGAGGAAAGCGGTAGGTCAGGCTGAGCTCTTCGCCTAAGCGAATGTCGCGTTCGCAAGGCGCCAGCGAGTCCTTTGCAGCCTGTCCGGTCAGGCAGCGCGCAACAAAGGGCGATGCGCCCGGTCCCACCACCAGTTCCTCATCGCGGTAGCCGGACGCTTCCGTGAAAGCGTAGGCTGTCAGGCCATATCCCAGTTCACGTCCGCTCTGCTCGACAAGCTGCCTGTAAATAGGCTCAAGCCGGCCTGTCATGTCGCGCGACATGGTGGCTTCGGTGAAGGCGAGGAAGATGATGCGTTTGTCACCCTGGGCATTGTTGAACGAATCGCGGGTCGCCGCCGTATAGCCGTCCAGATCCGGCCAACGCAGATAAAGGTCGAGGCGCTCCGTCACACCGTCCACCCGCGCTTCGGCAAAGCGGATGGTGTTGGATGGAACGGAAAGCACATTGTTGCCGATCACAATTTCCCGCAGAGTCCGGTCTTCGGTGTGACCCCCAAGGGCGAGGAAGCGGCCAAGCCAGGCTCCGCCTAAGCTGATCAGCACAGCCAACACCGCTAAAACTGCTATCACCGCTATAATGCGTTTGCTCATCCGTGCGTCGAAGAGGCTGCGGCTGACAGGTGCTTGGCTTTCCATGAAACCTGAGCTTGCGGATGATCGGCACGGGCGCGATCTTTCTGAGGCAACCATGCGTCGCTATGGTAAAGGCCGGGTAAATGCAGTGCGGGAGGACAATGTGCCGATCTATCAACTGGATGATATCGCGCCGGAAATCAGCGACACGTCATGGGTCGCCGACAACGCCGTCGTAATCGGCAAGGTTCATCTCGGACGCGATGTGGGCGTGTGGTTCGGCGCTGTCTTGCGGGGCGACAATGAGCTAATTTCCGTCGGTGATGGTTCCAACGTCCAGGAGCACACGATGATGCACACGGATATGGGGTTCCCCCTGACGGTGGGCTCGGGCTGCACCATTGGCCATCGCGCCATCCTTCACGGCTGCACGATCGGCGACAACAGCCTGGTGGGCATGGGCGCTATTATCTTGAACGGCGCAGTCATTGGCGAGAACAGCCTGGTCGGCGCAGGCGCGCTGGTCACCGAAGGCAAGGTATTTCCACCCAACTCCCTGATTGTCGGATCGCCAGCAAAGGCAGCGCGCGAGCTGACGGATGAACAGATCGAAGGTCTGCGCAAGAGCGCCATTAATTACCAGCATAATGCCCGCCGCTTCGCAGCCGGTCTCAAAGCGGAAGGCTGAAAAGCAGCGGAGCCGACCCCAGGGGAAGGGCCGGCTCCTGAACCCGGTCGTCGGGGACGGGGAGGTGGGGACTCGACCGGATTGTTGCGTGAGCTACTGCTTCAAGCTACCGACCAGCACATCGCGGCCGTCTTCGATCGACACCCAGATGCCGGCATGGCGCTCGGACTGGCGCTTGAGGTAGACGTAATCCGTCTGATCCCAGGACAGGACGCGGGTCTCCAGATTGTCGAGCACGAAGTCGCCATGGGAGGTCCGGACGGTCAGCACCGCATGGCCGGCACCGTTCTTCTGGCGCACCACCGTCATCAGGAGATTGGAGGCAGGAATGCCGCGGCTCATCAGCATGCGGCGCTTTTCCAGCGCATAATCCTCGCAGTCACCGATGCCCGATGTCGGGTAGGACCAGACTTCCTCGCGATGCCAGATTTCCATGTCGGTCATCGGCGTCACCATCGTGTTGACGGCATTGTTGACATCGACGATCGCAGCCCAGACCTCGCGGGTCAGCGCGACAGGCCCGGAATAGGAGGCATTCTTGCCGCACTCAGCGCTGTGCGTCTGGCAGAACTCGTAATGACCAATCGGCTGCGTCGAACGTCCGCCCGTCGGCATGAAAGAACCGGCTTCGGCAGAGGTCGCTGCCGTAATCGTTTGGATCATTAATCCTGCTGAAAGTATAAAAACCTTCCAGAGCGTCATAATTTCGTCTCCCCGTTGGAAGAGACAATGACATGGACGCATTGATCTTGATCGAAGGTCGGTTGGCGCTTTTAAGTGAAATGAGTCTGGAACTGTAAAGCTTTTGTTCGGGTGCTCTTAACCATGAGACGGCCGGAGCTATGCTTTACGGGCTTTTCAGGAAATATCGCAATCCGCGCCGAATGATCGGTTCAGAGACCGTTAGCCAGTTTGTTGAATTGCGGCTCAGCCGCATCGGCCGGATGAAGGCTGGCAAACTCGACGGCGACACCATCATCCAGATGGCGCACGACCTGACCGCGCATCGTGCCGAGCATCACCTGGATACCGACGGCCGGCTTGACGTTGATCTCGACCGCCGCACCGGACAGCGAAAGATCGATGATGCGGCACTGGTATTCGCGACCATCGCTCAGCTTGAGGAAGGTGACCGGATTTTCAGGTGCCACGCGCTCGTGACGGCGATCTTCCGGCAGATCGAGTTCGTGGCGGTTCGCGAGCCACGTCAGTTGCGCCGCCAACCGGTCGCGCTTGCGCTCCGATGCTAAAACCGTCATCGCGAACCCATCTGGCAGGGTGCGGATCACCACACCTTCGACGCGGCCGATATGATCGATATAGGCGATGACCTTTTCGCCAGGCTCACCGGGATGCTCGCAGCGCAGGGCCGCGTCGCCGGGAGACATATCGAGGATCTGGCAGGGATATTCGGAACGGTCTTCGAGCATATAGCGCCCGTAGAGCTTGACGTTCATCCGCTGGAAGTTGCGACGTTCCGTTTCATAAGGCGCCGCCCCCTCGATCGCCGCTGAGCTCATAACCGCCCTTCCAAAAGGAGAATCTTCTGAAGTGAAGATGCACGACAAAAACCTATGCGAGCATAGATTAAGAAGCGGTAAGTTTAAAACTCGGCTTTCCACGGATTGACCTGGTTGATTTGTTTTGATGTCAAATCAACAGCATCAACAATGATCTCGCTTAGAATTGTGCGGGTTCGTTTTCCAAAGCGCTCGCAAGAAGGCGTTCGTAACGGCTTCTCGGAACGTCAATCGCACCAAAGCGCTTGAGATGATCGGTATTGAATTGGGTGTCGAGCAACTCGAACGCGCACTCAACAAGATGCTCGACGAGATGAGCCAGACAAACCTTGGACGCATCGGTTTCGCGTGAAAACATGCTTTCGCCGAAGAAAGCCCGGCCGAGGGTCACGCCATAGAGCCCGCCGACCAGTAGCCCATCGCGCCAGGCTTCAACCGTGTGGCAGTGGCCGCGCGCAAACAACTCGCCGTAGGCCTCTCGGATCGGCGCGTTGATCCAGGTCTTGTCGCGTCCTTCGCTGCTTTCTGCGCAGCCATCGATCACACCGGCAAAGGTCGTGTCACGGCGCACGTCGAACCGCCCTTGGCGAATGACCTTGCGCAGGCTCTTCGGGATGTGGAAAGCGTCGAGCGGAATGATGCCGCGCTGTTCCGGCCGCACCCAGAAGACTTCTGGATCGTCGGCTTCTTCGGCCATGGGAAAAACGCCGGACGCGTAAGCGCGCAGCAGGAGGTCCGGGAGAATCCGGTGGCCAGGTGCAAAAGGTCGGGCCACCGGGTTACGACTCAGTGTTCGGCAGCGAGGTGCTTCTCGAGCCAGTGGATGTCGTAATCGCCATTGGCGATGTCCGGATTGCCCACCAGGTCGCGGAACAACGGCAAGGTCGTGTTGATGCCGTCCACCACGAACTCATCCAGAGCCCGCCGCAGGCGCATCATGCATTCCACACGATTGCGGCCATGCACGATCAGCTTACCGATAAGGCTGTCGTAATAGGGCGGAATGCGATAGCCGCTGTAAACACCGGAATCGACGCGGATGCCGAGACCGCCCGGCGTATGAAAATGCGTGATCAAGCCAGGCGAGGGCACGAAGGTGCGCGCGTCCTCGGCATTGATGCGGCACTCGATGGCGTGGCCGGAAAAGCGCACTTCATCCTGCGTCAGCGAAAGACCGCCGCCGCTTGCGACGCGAATCTGCTCATGCACGAGATCGAGGCCGGTGATCGCTTCCGTGACCGGNNATGAAATAGAACTCGCCGTTTTCATACAGGAACTCGATTGTGCCCGCACCGGAATAACCGAGATCGGCAATGGCGTTGGCGCAGATCATGCCGATGCGATTGCGCTGTTCAGCGTTCAGGGCAGGCGAGTTAGCCTCTTCCCAGACCTTCTGGTGGCGGCGCTGAAGCGAGCAGTCGCGCTCGCCGAGATGGATCGCCTTGCCCATGCCGTCGCCCATCACTTGGACTTCGATGTGGCGCGGTTTTTCCAGATACTTTTCGAGGTAAACGGCATCGTCGCCGAAGGCTGCACCCGCTTCCGCACGTGCGGTCGACAGCGCTTCCGACAGGTCGGCTTCCGTGCGCGCGACCTTCATGCCGCGCCCGCCGCCGCCGGCCGAAGCCTTGATCAGAACGGGATAGCCGATCTCCGCGGCGACCCTCTTGGCCTCCACTTCGTCGCTGATCGCGCCTTCCGAACCCGGCACGACCGGAATGCCGAGACGCTTAGCGGTGCGCTTGGCTTCGATCTTGTCGCCCATGATGAGGATGTGATCACCCGACGGGCCGATGAAGGTGATGTTGTGGGCAGCCAGAATGTCGGCGAACTTCGCGTTTTCCGACAGGAAGCCGTAGCCCGGATGGATCGCATCGGCGCCGGTAATTTCGCAGGCGGCGACGATCTGGTGGATGTTCAGATAGCTGTCGCGGGCAGGCGGCGGTCCGATGCAGACGCTTTCATCGGCCAAGCGCACATGCATGGCGTCAGCGTCCGCGGTGGAATGCACGGCCACCGTCTGGATGCCGAGTTCCTTCGCGGCGCGCAAAACGCGAAGCGCGATCTCGCCACGGTTCGCGATGAGGATTTTCTGGAACATGGATTTACTCGATCACCACCAGCGGCTCGCCGAACTCTACGGGCTGCGCATCTTCGCACAGAATGGCGACTACGGTGCCGGAGCGCGGAGCGGGGATCTGGTTCATGGTCTTCATGGCTTCGATGATCAGNNNNGCGAACGGTCTGGCCGACCTCGATGAAGGCGCGTGCGCCAGGTGCCGGCGAAAGATAGGCCGTGCCGACCATCGGCGACTTCACGGCGTTTTTCAGCGGATCGCCGGTGGGGGCCGCAGGAGTTGCCGCGGCTGCAGCTGCGACAGGTGCGGGCGCCGCAGCTATTGGGGCCGGCGCATAAGCCTGCACGGCTTGCGTCTGGCGCGCCACG
>DCDI01000161.1:248-2622 GCA_002316345.1 Phyllobacteriaceae bacterium UBA1059 | reverse complement strand
CACCTCGATGAGCCCGCTGCAATTCCAGAAGACCCTGCGCCTGCAGGAAGCGCGACGCCTGATGCTGGCCACGGGCATGGACGGCAACCTGGCCTGCCAGCGCGTCGGCTACCTCAGCGCCTCGCAGTTCAGCCGCGAATATGCGCGCCACTTCGGCAATGCGCCGACGCGCGACATGGTGCGCCTGCGCGATGCCGGTCTGGCGGGCGCCGTCTCCTTTACCCAATAGACATCCTGTGCCGGTTTTTTGGCAATAACCAGTAATTGTCTAAACATACGCAATTTTATTCAAAATGAATAAGATTGTTTCCCCTTGCTACCACCTGTGAAAGCACTTGTATTGTGGTCTTCTGCGCAGCTGTATGGCAGGCGCAGTCATCGGAACCAAAAACTGACCGGCGGTGTCAGACATGAGGTAAAGGAGGCACGATGATCCTGGCTCATTGTATTCGGCTCGACCCCAACAAGGTGCAGACAACGTATCTGGCGCGTGCAGCCGGGACCGCGCGGTTCGCCTACAATTGGGCACTGGCCGAATGGGGACGGCAATTCCAAGCGTGCACACTCAACCCAGCCTTGCCCAAGCCAAACGAAGCGGCGCTGCGACGCCAGCTCAACGCCATCAAGCGCACGCAATTTCCGTGGATGCTGGAAGTGACGAAGAATGCGCCACAGATGGCGATCATGCAACTGGGCCGCGCTTTCCAGAATTTCTTCGAGAAACGGGCACGCTACCCGAGGTTCCGGCGCAAGGGTGCCAACGACCGATTCACATTGACCAACGACCA
Source organism: Phyllobacteriaceae bacterium UBA1059 (assembly GCA_002316345.1). Lineage (GTDB taxonomy): Bacteria > Pseudomonadota > Alphaproteobacteria > Rhizobiales > Rhizobiaceae > Tianweitania. The sequence goes on along the minus strand of DCDI01000161.1, from coordinate 1,834 downwards.
GTTCCAGATTGATGGCAAACGCATCCGTATTCCGAAACTCGGATGGCTGGGGATGCGAGAGAACCTGCGCTACACAGGGCAGATTGTCTCTGCGACCGTTTCACGCACGGCCGACCACTGGTATGCCAGTATCAGTATCGACACCTCCGATGCACAGCTGCCGCCAGCCGAAAACGGAGGCGCGGTCGGCATCGACTTCGGCGTGACGCACCTGGCCACTTTGTCGACTGGAGAGAAAGTCTCTGGACCGAAAGCGCTGCAGACATTACTTGATCGCCTGCGGCGACTGTCGCGCGCTCTGTCGCGCAAGGTGAAATGCTCGTGCAACCGCATGAAAGCCAAAGCCAAACTGGCTCGCCTGCACGCCAGGATCGCCAACGTGCGCGCGAATGGCTTGCACCAGCTCAGCGCAAATATCACCCGGCGCTTTCATACCATCGGCATCGAGGATCTGCACGTCACGGGCATGCTCGGCAACCGCTGCCTGTCGCGCGCGATTGCCGACATGGGCTTCGCCGAACTGCGCCGCCAGCTCGTGTATAAAGCGGCGCGGCGCGGTTGCCAGGTGATCGTCATCGATCGCTGGTACCCCAGCAGCAAGACCTGTTCGTGCTGTCGCTACAAGCTTGCCGTACTCAGCCTTGACGTAAGGCAGTGGACCTGCCCTGGATGTGCAACGCACCATGACCGCGATGTCAACGCGGCGATCAACCTGAGAAACATGGCGGTGAGTTCCACCGTGTCGGCCTGTGGAGGAGAAGGCGCTGGCCCTGTGCGTGAAGCGCAGGGCGAAACCGGCTCCAGTGAAGCAGGAATCCAGTGAAAAGTTAACTATGCTTAGCTTTGAGTAAGTCTGGAAGAACGGCGAAAATGAAAATGCCTGTCGCAGTTTGGAAAGATGCGTCAAGACGCCCTTCCTATAATGCCCTGACTCCGGCGCCCCGCCCGGCCACAAGAATCCGATAGAGACAGGACCGATCCATGACCGCTTCCACCCGCAAGACCGCCTTCCACTGGGATGACCCGCTGCTGCTCGACCAGCAATTGACCGACGAAGAGCGCATGGTGCGCGACGCGGCCGCCGCCTACTGCCAGGACAAGCTGCAGCCGCGCATCCTCGATGCCTTCCGCCACGAGGCCATGGACACCTCGATCTTCCGCGAGATGGGCGAACTGGGCCTGCTCGGCCCGACCATCCCGGAACAGTACGGCGGCCCCGGCCTGAACTACGTCGCCTACGGCCTGATCGCGCGCGAAGTCGAGCGTGTCGATTCCGGCTATCGCTCGATGATGAGCGTGCAGTCCTCGCTCGTCATGGTGCCGATCTATGAGTTCGGCAACGAGGCGACCAAGCAGAAGTATCTGCCGAAGCTGGCGACCGGCGAATGGATCGGCTGCTTCGGCTTGACCGAGCCGAACCACGGCTCCGATCCTGGCTCGATGGTGACGCGCGCGCGTAAAGTCGACGGCGGTTACGCGCTGACCGGCTCGAAGATGTGGATCACCAATTCGCCGGTGGCCGACGTGTTCGTGGTCTGGGCCAAGGATGACGAAGGCGCGATCCGCGGCTTCGTGCTGGAAAAGGG
>DCDI01000161.1:0-145 GCA_002316345.1 Phyllobacteriaceae bacterium UBA1059 | reverse complement strand
TTCACCTGCCTGAACTCGGCGCGCTACGGCATCGCCTGGGGCGCGCTCGGTGCGGCCGAAGCCTGCTGGCACACGGCGCGCCAGTACACCATGGACCGTAACCAGTTCGGCAAACCGCTGGCGGCGAACCAGCTGGTGCAGAAGA
>DCDI01000222.1 GCA_002316345.1 Phyllobacteriaceae bacterium UBA1059 | reverse complement strand
ATCGTGGACGACATGACCGACACCGACAGCGACAAACGACGCGAATGCATCGGCCAGGGCGGAACCAACATCGTGTCGGCGCTGTTCGGCGGCATGGGCGGCTGTGCGATGATCGGCCAGTCCGTCATCAACGTCACCTCGGGCGGCCGCAAGCGGCTTTCGACTTTCGTGGCCGGCGCCTTCCTGCTGTTTCTTCTTGCGGTTCTCGGTCCGATCGTCGGCCGCATCCCGATGCCCGCCCTTGTTGCGGTGATGATCATGGTGTCGATCGGCACCTTCAGCTGGAACTCCATCGCCAACCTGCGCCGTCACCCGCCGACCTCTTCAATCGTGATGCTCGTAACCGTCGCGGTTGTGGTGGTGACGCATGATCTCGCGCAAGGCGTGCTCGCCGGCGTGATCCTGTCCGGCATCTTCTTCACCGGCAAGGTGCGCCGCATGTTTACCGTCGAGCGGTCTATCCAGGCGGATGGTACGCCCGTGCTGTACCGAGTGAGCGGCGAGATCTTCTTCGCGTCCGTCGACCGCTTCATCCGCGCCTTCGTACACGAAGAAGGCCGGGCGGTGGTGATCGACGTGTCAGCCGCACATTTCTGGGATATTTCCGGCGTGGGCGCCCTCGACAAGATCATCGCCCGCCTGCGCCGGAACGGCTCGGAAGTCGAGGTCGTCGGCTACAACCACGCTAGCGCTGACCTGGTCGACCGCTTCGCCCTGCACGACAAAACGGGTGTGCAGCTCGGTCTAGTTCCCCATTGAGAACGCACTTGAGACAGAACCTCGACCTCAGTGTTTCAGAGGCAATTTAGCTAACCCTATGTCTGCTTCCCGGGTTGTTGACTGCAAAGCAGATGGTCGGCTTTCCACCAGGTGGAGCCAATCAGCGGCAATGCAGAGGATACCTGGCAGCGGCCGGACGGCTAACGACCCATATCAGCCATGCAGAGGCCAAATAGTCGTTCATAATAGCTGTCCATCTGCCATGTTCGAAGATGGGCTTGATGCGGCTTTGGTGTCCTAAGCCCACCCGCCTGTCCTCTGTTCGATGATCGAGCTACCAGTTGTTTCTGGCCACTCGATCGCAACGCGCAGCCCGCTGCCGCGATAGGGTACCGGAGACTGAAAGACCAGCTGAGCACCCATGGTCGCAACCAGCTGCGACACGATCGAAAGTCCTAGTCCAGAACCTGGGCTGCTCGTAGCGCCACGCTTGAAGCGGGCGGTCCATTCGGTAGCGACTTCATCCGGTACGACCGGACCACCATTGATCACCGCAACGCTGTTAGGTCGCTCAACCCTAACCATCACGGGTTCATCTGACGCGCCATGACGCAGTGCGTTTTCGATCAGGTTGCGAAGGGCAATGCCGAAAGCGTCTATGTCGACCGCTTGGACCAGGCGGATGCCCGGCGGCAGATCAAGTTCAAGTCGCCCGTCGTGTCCGCCGACGCGGTTGAACTCATCCACAACCAGACGCACAGCGGGAACCAGATCGAGCGACGTCTCGGCAGCGCCAATGCCGGCATCGGCGCGGGCAAGCTGCAACAGCTTTTCCGATAAGCGGGCGATGGCGTTGAGCGAAGCCTCGATTTGGCGTGCACGTGCCTGCAAAGCGCTCGACGGCAGTTCCGCGAGAAGACGCTGCGTTTGGGCCAAGGCGCCAGCAATCGGCGTGCGCAATTCGTGGGCGCTATGCGTTGCGAAATCCCTCTCGGCCTGCAGCGCAGCTTGGAGCCTCAGCAGGAGGGTATCGACAGAGGTCGAGATGCCGGCAAGTTCATGCGGCATCCCTTCGAGAGCCAGCGGCCTTAGGTTGCCGCCACCGCGCTGGCTGATTTCAGCCTGCAACAAGCTGATCGGCCGCAATGCCCTACTGATAATCAGCCATATGGCTAGCACGCTGACCGGGACTAGGCCCAGGATTGGCAACACAAGCGCCAGTGCGCCTTCCATCATCGCTTCGCGGCGGTGATCGAGCGGATCGGCAACCTGTAGGAACAAGGTGTTGCTGACCGCCGCCACCGTATAGGTGCGATGATCCTCGTCGTCGAAGAAGCCCGGCCGCAAAGGTACGTCATAGGGCTCAGACGGCGCATCATGCGAATGCAGCAGCACTCGTCCGGCCTGGTCCCGCAACTGGTAGGTCAAATATTCCCGTCCAGTGTTTGACAGCGAAACATCGGCTTGGTTCGATCCGACAGTTGCACCCCGTTGTGACTGTTGATCGATCAACAGCGACATCAAACGCTGTGTGGTTTCTTCTAGTGCGCTGTCGAAAACCTCGTCAAATTCCTCCCGCATCACGATTGCTCCCACGCCCGCGCTCAGCAGCCAGAACAGTGCGGTGCCGAGCGTCAACCAAACCATCAATCGGCGTGTCATGCTGAAGGAAGCGCTCATGCTAGATCCATGCGGTAGCCCAACCCACGCACGGTAATCACGCGTCGGCTGCCAAGCTTCTTGCGAAGCCTGCTGACATAAACCTCGACGGTATTGCTCTGGACCTCCGAACCGAAGGCATAGAGCGCATCCTCAATGCGGGACTTGGACACGATCGTACCGGGATGACGCAGCAGACAGTCTAGAACGGCCCATTCGCGGCTTGAGAGGTCTATAGCGCCGTCGGGTCCGGTGAGCCGCCGTTCGGCAGGCTCCACTTCGACATCGCCCAGCCGAAGGATCGGCGAAACGCGCTGGCCGTACCGACGCGCAACCGCGTGGATACGCGCGGTGAGTTCGCCAAGGTTGAACGGTTTGACCAGATAGTCGTCAGCGCCTGCGTTCAGGCCCTCGATGCGGTCGCTGATCTGGTCCCGGGCCGTGAGCACGATAACGGGCGTCATGTTTCCGCGCCCGCGCAGGTTCTTCAGATAGCTGACGCCGCTGCCGTCCGGAAGTTGCAGATCGAGCAGGATCAGTTCGAAATCGACAACGTCCACAAAGGCGCCTGCCTCGGCAAGCGTGGTCGCCCAATCGACCGCGTGACCCTGCGAGGCGGCGTGATCTCGCACGGCGCTGCCGATCGTGGGATCATCCTCGATAAGAAGAACCCTCAACTGGTTTTCTCCACGGAGCAACTGGCCGAACCGGCCATCGGTATAGCGGGGTAGCGCACCGAGCGAAAGCTGACCGCCGTTCAGGTTGCTGTCAGCTTCGGCACGCAGAAGCGGCTCGATCGGATCCTTCCGAGGGAGTCTCCTGTGAACGTAAATCTCGCGCTGCCTGCGCTTTTCGACACCTCGGCAATCGGCGGCAACAAGAAGGCGCAGTCGCGATGACGCGCGGCAGGACTTTCTATGTCTGGGATCCGCTTCAACGCTTGTTCCATTGGGCGCTCGCTGCAAGCTTCGTGCTCTCGATCGTCGTTGACGCGCACCGCCATCCCGTCCTGCATCGATGGCTTGGTTGCATCATGATGCTGCTAGTCCTCTTCCGGGTCGTCTACGGCGCCGCGGGACCGCACTACGCGCGCTTCTCACATAGTGTGCGCAGCCATCGCGAAACCCTTTCTTATGCCCGCTGTCTACGAAGTGGCCGGGAGAAGCGATACCTCGGCCATTCGCCGCTCGGCGGACTGATGGCAATCCTTCTCCTTGCCAACATCGGACTCCTTGCCCTCTCCGGCTGGATGCTTGGAACGCCGCCGGATGGACCGGGCTCCGGAATGCTCCTCGCACACCGAGTGATTGCGATGGAAACGCTGGCTCTCATCATCACCCATGTCGGCGCCGTCCTCTGGGCTAGCCGCCGCCGTCAAGAGAATCTGACTCTGTCGATGCTGACCGGCCGCAAGCGCGAGCCCAGCCGAGGTGACATCCTATGAACCTGACCATGGATATTGGACAGCCTGCCAAAGGTGCGTCTTTCACTTCGGTCGATCAGAAGAAACGCGTGTTCTTTTTAAGGATGCTTTCCACAGCCCTAGGACTTGCGCTGCTTGCTTCTCAATCTGGATGGAGCACTTCGGTACAATCGAGCCTGTGGTGGGCCGGACTGGCATTTGGCACCATCTGCCTCTTTGGCCGGATCTGGAGCATCCTCTACATCGGACCGGTGAAAAGCCTTGAGCTTGTGCGGAATGGGCCTTTTGCGATGACGCGCAACCCCCTTTATTTCTTTTCCAGCATCGGCGCCGCTGGCATCGGCTTGATGTTCGGATCGATTGGCGCTGCCGTCCTGCTGTTCGCCCTTGCAGCCCAGATCTTCGCCATCACCGCACGCAAGGAAGAGCGTTTCCTCGATCGTCGTTTCGGCACCGCTTACCGGGATTACTGCAGGGTGACTCCGAGGTTCTGGCTGAACCCTTTGCGGTTCAATCTCAACCGCAACCTGCATCTCGATGCAGCTTCAATCGGGCGGACCCTCGTCGACGGCATGTGGTTCCTCGCGCCCTTGCCGATCGTTGTCCTGCTCAACGACCTTCATCTGCACGGCGTCGTGGCGGCGCTTTTCACCCTCTACTGAAGCCGCGCAAGAACAGACCGCCTTCGCGGCTGCCTTGGGCCGTTAGCACCGCTCCTGCCGCCCGCCTGCCGTCCCTCGTTCCGGCTAGCCCAGCTTTGCGCATCGGAACGCGGCGCGGGATCGAAGAACAAGTCGGTCCCTGCCCTCTTCTTCCAACAACATCAGAGTTCGACAATGAAGCTTTCTCGACCGCGGGTCGGAAGCGTCACGATGGCCGTGATCGTATCCGCATACCTGCTTGTGCTGACGAACAGGACCTTCCTCGACAAGGGCCTGGACTATTTCAGCGGGCACGAGGCTCAGTTCGCAGGCCTGGTGCTTGCGGTGTTATTCCTTTCGGTAGCCGTGCTGACCAGCCTGTCGCTGAAATACCTGATCAAGCCTGCTTTCATCCTGCTGGTGCTGATTGGAGGCTCCGCATCCTATTTCACGGATGCGTTCGGCACGATCTTCGACCGTGACATGATCCAGAACGCCATCGTCACCACGCCGGGCGAGGCGCACAACCTTCTGACGCCTAACTTGTTCGTTCATCTGGCCTTCTACGTCGTCCTGCCCATCCTTCTCATTTCGTGGACCCGGATCGTGCATCGGCCCTTCCGCTCTAAGCTACTGCACAACATGGCCGTCATTGTTCCGTGCGTTTTCGGCGCATTGGCGATCGTTGCGCTGAACTATCCCGCTTTCGCTTCTACCTTCCGCGAGCGCGGCGACCTCCTGATGACACTCAACCCCGGCGGACCGATCGTGGGTGCCGTAAAATATGCCCGTAGGCTGGCGAAGGAACGCAACATCGTCGTCGCCCCTCTCGGCAGGGATGCGAAACAAGGCACTCGCCTTGCATCCGCGCAGCTGCGGTCCCTTACCGTCATCGTCGTCGGCGAGACGGCTCGTGCGCAGAACTTCAGCCTCAATGGCTATGCCCGCAACACCAATCCAGAACTTGCAAAGCGGTCGGTTCTGAACTTCACCAATACATCGAGCTGTGGAACGGCAACGGCGGTCTCGCTCCCCTGCATGTTCTCGATTTATCCGAGATCGACTTACTCGGGTCCTAAGGCGCTCGCGACGGAGAACCTTGTGGATGTTCTTACCCATGCCGGCGTCAAGGTCGACTGGTTCGACAACAACACCGGCAGCAAGAACGTCGCGGATCGCATCAGCTACGAGTTCCTGCCGAATTCCAACGACACGCGATTTTGCAGCGAAAACGAATGCAAGGACGCGATTTTGGTCGAGCGGCTGAAGACCTACCTGCAACAGCGGCCCCAAACAGGGGATGCGGTTGTGGTGCTGCACCAGTTGGGCAGCCATGGGCCAGCCTATTACAAGCGATATCCGGCCGATTTTCAGCACTTCGGACCAGCCTGCACGACCGCGCAATTCGCCGATTGCCGACAGGAAGAGATCGTCGCTGCTTACGACAACACGATCCTTTACACAGACCACATTCTTTCCGAGGTGATCGATCTCCTGAAGGCCGAAGATCCGCAAACAGCCACAGCCATGATCTATATGTCAGACCACGGCGAGTCACTTGGCGAGAATGGGTTTTATCTTCATGGAACCCCCTACTTCATGGCGCCCGAAACCCAGACCCACATTCCTTTCATCGCATGGCTGTCGCACCCCTATGCCCAGGCAAACGGTCTCGACATGAAATGCTTGGAAGGGCAACAGGACCGCGCCTTCTCGCACGACAACCTCTTTCACACCGTCCTCGGCCTTACCGACGTTTCAGCCGAATTCTACGACCGGGCACTCGATGCTTTCGCGTCGTGCCGAGGATTGGCGGGAAAGATCGCCGGCGATGCAAAAACGGACGGCCCATCGTGACAAGGCAACCCGAAGACCTGCCAGCCAAGCCCCTGCCAAAGAGAGGGCTGCCCCATGTCTTGGCAGCGGCTACATATTCTCTTGGCGGGTTCCGACGGTTGCTTGATGAAACAGCCTTCCGACACGAGATCGGCGCCTGTCTCGCAGTTCTCAGCCTCTTTGCGGCGGTTGGCGTACCCGCCTGGCATTATGCGGCGCAGGCCATCTTGTTCCTGATCCTGTTTGCCATCGAAGCCTTGAATACAGCGATCGAAGTGCTCGTGGATGAAATATCTTCCGGCTATGCCGAGTTCGCGCGGCACGCCAAGGATCTCGGATCGTTCGCGGTCTGTTGCCTGCTCACGGCAAATGGCATCCATGCCGCAGGCGCGGTTTTCCTGACCTAGCCGGCGAATAGCGCCGTTCCGAACCGAAGTTAGTAAGTCGCGATTAGCTTTCCTCCGAGCGCTCCAACGACCACGACGAGCCAGGGCGGCGCCTTCCAGGCGACCAGAAGCACGAAGCAGATCACTGCCAGTGCAAAGGAAGCCCCATCAACAATAGCGCTTGCGAAAACGGGATCGTAAAGCGCTGCGCCTAAGATCCCGACGACCGCGGCGTTGGCTCCGCGCATCATCGCCTGCACCGTCGCCCGCCTGCGAAGCACATTCCAGAACGGCAACGCGCCCAGAAGAAGAAGAAAGCCAGGCAGGAAAACCGCTGCCAGTGCGATCGCGGCGCCTGCCATACCGTTAGGCGATCGCTCTAGCACGGCACCCAGATATGCCGCGAAGGTGAACAACGGACCGGGCACGGCCTGAGCCGCACCGTAGCCGGCAAGAAATGAGTCGGCGGCGACCCAGCCCTTGCCGACGGTCTCGGCTTCCAGAAGGGGCAGAACCACGTGACCGCCTCCAAACACTAAAGCGCCCGATCGAAAGAAGGCGTCGAACACTGCGAGCTCTTGCCATCCGCTTGTGGACGCGAGCCATGGAAGCCCCGCAAGCAAAAGCAGGAATGAGGCAAGGCAACCCAGGCCGACCCATGACGAAACCCCGAAGACGTGGTGAAGGGGTGCGGGCACTGCGTCGTCGCGGCACCATGCAAATCCCACAGCAGCGCCGAGCGCGATGGCGGCAGCCTGCCCGAACGCGCCGGTCCAAAGAACTAGAACGAGGATCGCAAGGAGGGCAATCGTTGCCCGTGGTCGATCAGGACACAGGTTTCGAGCCATGCCCCAGACCGCCTGCGCGACAATTGCCACCGCAACGATCTTCAGCCCGGACAGGAAGCCATACCCTGTCGATCCATCAATCAGGTCAGCAGCATACGCGAACGCCAACATGAGGATCGTCGACGGAAGCGTGAAGGCGGCAAAGGCAGCAAGCGCTCCAGGGATGCCCGCGCGCAGGAGGCCTATCGCAAATCCAACTTGGCTGGACGTGGGACCAGGCAGGAACTGGCACAGGGCTACCAGATCGGCAAAGCCGCTCTCGGTGACCCAACTACGGCGTTGTACGAACTCATCGCGGAAGTAGCCAAGATGCGCAATGGGTCCGCCAAACGCGGTCAATCCGAGCTTAAGGAAAACGTGAAAGACCTCGCCAGCCGTACCATTTGAATCGGATGCTCGTTCAACTGCCCCATCGGGAACGCCTAGCACAATCGTCAACTTCACCCGCCAGAGTCGCACAACCCAGCGACGCCTCCTATTGTGACCTCCCACCCATGACAATCGGATGACGTCCGCTATTCACCGGATCTGCCCGAAGCCAGACTGACAGCTTCCCACCATCCCTCGCCGTACCTGATCCAGGAAGCGACGCCCGAGAGCGGCTGGGCAGCATTCGACCCCTTGCAAGCCGAGAAGCACGTCTTGCGGGACCACCGGAAAGCATGGTGCATCGGAAAGGTCGCCTCAGCGCAGTTTGAAGCCGTGTTCGGCGATCACATTGCGAAGATTCGCCCGCCCACTCATGTAGGCAAGGCTCGTCCCCGACTCGCGAACGGCATCCTTCCACGCCTTCGGACGCATACCCTGCTCTTCGCGGAAGCGTTTGTAGGCGGCCTCGTAGCCGTGCAGCGCGGATCGGAATCCTTCCCGGTCGTAGCGGTCGTGGTGCAGCATCACCGACTGAGGCAGACGCGGGCGTGACGCGCTTTGCCGGGACGGATCAGGCCGCCCGACCGCCATGCCGAAGGTAAAGAAGCTGTGGTCTGGCAAGCCAATGATCTCGGCGACTTCCTTTGCGGCGTTACGCAGGACGCCGAGGAACACGACCCCGAGGCCGATGGACTCCGCCGCCAGCGCCGCGTTTTGGGCGGCAAGCGCGGTATCGACCGCCCCCATCAAGAAGGCGTCGAGATACTCGAGTACCACGGGCTCGTCGCCCCGCTCGCGCGTGATGGCGGCCGAGCGTGAAAGGTCCGCGACCCAGAGCAGCAGCGCGGGCGCCTCCTCGATCCACGGGATGCGGTCGGTCGGGACGGTACGGGCGATCGTCTTCGAGATGTGCTGTTTAAGGTTGGCATCCGTCACCGCGATGACGCTCCACTGCTGGAGGGCCGACGACGTCGAGGCCGACTGCGCCGCAGCGACCATTGTCTCAAGCGAGCCATCGGGCAACGGCTCCGGCAGGAAAGTCCGGACCGACTTGTGAGCGAGTTGTGCCTCCACCACGGCATTCCAGATGACGTTGTCCGGCTTCGGCTGGTCGCCGTAGCGCTGATGAAGGAGGGCGGCGTGGCGCTCGGCGCGGTCGGTCATGGCAAGGCTCCGTTGGTGTTGCCCTTCAGGTAGTCGGAGCCTGCGCGTTCGTGTAGCGTGGTTGCCGTGAAGATAGTGTTCGCACACGTGGACAATCGAGGCTTATAGCGATAGCAGGCAGGCATGGATCAGTTCGCCGCCATCCGGGTCTTCCTGCGAACTGTTGAGGCGGGATCGATGACCCGAGCGGCCGCCGACATCGGGATGCCGAAGTCGACGGCGAGCAAGCTTCTGTCCCAGCTCGAAGCGCACCTCGGAACCAAACTGCTTCAGCGCTCGACGCGCGCCTTCGCCCTGACCGCCGAAGGAAGCGAGTACTACAAGCGGGCCGGATCGCTTCTCGCCAACCTCCACGACATCGACGCGGATCTCCGGCAGCGGGGCAGCGGCCTGAGCGGACGGATCCGGATCGACCTGCATTCGGCCATGGCGAACACGTTGCTGATCCCGGTGCTCGGCCAGTTCCGCGACCGCTATCCCTACATTCAGGAGGTGGTGGGTATCAGCGACCGACCCGTCAGCCTCATCGGCGAAGGGGTGGACTGTGTCGTGAGGCTGGGCCGCATGTCGGACACCTCGCTAATCGCAAGGACGATCTACGAGGATCGGCTTATCACCTGCGCCAGCCCGGCCTATCTCGAGGGACATCCGCCTGCGACGGACCCGAGGCAACTTCTCGAAGGTCATGAACTCGTAGGGTACTTCTCCGCGGCGACGGGAGAGGTGAAGCCGATGGTGTTTGAGAAGGACGGGGAACACGTTCAGATCGGTGCCGCTCATGTCATGGCGAACGATAGCACCGGGCACGTCAACATGATCCTGAACGGGTTGGGGGTCGGCCAGACGTTTGCTTCCACGGTGAAGCCGCATCTGGCTTCCGGCGCCCTCGTGCGGGTCCTGGACGACTGGACCAACGGTTCGGAGCCGATCTCCGTCCTTTACCCGCCGGCCAAGCGGTTGAACGCTCGGGTGCGAGCATTCATTGATTGGCTGGTAGAGCACCTTGAGGGCGGGCGGAGATGACGAAAAGGTCGGTGTCCACTCAGACCGACTCTTGCCGGAAAGCAGATCGACTGCTTCCACCACGTCTCTCTGCAAGTGATTGGAGAAGCAGACGCTGAAAGCTGTCCAAACGCGACTTCATTGCGGCATTCAAAAGCCTTCAATCTGCGTACTTCATAGCCGACGTGAGCACATCCAAAGCATGATCGATTGCATCACGCTCACTGGAAGGGAGGGGCAAGATCGGCCGAGGCGGCAAAATCCTGCCGACGCCCTGAGCCTCTATGATCCCATACATCACACGGAAACTGCCGAACTTTTGGAACAACGTCCATAGCGGCTGAAGCGCCGCGTTAAGGCGCTCGACGGTCTTCCGATCGCCGGTTTTTGCCGCCCGTGTCAGTGCAAGGGCTTCTTCGGGCAACAACCCTGCGATGACGCTATACCATGTGTCGCATCCCGCCAGCAGCGCATCGGCAGCACCCCAGTCGCCACTATAGCCAATCGAGAAACTGCCGGGTGTCCGCGCGCGAAGCCGATGCAGCTCTCCCCTGAAGTCGCCATCGGCAGCGAGCGGCATCTTCACGGCGTTAACGTTGGGAAGGCTTGAAAGGCGTATAATCAGGTCGTCCGTAAAGCTAAAACGCGTGGTGCTGGGATTGTTGTAGATGCAAAGCGGCAGTTCGCCAGCCTCGGCCACGGCTGCGAAGTGCTGGAACACCTCTTCGTCGGTGAGAGGCGTGTAGGACATTGGAGCCAGCAGCAAGCCATCCGCACCAGCCGCCCTGGCGTCTTTCGCAAGCTCAGCCGCAACATCCGTTCGCAATGCACCGACGCCGACAATGATCGGCACTTGTCCGGCGACATGATCCACGGCCGTGCGGACAGCGACTTGCCGTTGTTCGCGAGACAAGTAGGCATATCCTCCAGTGCTGCCAAGCAATCCAATGCTGTCGGCTTGAGCTGCAACTATCCGGTCGAGCAATCGGCCAAGTAGCGCCTTCTCCACATTGCCCGCCCTATCGGTAGGTGTGAGGGGGAAAGCCGATAAACCATGAAAGAGGGACATAGGCGGTGCTTGCCCTCACGAACGAGAAAGCCGAACGGATTATGAAACATCTCTACCTACGGGCATCACCAGTGGCAGTAAATGTCCGCTTCAGTGGAGCAGCGCCGATAAAACTGCCGTTTGGGCATCCACCATCTCTCCCGTTCAGGATTGAGGAAGCTGGTACCTGTAAGCAGCCTCGCCGAAACCGACCTACTTCGGTCAAAGGTTGTTCAATGGATCGTGCTTGATACTGGGACATCGCCGAAATGCGCACAAAAGAAACTCCATTCAAAACTTGATGGAACAGGTGCAAGCAAGACCCAGTTTTTCGTCATCTTAGACGTTTGTTGTACCTTCCTGTCCGAGCTGTCGCGCGCGATCCAACGCGCTTGGGTCGATGCCGCGCTGAAAAGCTTGGTGGCAAAATCGAAGGTAGGGGCGAACGCCGTCGGGGATGAAGCGATCTCGATGCTGAATAAGGCCTACTTGCGAGGAGACCGCTTCATCATTGCTCCTCTAGCAGCTTCTGAGTGGTCTAAACTAAGCCGGAGTCAATCTACGTCGAATGCCTGGTCTTAGCTCGTTTAATTAAGCCGCCGAGCATCCAATTTCTCGCGGTAATGAAATGGCGCACCCGACACGATTCGAACGTGTGGCCTCTACCTTCGGAGGGTAGCGCTCTATCCAGCTGAGCTA
>DCDI01000127.1 GCA_002316345.1 Phyllobacteriaceae bacterium UBA1059 | reverse complement strand
TTCCGGTCGGCATTATGGCGGGCTTTGTACGGTCCTTCGACCGTTTCCTCGACCCAGTCCTTGACCTCGTTCAAACCCTTCCGCCTTACATCTATCTTCTGCCGGCTATTGCTCTTCTCGGATACGGTCCGGCCACCGCCCTTGTCGCGACCTTCATCGTTGCCGTGCCGCCGGCGGTGCGTTTGACCTCGCTCGGCATTCGCATGACGCCGAACGAGTTTATCGAACTAGGCAGGGCAAGCGGCCTTACGCCTTGGCAGATGTTCACGAAGATCAGGATGCCCTTTGCGGTTCCCAGCGTCATGGCAGGGATCAACCAGAGCCTGATGATGGCGTTCGGCATGGTTGTGATCGCCGGCATCGTCGGCTCGGGCGGACTGGGCGCCACGATCTACGGTGCGATTCGCACCCTCGATATCGCCGTGTCAATCAATGCCGCCATCGCCATCGTCTTCTTGACGATGATCCTCGACCGCTTGACGCAGAGCGCTGGAAGGCGGGCAAAGGAAACCAGCCAATGAATGCGGAAGATCTGCGCTTTTCGCCCGGCACCTACCTAGCTCCTGTGGTTGACTGGCTTAACACCAACTTCCATCCACTCTTTCGGGCCATCTCGACTGTTGTGGAGGCCGTTTTATCCAGCATTGAAGCGGTGCTGGTTCTGCTGCCACCTTATGGCGTCATCCTTCTTGCGCTCGTGCTCGTTTATTTTGCCGTCAACATTCGTGTCGCGATCGTCGCCGGTGTAGCTTTGGCCTTCTGTTACCTCTCGGGTTTGTGGGTCGCGTCGATGCAGACGCTGGCGCTGGTGACCGTGGCGGTCGCAATTTCCGTCTTGATCGCTTTTCCGCTTGGCATCCTGGCGTCCCGCTATCGCAAAGTGGAACAGGCCATTCGCCCGGTTCTCGACATCATGCAGACGGTGCCGCCTTGGGTCTATCTCATCCCGGCCGTGATGATCTTCAGCCTGGGCCGCGTTCCCGCGATCATTGCGACCATTGTGTACGGCGTGCCTCCTATGCTGCGGTTGACGACGCTCGCCTTCAACCAAGTGCCAAAGGACCTTCTTGAACTCGGACGCGCGACTGGTGCTTCGCCGCGCTCGATCCTCTTCAAGATCGAGATCCCGTCGGCCACGCCCACGCTGATCGTGGGCTTGAACCAGTGCATTCTTTTGTCGCTGGCAATGGTGGTTCTGGCAGGCTTGGTTGGTGCCGGCGGTCTCGGTGCCGAAGTGACCCGTGGCCTGACCCGCATGGAGATGGGGCTAGGACTGCGGGCCGGGCTGGCAATCGTTGCCGTCGCTATTCTGCTGGACAGGGTGTCGCGCGGTGCGCTTCAGGGACGATCGAGCAAGGTCGTTCGTAACGCGTAGGTTTTCGATAGGGCTAATACTCAATGCGCCGTAGCTTCTTCTGCATCGACTCGCACACCTGCGGCAATCCTGTCCGGCTGATCGCCGGCGGAGGTCCGATCCTGCCTCATCTTCCCATCGCAGAACGCCGCGAGCTGTTTATTCGAGATCATGATTGGGTTCGTCGGGCTCTCATGTTCGAGCCGCGCGGCCATGACATCATGTCCGGCGCTATCATCTATCCCGCTCATCGAGAGGATTGTGACTTCGCGGTGATCTTCGTGGAAGTCAGCGGTTGTCTGCCGATGTGTGGGGCTGGCACGATCGGCTTGGTGACAGCGGCGATCGAGGAAGGGCTTGTGACGCCGCGTGTTCCTGGACAGTTATCCATCGAAACGCCGGCTGGCCGTGTCGATATCCGATACGAGAAGCCGGGCGAGTTCGTGAACTCCGTGCGTATGTTCAATGTCGACAGCTATCTGCACGCTGCCGATGTGCGTGTCGATGTTCCAGGCGTCGGGCCATTGGTTGTCGATATCGCATATGGCGGCAACTTCTACGCCGTTATCGAACCGCAGGAAAACTGGAAAGGTCTGGATGCCGGAACGGCCAGCGACATCGTCGAACTGAGCCGCGCCCTTCGCGACGCGCTGGAGCCCATCTGCAAGCCCGTTCATCCCGACGATGACCGTATCAGTGGCGTTCACCATGCGATCTGGTGCGATGATCCCAAGAGCGGTGATGCTGATGGCCGCGGTGCTGTGTTTTACGGCGACAAGGCCATCGATCGATCGCCCGGCGGCACCGGCACATCCGCCCGCATGGCACAATTGCACGGAAAAGGACGCTTGAAGATCGGTGATACGTGGCGGCAGGAAAGTCTGATCGGCACGATCTTCGAAGGCAAGGTCGAGGCCGATGCGCAGATAGGCTCGTTCAAGGGTATTAAACCAAGCGTGGGTGGCTGGGCCCGCATCATCGGACACAACACCATCTTCGTCGATGACCGAGATCCGCTCGCACATGGATTTCAGATTACCTAGGTAAGACAAGGCATCCGGACACGCCGGCCGGCAAACGTCCGAAGACGTCTTGACATAGACCGGCATCCATTCGGTATACTGGATGTAATCGAGCTCCTCGAATTCATCCAGAACTGAGAAAAATCCAGATGACCGATTTTGCCGGAAAGAACGTCGTGATCACGGGTGGCGCCGGCGGGATTGGCGAGGCGACCGCTCTTGCCTTCGCCGAAGCCNNTGGATTGGTCGCAGGAGGCTTTAGATAAGGCGAAAGCGCGGCTTCAGGGCAAGGGCAAAGTTTCGGGCGTTGCACTCGATGTGGCCGACCGCGATGCCGTGGAAGCCGCCTTCAAGAAGATCGAAGAGATCGGCGGTACCGACGTTCTGGTGACAAGCGCTGCGATTGTGAAGACGGGTGCGATCCTTGAGTTCGATCCGCAGGACTGGGAGCGGATCTTGTCCGTCAATCTGACGGGAACCTTCAATTGCTGTCAGTTTGCCGGTCGTCAGATGGTCGCTAAGGGCACTGGCCGCATCATAACCGTCAGTTCGGTGAACGGTCAGATCGCGAATACCGGACGTGGCGCTTACTCCTGTAGCAAAGGTGGCGTCGACATGCTGACGCGCTTGCTGGCCGCCGAACTTGGCGACAAGGGCGTCACCGCCAACGCGGTTGCTCCTACGCCGGTAGATACGCCAATGATCCTCCAGGTGCATGGACCGAAGGATCGCGCGATTTGGGATGCCCAGATCCCTGCGAAACGCTACGCCAAGCCTGAGGAGGTTTCGGCGGCAATCCTCTTCTTGGCTTCGCCTGAAGCAGCCTATATCAACGGACACATTCTCAACATCGATGGAGGCTTCATGGCTTCCGGGGTGCTGATCCGCTGACCTAGTACATCCCGGTGGCTGCGGCAGATGTGACAATCGCGACACGTCTGCCGTTGCCGCCTGGAAGATCCAGCAAGCATCTGCTCCACCTCTGATGACAAAGCGCGAGCGGACCCCAAGTTGATAGCGGTCGGCTCTAGAGTGCTTCGCCAGGGGACCACTGGCTGTTGTGCGAACAAGCCGCCTGTGATGGGACCGCTTTATTGAAATAGCTCGATAACGAATTGGTCCAGATTTGCACTATCACGATCGGGCATGTATCTGCACCTGGTTTGAACAGGATAGGTAATTCGTGAACGAACGGGATGCATGGAAAGTTACGCGTCAGTTGCGCGATGCGATACTCCGGTTGGAGCTTCGTCCCGGGCGGAGCCTTGATGAGGCCGCTTTGGCCGAGTCCCTGTCGGTGTCCCGCACCCCCGTTCGCGAAGCGATCATTCAACTGATTGCCGACGGTCTGGTTGTACGCGAAGGCCGCACAGCCAAGGTTGCGCCGCTCGATTTCGACGATCTCCCGAAACTGTATGATGCCTTGTTGGTCGCGAGCCGCGTCATCCATCGACTCGCCGCGCAAAGTCGCACAGACGACGACCTTGAACAAATTGCAGCGCACAGGGATCTCTTCGCCGAGGCCGTTAAAACAGGCGATGGTGTCGGGCGATCCGAAGCGAACTTCTCGTTCCACATGGCCATCGCCAACGCTGCCGACAACCGCCATTTCAGTGCCTTCTACGAGCAGACACTGACTGGATCGCTACGCATAGCGCGGGCGTGTTTCTCCAATAATGTTGCAACCGACGAACCAGAGATCAAGCAGCACCTAGCTGAGACACTACGTCAGCATGACTTGATCCTGGACGCGATCACGCAGCGTGATGCCGCACGTGCGGACGAGTATGCGACGCTTCATCATCAGCTGACAAAGCAGCGTATCAAACGCATATTGTTCGCCGGTGCGCCGGTTCTGAGCGAGGATCTAGATCTGGCGATCGAAGGGGATCTCGCCTGACAGCCATTGTATGAACAAGGCGGCTGAGCGGGAACGCTTCCGCTTGGAATTTGGCACGACATGCAAGGCCACTGGGAGAATCTCACCAACGCCGAATGGCGCGACGAGCCGGCCCGACTTCAGGTAAGAGGCCGCGTAACTCGATAGGGTCGTCGTGATTCCTCCGGCTGATGCGGCAATGTCTAGAGCGGTAGCGGCATTGTCGGCTTTGATGGCAGCGGATGTCGGAGCAACGTCTATATTCTCCGTTTTTGCCCATCGATCCAAAAGTTGCATTCGACCCTCGACATAGATCAGGCGATGCGCGTTCAGCCAGTCTGCGCGCGGTCGGTTTTGTGCCTGCTTCGCCGTTTCGGGATCGCAGAGCAGCATCAAGCGCTCTTGTCCGAGACGGATGGCCTCCGGCTCCCGTTGCGACACGTCCATGAGGAGGATGCTGAGATCGGCGAGTTCGACATTGGGGTCCGTCCAGATCGTACTGTTCACACGCAGTTCCATCTGAGGGTGCAACGCCGAAAATTGCCCAAGATGTCGCGACAGCCACAAGATCACGAAACTCAAAGGCGCCGACACGGTTAGACTGGTCTGTGCCGCGGCGCCCAACATGCCCTGCGTGGCTGTCTCCGCACGATCCAGCGCATCCGCGATGCCCGGAAGATAGGCCATGCCAACGTCGGTCAGTTCAAGGCCATTGCTGCGGCGGTGGAAGAGGGGTCGGGAGAAGAAGTGTTCGAGAGCCCGCACACGCTGACTGATAGCAGCTTGGGTGCAGTTGAGCTCCTCTGCTGCACGCGTGAAACTCAGGTGGCGTGCGGCTGCCTCAAATGCTTCCAGATAACTCAGATGTGGCAGATTTCGCATGCGCCCCTCTCAAGGTTAAGAATCCATAACGAAAACAGGGTCAGTGAGTAAAGATCGCTTTCTTGCGAGCTGCAATTTTCGGTCGTTTATGGATGCAATTCCCGATGCTCATCGCAGGACATCATGCCCTTTTCTCTGCTGAAATACGGTCTGCGCTCCAAGCATGTTCCTTACAAGGACATCCCGCCGACGCCTGAGCTGAAACAATCCTATGACGTCGTCATCATAGGCGGTGGCGGTCATGGTCTTGCGGCCGCCTATTACCTGTCGAACGTGCATGGCATCTGCAACGTGGCCGTTCTGGAAAAGGGCTATCTTGCGGGCGGCAACACCGCGCGCAACACGACCACTATCCGCTCGAACTACATGACCGAAGAGTCGGTGCGCTTTTACAAGGAAGGCGTCGAGCTCTACGAGACTATGTCGCACGATCTCGGCTTCAACATCATGTTCTCGCAGCGCGGACAGCTCACTTTGGCGCATTCGGACGCCACGATGCGCAGCTTCCATCTGCGGGCCGAGATGGGCAAGCACATGGGCACCTGCATCGAAGTGGTGGATGTTCAGACGGTGAAAGAGCTTTGCCCTGAGCTCAATCTTGATCTTGGCGGACAGCATGAAGTGCTCGGTGGGCTCTGGCATGCCGATGGCGGAACGGCGCGGCATGATGCGGTTGCATGGGGTTATGCGAAACGCGCGGCGGAACGCGGCGTCGAGATCCATCAGCGTACGGAAGTGACCGGCTTCGAAAAAGCAAATGGCCGGATCACGCATGTCAAAACCAACCGGGGCGCGATTGCAGCCGGCCAGGTGCTTCAGGCCGTCGGTGGCTTGAATGGGCAGGTTGCGGCAATGGCCGGCATCAAGCTGCCGATCCGCTGCTTCCCGCTGCAGGCGATGGTGACGCAGCCCTTGAAGCCGTTCCTGAATATCCTTCTGTCTTCCGCCAACCTGCACACCTACCTTGTGCAGTCATCGCGCGGCGAGATCGTGATCGGCGGCGGTTCGGACCCTTATCAGCTGGCCTCCACCCGTTCCACGCTGGACCAGAAGGAGCATCTGGCGGAAGGCGCGCTGCATCTCTTGCCCTTCCTGCACAAGGTCAAGCTGCTGCGTCAATGGGCTGGCATTACCGACATGACGCCGGACTACAGCCCGATCATGGGCGCATCTCCGATCGACAATTACTGGCTGGATTGCGGCTGGGGTACGTGGGGTTTCAAGGCGACTCCGGTAGCAGGAAAGCGACTGGCGGAAACCATCGCCACAGGTCGCGTGCCAGACATTCTCAAGCCATTCGACCTGCGCCGGTTCGACAGTTTTGCGCTGTTGAACGAGATGGGCGCAACGGCTGCCAGCCACTGACGAGGCATTTCCATGAAAATCCTGAACTGCCCGGTGAACGGCCCACGCAACATCTCCGAATTTCAGTATTTGGGGCCCGTTCGAACTGTGAGCGCCGAACATGGCGACGAGCTTATCGAGACCCTGTTTTATGCCGACAATCCGCTGGGGATCATGCAGGAGTGGTGGCGGCACACGCCATCCAACACGGTTCTGATCGCCGAGCGTCACACCGTCACTGACAAGATCGTCGCCACTTACCTTCCTAATCGAAAGCCCGCCTGAAATGACCGAACGGCTTCCACTTCCCTGGGGTTCGCGTCTTGATCGCGCCCGCAAGATCCGTTTTCAATTCGACGGGCGTCAATTGGATGGCTTCGGCGGCGACACGATTGCATCGGCCATGGCTGGCGCAGAGCGCTGGATCCTCTCCCGCTCGTTCAAGTATCACCGCCCGCGCGGTATCCTCACCATGGCTGGTCAGGACGCCAACACACTGGTGCAGTTACCTGATGAGCCCAATGTGCGGGCCGATCTGCGCTCCATTACCGATGGGCTCGCTGTCACGGCTCAGAACGTCAACGGCACGGCGGAGAACGACCGCAATGCTGTGTTGGACAAGCTTGGCCGCTTCATGCCGGTCGGCTTCTATTATCGCAGCTTCTTTGGGCCGCGCGTAAAGAGCTGGCTGAAGTTCTGGGAGCCGCTTATCCGCAAGTCGGCTGGCCTCGGCAAAGTCGATATTCATGCCGGTTATGGCCACTATGTCCGAGAAAACCTTCACACTGACGTACTCGTCGTGGGCGCGGGCCCTGCCGGTCTTTCGGCTGCCATCAAGGCTGCCGAAGCGGGCGCTCAGGTGCTGGTCGTCGACCTCAATCCCGAAATTGGCGGAGCATTGACCTATGCCCGTTTCGGGCGCGACCGTGCTGAAGCCGAAGAAACGCTCCGAGCCTTGCGTGCCAAGGTAGAAACGCTGAGCAACCTGCGCGTCATGACCGGGGCAACCTGCAACGGCTGGTACGGCGACAACTTCGTGCCGGTCTTGCAGGGTGAAACGCTTTATCGCGTACGGGCGGCCCAGGTAGTGGTAGCCGCCGGCTCCCATGAACAACCGCTCATCTTTCGCAACAACGATCTGCCGGGCATCATCCTGTCGTCGGCAGCACAGCGCTTGTTGCGCCATTATGCCGTTCGTCCCGGCAAGCGCGGCGTGGTTTTTGCGGGCAACCGCGACGGCTATCTCGCGGCTTTGGATATGCTGGACGCCGGCATCCCGATCGCTGCCGTTCTTGAGCCGAGTGCCAGCCCGACCTCGCCTGATCTGGCCGAAAGCCTTATCGCAAAGGGCGTGCGGATCATCACCAATGCGACCGTCATTGAAGCTCATGGCACAAAAGGCAATCGCCATATTCGTGCGGTTCAGATCAAGACACCCGCGAAAGGTGTCGAGGTGCTGGAATGCGATCACATGGTGGTGGCTGCAGGCTACACGCCCGGTTATCAACTGCCTCTGCATGCCGGCGCCAAGCTCGGCTATGACGATGACGCCAAGCACTTCGTGCTGAACCATATGCCAGATGCCATGTATCTCGCTGGCTCGACAGCAGGGTATTTTGCGCTCGAATCCGTATTGCGCAACGGCGAGATCGCCGGCGCCACGGCGGCGAAGGCTGCTGGCTACGATGTTACTTTGCCCGCCGCGATGGAAGATGCCACGTCTTCCCGGATGAACTACTTCCATCAGCTTTCGCCCCATCCGAAAGGTCGGGACTTCGTCGACTTCGACGAGGATCTGCAGGTCAAGGACATCAAGAATGCAGTGGTCGACGGCTATCGCGAACTGGAACTGGTGAAGCGCTATTCCACGGTGGGCATGGGTCCTTCGCAGGGTCGTCACTCTGCCTTGACCACGGCGCGGATCGTCGCTGCTGAAACAAACCGCAAGGTCGCGGAGATCGGGGTCACGACCTCGCGCCCGCCGTTTGGGCCGGAAAAGCTCGGCCTGCTCGCTGGTCCCAATCACGTGCATTACCGTCACACGGCCATTCATGCCGAGCATGTGGCGAGCAAGGCAAAGATGACGCCGGTAGGCGCCTGGTGGCGGCCGCTTTACTACGGTGGCGGATCGGACGTGAAGAAGATCATAGCGGATGAAGTGAAGCTCGTGCGCGAAAAGGTCGGCATGCTCGATGTTTCGACCTTGGGCAAGCTTGCGATCCGAGGACCAGATGCAGCCGCCTTCATCGACCGCATCTATACGATGACGCATGCCAAGCAGCCGGTTGGTCGGGTTCGCTACTGCCTGATGCTGAACGACATGGGCTCGGTTGTAGATGACGGCGTAGCCTATCGCTTGTCGGAAACCGAGTTCTACGTGACGGCCACCACCGGTGCGGTTGCGCGCGTGTTTTCGGAAATGACGTTCCTCAACGCGCAGTGGGGCATGCAGGTCGATATCCAGAACATCACGGCGTCGTTCGCTGCCATCAACGTCACCGGTCCTTCGGCCCGCAAGGTTCTCGAAGCGCTCGGCGGCGATATCGACCTCTCAGCCGAGGGCTTCGGTTATCTCAATGGTCGAACAGGCACGATCGGCGGATGTCCTGTCCGTATCATGCGCATCGGCTTCACGGGTGAGCTGAGCTACGAGCTGCATGTGCCGCAGTCCTACGGCCCCGGATTGTGGCGAAAGCTTCTTCATGTTGGCGCACCGTTCGGCCTGCGGCCTTACGGGCTGGAAGCGTCGCGCGTTCTGCGCCTAGAAAAGGGTCATATCATCATTGGTCAGGACACCGATGCGCTTTCCACGCCTGATGAACTCGGAATGGAATGGGCGCTGTCCAAGGCCAAGACGCGTTATGTCGGCAAGACCTCGATCGAGGCGCGCCGTAAGCTTGGCTTGAAGCGCAAGCTTTGCGGCTTCGAACTGCCTGACGGTCACGGCATACGCTTGGCGGAATCCTGCCTGGTCATGCGGGACGGTCGTCCGGTTGGCTTTGTGACTTCGACCTGCTTCTCGCCCAACCTGAACAAGTGGATCGGGCTGGCCTATGCCGATCCGCGCGACGCGGTTCCGGATGCCACCATCCGCATCCGCGGCCTGTGCGGCAAGGAAGTGCAAGCCAAGGTCATACCTGCGCCGTTCTACGATGCGGAAAACCGCCGGCAGGAGATGTGATGATGAGGTTGAACAGCCAGAATGCTGCACCTGTCGGCGGCATTGATCCGAGCTTGCGCAACGATGTCTTGGAGCAAAAGCTTTCTCGCAGAAGCGCGCTTCCGAATGCGGGTGAAAACGTTGTGCTCCATTGCACCCAAACTGATCGCTTCGGTCTGCGTGGGCCCGGCACGATGGATTGGCTTGCCGAGCAGGGGCTTGCAGCTCCGGGGAGCGTCAACGAGGCCGTGAGGTTGCCATGCGGCACGAGTGTGTTGCGGCTCGGCCAACAGGAAGTTTTGCTGACCGCTCCTCACGGTGATAGCGGCGAGCGGCTGCGCGCGTTGCGGCAGGCGTGGCACGACAGCCAGCTGGCGGCCAAAGGCTATGATGCCTATCGCGAAGAAGGCTGGGCGTGGTTCGTGGTGACTGGACCAAACGCACAGGATTTGATGCGCCGGATCTCGATGGCCGATCTGAGGCCGACCGTGTTGAAGGTCGGTCAGGTGACGCAGACGCGGGCTTTGCATATGGATGTTGTGATCGCGCGGCTCGATCATTTCGGCGCACCCTCCTATGACATCTTCTTCGACATCGCTTCGTCGGAGTTCGCGCTGGAAGTGCTGACCGAAACCGCCGAAGGCCTTAAGGCCAACTTCGAAGTTGCAGCACTCCATGCGCCAGGCGCTCTTCATCCCCATGACTGAAGCAGCGTCCGTGCCATCATCGCCGGCGGCGGCCCTGATCGACGGAAAGGCCTTCGCCGCAACCTTGCGTCAAAGGCTTGCCGAACAAGTCGCAGTGTTGCGGACGGAGCATGGCATTATGCCAGGTCTGGCCGTTGTTCTGGTGGGCGAAGATCCTGCGTCCCAAGTTTACGTCCGGAACAAGGGCAGGCAGACGCTCGAATGCGGCATGAACAGCTTCGAGCACAAGCTCGATGCTGGAACCTCCGAAGCCGATCTGCTTGGGTTGATCGGCAGGCTGAACAGCGATCCGCAGGTTCACGGTATCCTCGTGCAGCTGCCGTTGCCCGCCCATATGGACGCCAATAAGGTCATCAACGCCATTGATCCCACCAAGGATGTCGATGGCTTTCACATCTTGAACGTCGGCCTACTGGGCACGGGACAGAAAGCGATGGTGCCCTGCACGCCGCTGGGCTGCCTGATGCTTTTGCGCGATCGTCTCGGAAAGCTGGAAGGCTTGAGCGCGGTGGTCGTCGGTCGCTCTAACATTGTCGGTAAGCCTATGGCGCAGTTGCTGTTGGGTGATGGGTGCACGGTCACCATCGCGCATAGCCGGACTCAGGATCTCGCTTCCGTGGTTCGTCAGGCGGACATCGTCGTTGTCGCCGTTGGCCGTCCCGAAATGGTGCGTGGAGAGTGGATCAAGCCCGGCGCGACGGTGATCGATGTCGGCATCAACCGCGTCGAACGGGACGGTCAAAACAAGTTGGTTGGCGACGTTCACTTCGACAGCGCAGCTGCCGTTGCTGGCGCCTTGACGCCGGTGCCCGGCGGGGTTGGTCCCATGACGATTGCGTGCCTGCTTGCCAACACGCTTACGGCCTGCTGCCGAAATCACGGACTCCCTGAGGCTGGTCTAGCAGCCTGATTTCATTCCGCTTTCGGCGTTCTCAAAACGCGCCATGCCCTAGACTTTCAGGACATCCCATGACCAATCTCTTCCTGACCGTTACATGCCCGTCCACGCGCGGCGTGGTTGCTGCCATTACCGCCTATTTGGCTGATCATGGCTGCAACATCACCGACAGCTCGCAGTTCGACGACCCGGAAACAGGCGCCTTCTTCATGCGCATCAGCTTCAAGTCGGAAGAAGGTGCTGATTTGGCCAGTTTGCGGGAAGGGTTTGCGCCGACGGCCGAGCCCTTCAAGATGTCCTATTCCTTCCACGATGAGACCGAGCGGATGAAGGTCGTCATCATGGTTTCGCGTTTTGGCCACTGCTTGAACGATCTACTTTACCGCTGGCGCATCGGTGCGCTGCCCATCGATATCGTCGCCGTGATCTCGAATCATATGGAATATCAAAAGGTTGTAGTGAACCACGACATTCCCTTCCACTACATCAACGTGACCAAGGCCAACAAAGCCGAAGCTGAAGCCGCGCAGATGCGGATCGTGGAAGAGACCGGTGCCGAGCTGATCGTGCTTGCCCGCTACATGCAGGTTCTGTCAGACGACATGTGCCGGAAAATGTCAGGCAAAATCATCAACATACACCACTCTTTTCTACCGAGCTTCAAGGGCGCAAATCCGTACAAGCAGGCTTTCGAGCGTGGTGTGAAGTTGATTGGCGCAACGTCGCATTACGTGACGGCCGACCTCGATGAAGGTCCGATCATCGAGCAGGATACGGTTCGCGTCACGCATGCACAGAGCCCTAGCGACTATGTTTCGCTGGGCCGTGACGTTGAGAGTCAGGTGCTTGCGCGGGCCATTCATGCCCACATACACCGGCGGGTGTTTCTCAATGGCAATCGGACAATCGTGTTTCCGGCCTCTCCGGGATCCTATGCTTCGGAGCGTATGGGGTAGAAATCCCGACACGATCCAGCGATATCGCAGCGCAGATTGCACGTTCTAAGTGCCACCGACGGGGTAAAACACCAATTTTGCGGTCACCCTCAGCGACGGCGCAAGCCTGCGTGATCCCGGACGCAAAATGTTGACGGGGTCGCAGGGCGTTTAATCCCTGCGCCCCCGTTTGGCGTTCATCGACCGGCTGATTATCAGGCCCGGTAGCGATCCACCAGCGCTACGAGACGTTCGCAGGCTGCGACAGCGGCAGCGTGATCTTGCGAGAAGTTCAGGCGGATACTGTCTTCCGAGTGCGGGCTGAATTCCGTGCCGGGCGTCACGATCACGCTTGCCTGCAAGCGAAGAACTTTGACGAAATCGGATCCGCTGACCGTCAACTTAGGAAGTTGCGGGAAGATGTAGCTGCCGGCCTCGCTGGTGCGTACCGTGATGCCTGGCGTAGCGCGGAATACTTTTAGCAGATCGTCGCGGATCGCTTGGTGCTCTTGGATGCGCTGCGCCATCCAGCCTTCCGGTTCATTGAACCAGGTGCGCAGAACCGCCTGGCTGTACCCGCCGGCGCGCAGCGACACGATGGCCTGAAGCTTTTCCATCCTGGTGATGACTTCCTTCGATCCGAAGGCGACACCCAGCCGGTAGCCGCTCAACGACTCGGTCTTGGACGGACCCATGATCGTAATGACGTTTTCAGCGTCGATTTTCTGGGCACGCAGATGGGTGTAGTTGACGCCCGAGTAAAGAAGGCGGGAGTAAAGCTGGTCGACGATGACGGTGGCACCGTAGCGGCTGGCGAGTTCGGCAATCGCCTCGATTTCCTCGCGCGCGTAAATTACGCCCACAGGGTTATTCGGGTTGGAGAACAGGAAGACCTTTACGCCAGACTTGAAGGCATCTTCCAGATGGTCGAGCTGGAGCCCGGCTTTGCCTTCAACATCGGCATAGTCCATCTGAATGGGGACGATCTCGCCTTCAAAGAAGTCGACCAACTTGCGGTTGGCGAAGTAGTCCGGCCGGACGATCGCAACCTTGTCACCACGCGACACCGTCGACGCGACCGCGAGGAAAAGCGCGCCTTGCGTGCCAGGCGTGATGATCATGCCGTCGCGGCCATCAACCGGAGCGCCGGTGAACGCGGCGATGCGTTGGGCGAGGTCTTCGCGGATGCCGATGTCGCCGCGATACTCAGTATATGCCTGTTTGCCACCCGACTCCACACCGGCGGAAAAGACCTCGAAAGAACCAGGGGTCGGCTGAAAGGCATCGACATCGCCATGAGAGAAATCCACGGCGCAGCCCGACAGAACGTCACCACGCAGCAAGGCTTCGACGCTTCCTGTTTGCTGGCGAACTTCCTGCCCGGGGGCAGCGTCAGTGCCGAGGCGGCTGAACTTGCTTTGGATGTCCATGGAAACTCCTTCTTGCCCATGCTGAATAGTCGGGCTTGAGCGTGGACATTAGGTAAAGCTTAAAACAAGAAAACCTACTTGCGCCTTCTTTCAGAAGGTAAGAAAACTATCTTCATGGACACACGTTTTCTGGAAAGCTTTTTGACCGTCGCAGACTGTGGCTCTATGGCGGAAGCAGCGCGCAGGCTGAATCTCACGCCTGCGGCTGTGGCACAACGGATCCGCGCCCTGGAAACGGATCTCGGCCAGACCTTGGTGACCCGCGTTGGCCGCACGGTCAAACCAACCCCTGCTGGGCGTGCGGTGCAGCTGCATGCGCCGAGCCTGATCAAGGCACTGCGCGACCTTCGGGCCATGGCGGCAGATGGAATGCCTGCCGGACAGCTGCGGATCGGCGCGACCGCCTCGGCCATGACAGGTTTCATCCCCGATATTCTCGCCACTCTTACGAAGCGCTATCCGCAAATCGAATATTTCCTCATGCCGGGATCAGCTTCGGATCTTTATCAGGCCGTTCAGGCCGGAGACCTTGATGCGGCTTTGATCGTCCAGCCGCAGTTTCCGCTTCCCAAAGCTTTGGGTTGGGTGACCATCCGCAAGGAAGCCTTACTGCTTATTGCACCTGAACGGCTCGAGGTCGGCAACCTTCATGCCACGATCCGGATGCAGCCGTTCATACGCTATGATCGTAGTCAGTGGGGCGGGCAGATCGTGGATCGCTATTTGCGGCGACATCATCTCGTTGTTCGGGAATGGGCCGAACTGGACGCCCTTGATGCAATCGCTGCCTTGGTCAATCGCGGCTTGGGAATCGCCCTCTTGCCGGACTGGGCGCCACCTTGGCCCGAAGGTCTCCGGCTCCAAAAGCTCCCACTTCAAGACGGAGAGATCCGCAACATGGGAGTTCTCTGGGATCTCTCAGGTCCAAGGATAGCCGCGACGCGGGCCTTCGTAGAGACCTGCGAGGCTTTGGCAGCCAANNGATACCGTCAGGCTCATCCATACAGCCCGGATTTAGGTTCACATATTTTAGAACGAGTGGCATTGACATCGATTCCGGTATACGTAGAGTATTCTGAAAGACGAGGCCGATGCGGAGGCTTGTTCCTAAGTTGGCTTCTGTAGAAGTCGTTGTTGCCCCATGCGCTTCGTTGAGCGCCCGGTGCTGAAGCCGACTGACCAAATCTGACCAACTGAACGGTTCGTGGCACTGGTTTGATAAACATGGCCGCCCGCTGTCAGAGCAAGTGCATAAGCGAACAACAATAGGGGAATGTCATGACACTTCGGACGAAACTGTCTTCAATGAACCGCCGCAGCTTCCTCGCAACTGCGGGTGCCGCTGCTGCAACCGTCTTATCGGTGCCTTCGATCCGCACCAGCCAAGCGGCAAGCAACGAACTGGTCCTCGTGACATGGGGCGGCAATTATCGACAGGGAATGGAAGAAGGGCTGGTGAAGCCCTTCATGAAGGAGACCGGCATCAATGTGACCGTTCTCGACACCCCGGACATCGCCAAGGTCAAGGCGCAGACTATGACCGGCAACGTGCAGTGGGATGTGTTCGATGCGCCGGGATCGATGGGCGCGAGCGGCGCTGCCAACGGCTACTGGGAAGAATTGCCCGCCGACCTCTTCGACGCCAGCGATCTGACGCTTCCGGTGCAGCCGACGCTCGTGCCTTTCTTCACCTTCGCCGGCGGCATCGCCTATGACACGGCGCGATTCCCGGAAGGCAAGCATCCAAAGACCTTCGCCGACTACTTCAATCCCGATGCATTCCCGGGCCGCCGCACCTTGCGCACCCGCGCGATGGAAACGCTTGAGATCGCGCTCCTGGGCGACGGCGTGAAGCCGAATGAACTGTATCCGCTGGACGTAGAACGCGCCTTCAAGGTTCTGGAACGCATCAAGCCGCATGTTTCGAAGTGGGTTGAAGCGACGCCGCAGACTGTGACCCTGTTGCAGACAGGCGAGGCCGACTTCAGTTTCACCTATGCCAACCGTATTCAGACCAGCAATCGCGACCAGTCCACAAAGCTCGGCTTCTCCTTCGACCAGAACCTGAACGGCGTCGAATATCTCGCCGTGTTGAAGGGTGCTCCCAACAAGGAAAACGCCTTCAAGTTCCTGTCCTTCGCCATGCGCCCCGAGATCCAGGCCTCCTGCATGGAAGCCAAGGGTGGCGCGCCGGTGAGCCGCAAGGGCTATGACCTGCTGACGCCGGAATCGCGCGAATGGCTTCCCAAGCTCGATGCGCCGAACAACGCCTACATCAACGATGAATGGTGGTCGACCAACCTTGAGCCGCTGGAGCGTCAGTTCAAGGAGTGGCTGCTGGGCTGAGGCTAGCAGGACTGTACCGCCGGCGTGGTTCTAAGGGATAAGAAGCGTAGTGAATATCAAGGCAGCTAAAGATGCTGGCCCCTTCATCGCGCCAGCGGCGATCCTGTCGCTTCTGGTCGCGTTGTTGCCCTTCATCTTTATTTTCTACACCAGTACGTCCGGCGGGACGTCCACCGATGCGTTTGCATCGATCCTGGGAAGCAATCTCTTCCAAAGGGCGATGCGGACGACCCTTGAGGTGGCGTTCTTTTCGAGTGTGATAAGCCTGGTGCTGGGCTATATCGTTGCCCTCCATTTGGCTCGACAGTCGCCGCGCCGACGGGCTGCCCTGATGGTTCTCGTGCTTCTGCCCTTTTGGACCAGCATCCTCGTAAAGAGCTTTGCCTTTACGATCATCCTCGGTCGAGAAGGCATCATCAACTCGTTTCTGTCTTGGGTCTGGGGCGCCGAGATCGTGCTGCCGCTGATCTTCAACCGCATTGGCGTGCTGATCGGCATGACCAATTACCTCACGCCGCTCGTGGTTTTCCCGGTTCTCGCAAGCCTGCTGGCGATCGATCCCGCGCTTTACCGGGCAGCCGAAGTAATGGGTGCGAAGCCTAGCCGCATCTTCTTTACCGTGACCCTTCCGTTGAGCGCGCCCGGCGTTCTCGCCGGGCTGCTGAGCGCTGCGGTCATGTCACTGGGCTTCTTTATCGTTCCCGCTCTGCTTGGCGGTCGCCAGGACATCATGCTGGCTAATCTCGTCGACTTCTACACACGAGAAGTGCTCGACTGGAACGTGGCTTCCGCCGTTGGCGTGATCCTCTTCGTTCTTGTCGCCATCTTCGCCATTCCCGCAGCCATCATGCGTCGCGGCAAGCAGCAGGGAGCGTATTAATGGCACTCGCGTCACGCTCCATTCATGACGGTCGCAAGCGTGCGTTACGGTGGCTGGGCAGCATCCTCGCCTTTTTCGTCTACCTGTTTCTGCTTGCGCCCAGCCTCATCGTCATTCCGGTCTCGTTCGGTTCCAAATACGAGCTGAAGTTTCCGCCGACGGAATATTCACTCGACCTTTATAGCATCTTCTTTTCTTCTGAGGCATGGACGCAGCCACTCTTCCTGAGCCTGCGCGTCGCCCTGATGACGACGCTCATCGCGACGGTCATCGCTGTTCCGGCAGCTTATGCGCTGGTGCGGTTCCGGTTCCCCGGACAGAAGTTCATCCTCGGTCTGATCATGAGCCCGCTGATCATACCGTCGGTGGTGTTCGCGCTCGGCATCTACCTTTATTTTTCTTATCTGCGGCTCACCGGTACTGCGACCGGTCTGGTTCTGGCGCATACGATGTTCGTTCTGCCCTATACGCTGGTGATCATCAGCGCCGGCGTGCAGAAGCTCGATCCCAATTTGGAATTCGGCGCCATGCTGATGGGAGCGGGGCGCTTGCGGATGCTGCTGACGGTGGTGCTGCCGCAGCTTTACCCGTCCATCGGAGCAGGCGCCTTGTTTGCGTTCCTGATCTCCTTCGACGAGGTCGTGATCTCGTGGTTCCTGGCAGGACCCACCACGACGACGCTTTCGGTCAAGATGTTCAGCGCGATCCAGTGGGAGATTTCGCCGGTCATCGCCGCGGTGTCGACAATCCTGACCGTCATCTCGCTGGTTGTCTGTCTGATCAACGTCGCGCTTCAAAAGAAGTCCGAAGTGCAGGCCTGAACCAAGCAGTGCTGAATAAAAAACGCGCCGGCGTGGCCAAGGGGACCACCCTTCAAGCGACAAGGAAGTTCTATGCCTGATCTTGAGCAAAACATGATTGAGCTGAAGGCGATTTCGAAGCAGTTCGGGTCGACCTACGCACTGAGACCAACCTCCTTTTCGGTCAAGAAGGGTGAGTTTCTGACCCTTCTTGGACCCTCGGGATCAGGCAAAAGCACGCTCTTGAACCTCATTTCCGGAGGTTATTCTGCGACCTCCGGACAGATCCTGATGAATGGCAGCGACATAACCGATGCGCCTCCACGCAAGCGCGGGATCGGCATGGTCTTCCAGAACTATGCGCTGATGCCGCATATGACGGCCTTCGACAATGTGGCTTATCCCCTGCGCGTGAGGGGCGTGTCCGAGGCCGACATCAAGCTCAAGGTTCTCGATGCCTTGAAGCGGGTCGGACTGGCCGGCTTCGAAGACCGCAAGCCAAAGCAGCTCTCCGGTGGTCAGCAGCAACGTGTCGGTATTGCCCGCTGCATCGTGTATTCGCCATCGACCATCATGATGGACGAGCCGCTGGGTGCGCTCGACAAGAACCTGCGCGAGCAGATGCAGGACGAGATCAAGACCCTGCACAACGAGATCGGCACCACCTTCATCTACGTGACGCATGACCAGGAAGAAGCCCTGAACATGTCGGATCGCATCTGCCTGATGAACAATGGCGGCGTTGTTCAACTCGGCACGCCGGACGAGCTGTATTTCCACCCGGTCAACAAGTTCGCGGCTCAGTTCATCGGTGAGTCCAATTTGCTGAGCGGAACGGTGGACGGCGACAACAAGCTGCGCACCGGGACCGGTCACCTGCTGACAATGCCTTTGTCGCGCAGGGTTCCTGCCGGGGAGACTTGCGAAGTCATGCTTCGTCCCGAGCGCATCCAGATCGTTGACCCGAACCAGGCTGAAAGCCTGGGCGTGGCTTGGACGGTTGTTTCCGGCAACGTCGCGAATGTCTCCTTCATCGGCAGCATGACGACCTTGGCTGTACGGCTGACGGACGGAACGCTCTTCAAGCTGAAGACCACCTCGCTGCCCGAGAAGCATCGCTACAAGATCGGCGATCCGATCGAGGTGCGCTGGAATCCAGAAGACCTCGTGATCCTTCAGAACGAGAAGTCCTGATCGCGCATCCGGCGCTCCGTTCGACAGACTAAGAAAGTGTTGGAGATATGAAAATGAACATCAAGGGTCTGTCCGGGATCGTCACGGCAACGCCGACGCCTATCAAGGACGGCAGTGTGGACGTGGACTCTGTTCGCGACCTCGTCGGTTATCTCCTGGCCAGCGGAACCAGTGCCATCGCGCCGATCGGCGGAACCGGTGAATATGTCTCGCTGAGTGACCGCCAGAAGCTCGATATGGTTCGGGCGACGGTTGAGGCCGTCGACGGTGCCGTGCCGACCATCGCCGGCCTGATTGCGCCGGGCCTCGGCGAGGCGCTCGATGCCGGCAAGCGCATTCTTGAGGCTGGCGCCGACGGTTTGTTGGTCACGACGCCGTTCTACGTGCGCCCCACACAGGCCGGCATCATCGACTACTTCAAGGAGCTTTCCGACAAGCTCGATGCGGATATCGTTCTTTACGAATTCCCCTTCCGCACCGGTGTGTCTCTGACTGCTGAGACGGTGCAGACGCTTGGCGAAACCACGCGCATCGTGGCGATGAAGGCATGCAATGCCGATACCGGCCTACAGATGCGGGTGATCGAGGCGGCCGGCGATAAGATCTCGATCCTGTCGGGCGACGAAGACGTGTATCCGCTGCATATCGCAGCCGGCGCACGTGGAGGCCTGGTTGCCTCATCCTGCATTGTCCCGCAAATCTGGAACAAGATTACGGCGCTGGTTCAGGCGAACAAGTTGGATGAAGCGCTGGCGCTGCATGCCAGAATCCGCGCTTTCCTGAAGCTGCTGTTTTCGGAGCATAACCCTGGTCCGCTCAAGGCAGCCTTGGGCATCCTGGGGCGGCCCTGTGGTGAGCCGCTTCTGCCGCTCGTGAAGGCGAGTGCGGAAACGCATGAGCAACTCGCCAAGATGCTGCCAGATATCATGGCCCTCGAAGCCTCGGTGTAAGTTCTCGCCTTGAGCGAGGTTTGTCAGCGTTTATCGTCAGGCGGAAGCGAAATGGACGTCGATCATCAGGTTCTCACCGAGATCCAGGCTTGTTTGGGCGAGAGCTTCGTCAAGACGGGAGCGGATACGGAAAAGTATCTCGAGGACTTCTGGGGGCGGGCGCGGGGCGAGGCTATTTGCGTGGCTTTGCCGGGCAGTACCCAAGACGTGTCTGCTGTGCTGGCGATCTGCCACAAGCACAAGATCGCGGTCTTCCCGCAGGGCGGAAACACTAGCACCTGTCTTGGTGCGGTGCCGGATACGTCCGGTCGCTCCATCGTTCTTTGCCTCAGCCGTATGAACCGCGTTCTTGCGGTTGATCCCGTGGACGGCTCGCTGACGGCCGAGGCCGGTTGTATTCTGGCGGACATCCAGGCAGCCGCGGCCAATGTCGGCAAGCTGTTTCCCTTGAGCCTAGGGGCCGAGGGCAGTTGCCAGATCGGCGGAAACGTTTCGACCAACGCCGGCGGCACAGCCGTCGTGCGCTACGGCAACACCCGCGATCTCGTGCTTGGCATGGAAGTGGTTCTGCCCGACGGCCGCATCTGGAACGGGCTGCGGACGCTGCGCAAGAACAACACCGGCTATGATCTGAAGCACCTGTTCATAGGGGGCGAGGGCTCGCTTGGCGTGATTACGGCCGTGTCGCTGAAGCTATTCCCCGGCCTGGGCTCGATGACGGCAGCCCTTATTTCGTTCGATGACATCGCCAATCTCACGGCCTTCACCGAACCGCTGAAACGGGCCTTCGATACGTCGATCATCGCCATGGAGCTGATTTCGGGAAGCGAAGTGCGGATCGTGAAGGCGATCTATCCCGACATCGTCGTTCCCTATGACGAGAAGGTCGGCTGGTTCCTCTTGGTGGATCTTGCAGCGGGAGAACAGGACGATATCAGCGACCGTCTCCAGGAGATCCTGGGCACGGCCATGGAAAACGGCCAGATCTCGGATGTATTGATTTCCAGCAATGAAAGCCAGCGCGCCGCCATCTGGAAACTAAGGCACACCGTGACGGAAGCGCACAAGAAGTATGGGATGGGGATGTCGCACGACATCGCCGTTCCCATTGCTGAAATCCCGCGCTTCCTCCAGGTCGCCAGGCAGAAGGTCGACGAGGCTTTCGCCGCAGCCGAGGTCGCCGTGGTGGGCCATGTCGGTGATGGCAATCTGCACTACAACGTCATGTTCGAGAAATCGCGTTGGGAAAGCCTGTCCGATCCGCTGCAAACCCGCAGGGACGTTTTCAAGGCGATCTATGACATCGCGGCGGGAATGAACGGCACCTTCAGCGCGGAGCACGGCATCGGTGCGCTGCATGTCGCCGAGATGAAAGCCTACAAGCCGGTGGTTGAGTTGGAGATGATGCGCGGCATCAAGGCGCTGTTCGATCCCGACAACCGCATGAACCCGGGTCGCGTCATTCCTGCCTGATACGGGCCCCGGCTGAGGCCACGGATCACGCTTTGGCAGGTGGCGACAAGGATGCCAGCCTGGGCGTGTCGGCGATGGATGCTGCGCGGCTACAAAGCGGCAGCACCCCTCCCAGTCCTCTAAAAGGCATCACTTTTTGGGCGGCAAGCTGTGTTCATGACGCCGCCATCCTTCCCTAATGCAAAAACGCAATTTCTTGTTGACAGCCTTCTCAGTATACGTTCAAAATACTGAAATAACAAAGGGGAATGGTCATGAGACTTATTGCCAGCACGATCCTTGCGGCGGTCCTCGGTTTATCCGCAGTCACAGGCGCCCAGGCGCAAGACAAGCCCAGCCATTTGCGGATTGGTACGTCGCTCACGCAAATGCCATGGGGGTTCTTCGATGAGAACCAAAAGCCGACCGGCGTCGATGTCGCGCTGTGTGGCGCTATCGCCGAGAAGATCGGCGCAACATCCGAATTCATCAGCCTCGACTTCAAGGGCCTGATCCCTGCCTTGCAGGCTGACCGCTTCGATATGGTCTGCGCTGCCATGTACATCACGCCGGAGCGTGAACAGGCCATCAAGATGGTGCCGTATATCCAAGCAACTCAGACGGTGGTCACGAAGCAGGCCACGCAGATCGAAGGCGTAGACGGACTTTGCGGTCACTCGGTCAGCGTGCTTCAGGGGTCAGGCTCCCTCAAGGTTCTGCAGGAAGCGAGCGCCAAGTGCGAAGCTGCGAGCAAGCCGGCGGTCGTTATCCAGGCTTTCGATACGCAGCCGGTTGCCATTCGTGCGCTCGAGAATGACAGCGTCGAAGCCTTCATCGCGACGGACTCGCTGATCTCCTATTACATGACGAAGAACGAAGGCCTGAAGAAGATTGCCACCGGCATCAGCCCCAATCTCCTTGGTATCGGCTTCCAGGCAAACAACGATGATCTTGCCAAGCTGGTTTCGGATGCCATCGCTTCCATGCAGGCGGACGGCTCGTACAACGCCGTCCTGAAGACTTGGGGCATCGAAAGTGCCGCCCTCGGTTCCAAGCCAAACTGACGCTATCGGCAGGGCGCGCGCCGCCCTGCTTTCGCGCTCTTTCGAGCCACCTCTTTGAAGAGCGCTCGACCAGACAGTTCCCGCTCAACAAAGGTATGCACGTGAAAACTGAACTTAAGGGCATCTTGAGTGCCATCCTCACGCCGTTCAATCAGGATGGATCGGCAATTGATGAAGCCGCCTATGTCCGCTTGATCAAGACGCAGATCGACGCCGGCATTCATGGCATCGTTGCCAGCGGATCGACCGGCGAGCACCCAGCCCTGACGGTAGCCGAACGCAAGCGCGTGTTTGAAATCGCGCACGAAACCGCTTCGGGAAAGACGGACGTGATCGCTCATGTGGGCTCGAACAATGTGCGCGATGCCCTTGAGTTGGCCAAGCATGCAAGCAGCGTCGGTGTCGACCAGATGCTTGTCGTCACGCCCTATTTCGACCGCCTGAAATTCCCCGAAGTCCAGACGTTCCTCGACAAGATCGTGAAGATCGCCGGTGGCCCGATCATCTATTACGACACTCCGGGCATCACCGGGCTGGATATCACCGAAGAGCAGATGGTGACCCTCAAGAAGGATGGCTTGGTCTCCCACATCAAGGACAGCCCGGCCAGCTTCACGCGAACCATGCGCATGTTGTCCAATCCGGATGCGCCAACCGTTCTGGCCGGCTCCGACCCGGCACTTCTGGCGGTTCTCGCCCATGGTGCGCCGGGCTCGATCATCGGTGCTTCCACTTTCGTTCCCGAGCTTTGCGTCGAGCTCTTCAATCGCATTTCCGTCGACAAGGATTTGCCGGCAGCGCTTCAAGTCTGGGACAAGCTCTGGCCGATCCTCAACTTCATGTTGTTGAACGGATATGTGCCGTTGGCCAAGGCAGGGGCGGCCTTGCGCGGGTTGCCACTTGGTGAGCCGCGCGAGCCGATGACGCCGAGCCCGCAGGATCTGCGCGATCGCTTCAAGGCGGTGCTCGACAAGGCGGGCGTCCAGCCGTTCTGAACTGAGCTGGGAGGAAACGGCGATGACTGTCTGGGATTGGTCGGTATTCTTTCACAACCTCGTCCATCCCGCCATTCTTAGCGGTTTGTGGACCACGATCTGGTTGACGCTGTTGACCCTGGTTCTGGCGATCGTGCTGGGCACGATCGTCGCCTTGATCGGTCGAATCGACACCTTCGTGACGCGGGCCTTTTACCAAGGCTATGTCGCCTTTTTCCGCGCCACGCCGCTCCTGGTGCAACTTGTATTTCTTTACAGCGCGCTGCCGCAGATGGGCGTCCGCCTGTCCGTGGTGGAGGCTGCCATCATCGGGCTCATGCTGTCGGAAAGCCCTTACGTCGCGGAGATCGTACGCTCTTCGCTTTCGGCGGTTCCGGTGGCGCAATGGGAAGCATCCAAAGCCATCGGAATGCGCCCATTTACCATCATGCGCTGGATCATCTTTCCGCAGGCCCTGCGTATTGCGGTTCCGCCGCTGGGTAACGAATTTGTCCGCCAGTTGAAGAACACGTCGCTCGTTTCGGTAATCTCGATGACCGAGCTGTTTCGGGCCACCGATAATCTCACCCAATCCAACTTCCGAGTGCTGGAAGCGCTGACCGTCGCCACGATCTATTATCTTGCCGCGACCGCGATCTGGACGTTGCTTCAGAATGCCTTCGAGCGACGCAATTCACGCTGGTTTGCCGATGCAAGAAGCGGGGTGGCCCAACCCCTTGCCAAGAATGCGGAGGCTTAAGTCATGGTGACGATGCCTGCTCATCCGCAAGCGTTTCTTCAACTGCGCGACGTCGTCAAACATTACGGCGCCTACGTCGCGCTAAAGGGTGTCTCCCTTTCCGTGAACCAGGGCGAGGCTATTGCCCTGATTGGTCCAAGTGGTTCGGGCAAAAGCACGCTGCTTCGTTGCATCAACACGCTTGAGACGATCACAAGCGGGACCATCACGGTTGGTGACGAGGAGATCGGTGCAGAAACGACTAGCGGAGGCCGGCGCATCCATAGTGCCAAGATCCTTGCGCGACAGCGCGAGGACGTCGGCATGGTGTTCCAGAGTTTCAACCTGTTTCCACACATGACGGCGCTTGAAAACGTGACAGCGGGCCCCAGGCTTGTTCGCAGGCATGACGCCGCCGCCGTACGGGAACGGGGCATGGACCTCCTGAACCGCGTCGGCCTCGGCGACAAGAGCGGCAGCTTTCCGCGACAGTTATCCGGCGGCCAGCAACAACGGGTCGCGATCGCGCGCGCGCTGGCGATGGAGCCAAAGATCATGCTGTTCGATGAACCGACGTCTGCGCTTGATCCGGAAACCGTCCAGGAAGTTTTGAACGTCATTCGTGAGGTACGCGATTCCGGAATGACGATGCTGATCGCAACGCATGAGATGGACTTTGCCCGGCATGCGTCCGACCGCACGATTTTCATGGAAGCTGGGCAAATCGTGGAGCAGGGGCCTTCATCGAAGGTTTTGTTTTCTCCCGAGACCGAGCGTTGTCAGCGGTTCTTGGCTGGTCTGACAGGTCACTGATGGCACCGCTAAGGCGGACCGACAAAGCGGAAAGCTTTAGCATCACTAAAAACGACGGTTGCTTTTCGGTATTCCATATGGATACTGAATGGGAATACGGGGTGGAACAAACCGCCCTTTGAAATTGCGAGAGAACCAAGAATGGCTGACTGGATCGTCGGCGTGGATGTGGGTGGCACATTCACGGATTTTTCTGCACGCGACCTGCGCACCGGCGTCGCCCACATCCACAAGCGCCCCTCCACGCCCGATGATCCATCGCGCGCGATCCTCGAGGGCCTGAAGGAGCTTCAGCAGAAAACCGGCATCGTCGGCGAGGACATTGCGCGCTTTGCCCATGGCACCACTGTTGCAACGAATGCTCTGCTCCAGCGCAAGGGTGCAACCGTCCGCCTTGTGACCACTGAAGGTTTCCGCGATCTCGTTGAGATCGGCCGCCAGGTTCGTCCGCTGATCTACGACCTTCAGGAAGATGCGCCCGCGCCGCTGGTCACGCGCAGCAACCGTTTGGAAGTGACCGAGCGCATCGGGTCGCGCGGCGAGATCATCACCGAACTCACGGATGCCGAGATCGAGCGGCTGGTGACGGAGTTGCAGGCTGGGCCACAATCCGAGAGCATCGCCGTCTGCCTGCTGTTTTCCTTCCTCAATCCCGTGCACGAACAGCGTATCGCTGCGGCCATCCGCACGGCGATGCCTGACACTTACGTTTCGATTTCCAGTGAAGTGCAGCCGGAGTTCCGTGAATTCGAGCGCTTCTCGACGACCTTGATCAACGCGTTCCTGCAGCCGGAAGTCGGCCGCTATATGGAACGGCTGAAGGGCGCGATCGCCCAGGTGGCACCGAATGCCAAGTTCGGCATCTTCCAGTCGAGCGGCGGTCTGATGTCGGTGGACAAGGCGCTGGAATACCCGGTGCGTACCGCGTTGTCGGGCCCCGCGGCGGGTGCCGTTGGTGCGGCCGCGGCCGGTCGCAAGTCGGATATGAACGATGTGATCACGCTGGATATCGGCGGCACCAGCACGGATGTTTGCTTGATCCGCGACGGTGAAACGGAAATCGCCCATGTGCGCGACATTGCCGGCTTCCGCATCCGTTTGCCGATGGTCGACATCCACACGGTCGGTGCCGGCGGCGGGTCGATCGCCCATATCGGCCCGGACGGGTTGATGAAGGTCGGTCCCGAAAGCGCCGGCGCCGTTCCCGGACCGGCCTGCTACTGCAAGGGCGGCACGAAGCCGACCGTGTCTGACGCCAACGTGGTTCTCGGACGACTGCCGGCTTCGCTGGCCGGTGGCGGCATGATCATCGACCGTGAAAAGGCGCTGGAAGCGGTCAAGACGATCGCAGAGCCGCTGGGCATTTCGGTTGTGAAGGCAGCCTTGGGAATATGCGGCATCGTGTCGTCGAACATGACGCGGGCGATCCGCGCAGTGTCCACCCAGAAGGGTCATGATCCGCGCGACTTCGCGTTGATGCCGTTCGGTGGCGCTGGCGGTCTGCATGCGGCGGACGTCGCGAAGTCGCTTGGCATCAAACGGATCATCGTACCGGCAGCGCCGGGCATTCTCTGCGCGGAGGGGTTGATCGAGGCTGACCTGCAGGAGAACTTCGTTTTTACCTGCCGCACGCCACTTGATGGGCCGCTTGCCGCGATCGAAGCCGCGGTTTCAGGCTTGGATGAGCAGGCGCAGCAGTGGATTGCAGCGGAAGCGCAAGGGATCGACGATGCCTACCGCCTTCTCACCCTGGACATGCGCTATGTCGGCCAGAATTACGAGCTTCCGGTCACCGTCGGACAGCCGGGCGATGTTCCAAGACTGCCGGACACAGATGCCCTGAAGGAAGCCTTCTTTGAAGCACATCAGCGCTCCTACGGCCATGTGGACCGGGATGCGCCGGTCGAGATCATGAATGTGCGCATGAAGGCCGTTGCGCGCTTGAGCCAGATCGAGCCGTTATCCGAGCAACCAGTGGGACCGGCGACGGCGTCCGAGCATCACGATGTGTGGTTCAACGAGGACAAGCCGGTGTCCACGCCGATCTATCCGCGCAGCACGCTGGAAGCAGGCGTGCAGATTCAAGGGCCGGCGATCATTACGCAGTTCGACACCACGACTGTGGTGCCGCCATGGGCGACCCTGACCGTCGACCCGGCGCTAAGCCTTATTCTGGAGATCGACGATGCTCAATAAAACGCCGCTCGACCCGATCGCGCTCGAAATCAGCTGGAATGGGCTGAAGTCGGTCACGGACGAGTGCTTCCTGACGATCATGCGCAGCGCTTTTTCCACCAACATCAAGGAGCGGCACGATCACTCCACGGCGATTGCCGATGCGCAAGGGCGGCTGATCGTGCAGGCGGAATATGCGCTTCCGATCCATCTGGCCTCGATGGCCGGCCTGATGAAGTACATTCTCGACCAGTATGGCGACACGATCGCGCCAGGCGATATCTTCATCGGAAATGACCCGCATGTCGCCGGCGGGACCCATCTGCCCGACATCAACCTTGCGATCCCCGTGTTCGGTGAAGGGCGTTTAGTCGGCTTCGTTGCCAACATCGTGCATCATGCAGATGTCGGCGGTGCTGCCATCGGCTCCATGTCTGGCGGGCTTGATGAGATCTACAAGGAAGGCCTTCGGATCCCGATCGTTCGTCTATATAACAAGGGTGCGCTGCAGGACGACATGATGCGCATTCTGCTCCTGAACATGCGCCTGCCTGAAGAGCGAAAAGGCGATCTCAATGCTCAGATCGCGGCTGCTCGTCTTGGAGAACGGCGCCTGCAGGAGTTCATGGCTCGCAGCAGCGCATCCTATATGGAAGCCGTGTTCGAAGACATCGTGCGCCGCACGAATTTGCGGATGCGGGGTGCCATCGCTCAGTTGCCGGATGGCGAATACGCGTTTTCCGATGTCATGGACGATGATGGCGCTGGCACCGAGGACATCAAGATCAACCTGGTAATTCGCAAATCCGGCGAAAACATCGTCTTTGATTTTGAGGGTTCCCACAAACAGGTTCCCGGCAACTTCAACCTGACCCTGAATGCGACACAATCGGCGGTCTGCTTTTCGCTCAAGGCTTTGCTCGATCCGGAAGTGCCGAACAATCAAGGCATTTTCGACGCGGTGGAAATCCGGGCGCCGCTTGGCTCCTTCGTGAATTGCGTTGCACCTGCTTCCGTCGCGTTGCGCGCGAATACCTGCCAGCGCGTGGTTGATGTGGTGATCGGCGCTCTGGCGAACGCGCTGCCGGACCGGGCAATCGGTGCGGCCAATGGCGCGAATACCAGCGCGGTCTTCGCCGGTATCGATCCACGTTCAAACAAGCAGTACATCTATCTCGAAACCCTTGGCGGCGGCATGGGTGCGCGGGCAACCAAGGACGGCAAGGACGGTGTTCAGGTCAACATCACCAACACCTCCAATCTTCCGGTGGAAGCGATCGAGATCGAGTATCCGCTTCGGGTCGAAGAATATGCGCTGGTGGAAGACTCCGGCGGGGCAGGGCGGTTCCGCGGTGGTCTCGGCATCCGTCGCACCATTCGGCCCGTCGATCATGATTGCGAATTCAACGGCGTGGGCGAGCGGTTCCGGAATCAGCCCTGGGGTATCTTCGGCGGCAAAGCCGGCAGACCTGGCCGGTTTCTGAAGCTGGACGGGCAAGGTGGGGAACAAAGCCTGCCCTCCAAGGCGACCGGCATCCGCCTGACACCCGATATGGCAGCCGTGATCGAGACGCCGGGAGCGGGCGGTTATGGCTCGCCGACTGAACGGGATAGGTCTCTGTTGGACAGCGATGTGGAAAGCGGCAAGTTCTCGACGGACTTCGTTGCCGCGCATTACGGGAAATCGTAGCTCGGCAGGCGCATGCGCGCTTCCCGTTGTTGATCCGGCTGCCCGTAGCGGGTAACCCGGATCAACAAGGCTAACGCCGCCCACCGATCTCTGCAGGCAACATCATGACATACA
The DNA here is from genome assembly GCA_002316345.1 of Phyllobacteriaceae bacterium UBA1059. Taxonomy (GTDB): domain Bacteria; phylum Pseudomonadota; class Alphaproteobacteria; order Rhizobiales; family Rhizobiaceae; genus Tianweitania. The sequence goes on along the minus strand of DCDI01000127.1, from coordinate 14,428 downwards.
AGACAGTTGGCATCATCGGCGCCGGCGTAATCGGTCAAGCTTTGTTCGACCATATCCAGTCGCTTTCTACTGTGCGCGTGGACTATGTTCTGGCACCGTCCGGCCGCAACAAGCCTGGGCGCGATCCTGCCATTACCGACTTCATCATCGACGACATCGAGGAAGCGATCGCACGAAAAGTCGACCTCGTTCTTGAAGCCGCGACGCCTGATCTTCTCGCCTCGGCGGGCCCGCGAATTTTGGCGCATTCAGATCTATGCGGCTTCAGCTGCTCGGCATTGTCTGATGCAGGTGTCGAAAGGGCCATTCAGGATGCCGCGGCAGCGGCTGGGACGCGCTTCTTTCTTCCGCATGGTGCGGTTCTTGGACTGGATGGCCTCGCCGATGGTCGCGACCAGATCGACGAGGTCGTCATTACCACGACGAAGAGCGGCCCAAGCCTGGGAGAAGCCGCCGATGCAAGGGGTATCGTCTTCGAGGGTTCGACAAGGGACGCCTGTGCGCGCTTTCCACGCAACGTCAATGTTCACGCGGCGGTTGCCCTTGCAGGTATCGGTTTCGATCGGACGCGAAGCGTGGTTGTCGCCGATCCCCACACAAAGGCCATGAAGCATCACATTGCCGTTTCCGGGCAAACGCTGCAATGGGACATTACGGTCAGTTCGATGTCACTTGGCGGCGTGACAGGCGCTTATACCCCGAAGTCGGCAGTTGGATCGCTGCAAAGGATCCTGGGGCAAACTGCGATCGCCAACGTCTAAGAGAGGTAGCCGTGGCCTGCTCACGGTGGTCACGGCTGCCTTAATCAGTTGGGCTGTGCGCACTTAGCTCGCATCAAAGCAGCTGGTTGAGGAAGCTGCGGGTACGCGGATCTTTGGCGTTGGTGAAGAGGACCTCCGGTGGACCGTCTTCGACGATCAGGCCCTTATCCGTGAAATAAACATGGTCGGCCACTTCGCGCGCAAAGTTCATTTCATGCGTGACGAGAATACAGGTCATCCCCTCGGCGGCCAGATCCTTGATCGTAACGAGAACTTCCTTGACGGTCTCGGGATCGAGAGCCGCAGTCACTTCGTCGAACAGCATGACATCCGGCTGCATGGCAAGCGAGCGGGCAATGGCAACGCGTTGCTGTTGGCCGCCTGACAACTCGCCGGGATACTGGTTTTCTTTGCCTTCCAGCCGCACTTTCTTGAGCAAGCTGCGCGCGCGCGCTTCCACTTCCGCAGGCTTTTCCTTCAGCACCTTGATTGGCGCCATCATCACGTTCTGCAGCGCGGTCTTGTGGGGAAAGAGGTTGTATTGCTGGAAGACGATGCCGACCTTGCGGCGCAGTGCCAGCTTGTCCAGCTTGGGATCGTGAACCTCTTGCCCTTCCACCTGGATCGATCCCTGCTGAATGTCGTTCAGGGCGTTGATGCAACGGATCAGAGTCGATTTTCCTGAACCGGAAGGGCCGATGATGCAAACGACCTCGCCCTTCATGATGTTCATGCTGATGCCTTTCAGCACCTCGATGTGGCCATAGGATTTGTGAACGTCGTGGATACGAACGATCGGCTGGTCGGCAGTCCAGGAGGTCATGCTTTCGCGCCCTTCATGATTTGACGGCGAACTTGCGCTCGAGTCGCTTGGTGAAACGCGCGATCGGATAGCAGTATAGGAAAAACAGGATTAGGCAGAACCCGTAGAAAGGTACCAGAAGCTCAGGCCGGTTGCCTTCGGATTCCATCGCTTGACGGGTCAGGCTGATCACCTCGTTCACGCCGAGCAGCGAACAGAGCGGCGTCGACATGGTAAGAATTGCGTACCAGTTCATCCATGGCGGCAGCATGCGCTTAACGCATTGCGGCAGAATGATCTGCCACATCGTTTGCTGACGCGTAAAAGCAAGCGACTCCGCAGCTTCCCATTGAGCGGTCGGCACGGACTGGATGCCGCCACGCACGACTTCCGCAATGTTCGCGGAAACAGGCAGCGCCAGGCCGATGACCGTCTTCATCCAGCCTGGAACCGGGATCACCCAGCCGAAAAGCGTGACCTGGAACGGGAAAGCCAGAAGAATGATGAAAAGCAGAACAAGCCAGGGCGCATTGCGGAAAAAGGCCACGTAAGCCTGGACCGGCTTGCGGATCAGCGGCGTGCGTGACGTTAGCCCGAGCCCCAGCAAGACACCGAGAACGGTGCCGATCGCCATAGCCAGGACCGATATCAGAACATTGAACAGAAAGCCCTGCATGAACAGGAACGGGATCCATCGCAGCAGCCGTTCAAACGCGTTGAATGCGGTTACGCCGGATTGAGCTAGGGCCATGGTTGGCCATAAGGCCAGGCAGAGCAAGACCCATGTCAGCGGCAGGCTCCCGAGCCAGCGGGCCAGGTGCACCTCGTCAGGGAGTGCTGTGTTAAGGCGGAATGGTTTGGCGACGGGGAGCACATCCAGCCTTCCATGCTTGGATGAATTCCTAGATGCCATAGCCGGGGATCCTCATTTTGCGTTCGCAAAAAGCGATGCCAAGCGACAGCAGGCCCACAAGCGTGAGATACGAAACGAGCAACGGCAGCATCGTCGGCTTTTGGGCAGACGGAAAGTCGTTCCAGATCGACACGGACTGGTAAAGCAGTTCGGGAACCGCGATCGCGAAGGCCTGGTTGGTCGTCTTTACGAGGTTGATCAGATTGGCCGACAGAGCCGGCATGGAGGTCCTCAAGGCCAGCGGGAACACCACATTGGTATAAGCCTGCAGCCTGCTCATGCCCAAGGATTCTGCCGCTTCGAGCGTGGCATTCGGCACCGCTTCGACACCCGCTCGGAAGATCTCGATATTGAACGCGCCGGCAAAGAAGGACAGCGAAATGACGGCCCAGCCGAAGTTGGAGATGATGGGCACTTCCAGCCAGCCGTCAGGGCTGTAGCTGGGTGTAAACTGCCCTAGCGCGAAGTAGAAGAACAGCAATTGCAGCAGGGGCGGAGTGTTGCGGAAGAATTGGACATAACCGTTGACCAGAGCGCGTATGATGCGGCTCTTGGAACCTTGGCCCCAAGCGCCGAGCACGCCGATCACAACCGAGAACACCAGGCACAGAAGGCTGAGTTCGATGGTCGTCGCGATGCCGGATATGATACGCGCCATTTGGCGCGCATCATACAACCAGATGAAGTTCCATTCCGGGGACGACGCTGCGAGGTCCCGGAAGAAAGCCTGAAAATCGGTCATGCAGAAGCGCTGACTTACTTAGCCTGCGGATCAGCCAGCTTTTCGCGCATCTGCACGAGATAAGGGCTTGGATGCATGTTCCACTTCTTTTCGAGATCGATCAGCCAACCGTCACGATGCCAATTGTACTGAAGACCGGAGACGAGCTCGCCCAACGCGCACTTCTCGTCGGCCTTTGCAACGGCCATGCCCCAGGGCGTGAAATCCTCGGATTGAAGCGGAATCTCGAAGTCATCCCAGCCGCCGGCTTCGAAGTCGGCGCGAATGGAGGTGTCGTCGTAAACGAAGGCGACGCACTTCTTGTCGCGCAGAGCCTGCTTGGCCTCGGCGGCATTGCCGAAAGCCAGGATTTTGGCGCCGTATTTCTGCTCGATCGTCTGGAGGTAGAAGGAGCCCTGATTGCCGCAAACCGGCTTGTCGCGCAGATCGTCCCACTTGGTGACTTTCAGAGCCTTCGGAACCAAGGCTGTGGTGCCGGATGCGTAATAGTTCGGACCCACGATACCGACGATGGCGCGACGGTCGGGCGTGTCTGTCATGGTCGCGATCATCAGGTCGATCTGACCCTGCTGCAGGAACTGCATGCGGTTCGAGGCGATGACCGGCACCAGTTCCAGGCCGACGCCGAGCGTATCGGCTACCTTCTGGGCCATGTCGATCTCGTAGCCGACGATCTTGCCGTTTTCGTCACGGTAACCGAACGGCTTGTAGTCGGCCTTTACGCCCACAACCAGCTTGCCGCGCGATTCGATACGCTTAAGGCCATCGTTGGAGCAGGTATCGGCATAGGATGCGACAGGCATCAGCGCGATTGCTCCCGCGAGCACGGAAGCGAGCATCTTTATCATGAACAAAGTTCCCCTTTTTGCCGCGCTCAGCCTGGTCAAACCGTGCGCTGATGCACGGCTTGTGCCGGACACCGTGGTTACCCGGGACCGTAGATGCGGCAAAACAAAGATGAAATATGATAATTGTAGCTTCAAAGAGGGGTTTTTGTAGCGTCCCGATCGATTGGACGGACGACATGGGTGGAGCTAGAAGCGGCTATATTCCCAGCCGGACGATCTTAATGCAGGAAGGAACAATGAAGCAGCAGACGGAGATTTCCTCCGAAACAGCAGCTAGTACGGCTTCAGCGTCGAAACGCTCCATCATCATCGACACAGATCCGGGCCAAGACGATGCGTTCGCGATTATCCTGGCGTTGGCGCATCATGAGCGCCTTCACGTCCTAGGCATTACTGCTGTGGCGGGAAACATCGCTGTCGATCATACTGCCGCCAATGCGCAGAAGATCCTGAAGCTTGCCAAGCGCGAGGACATACCAGTCTTCAAAGGCGCACCGGCACCCCTCGTTGCGCAGCCGATCTTCGCGGAAGCGATCCACGGCGATGGCATCATGCAAGGCTGGGATTTGGCGCCTTCATCCACACCGCTGGGAAGTTCCTTCGCGCCAGACTGGATCATCGAGATGTTGGACGCAGAGGCGCCTGGCTCGGTAACGATCTGCGCTCTCGGCCCCTTGACCAATATCGCGCTCGTCCTGGCCAAGCGCCCGGATCTGGCAAGCCGGATCGCTCAGGTGGTCTTGATGGGCGGCTCGCAGACTGCCGGCGGCAACATGTCTGCTGTCGCTGAGTTCAATATCTTCGCCGATCCGCATGCAGCAGATCGGGTTTTCGGCTCGCCTGTCCCGAAGGTGGTCGTTTCGCTGGACATCACCACCAAACTGCTGGTTGACCTGAACTGGATCGAGGAGGTCGCAGCTATCGGGGGTCAGGTGAGCTGGCAACTGCTTGGACTGCTTGAATTCTACGCCGGCTACGCGCGTGCAGACAAACCGCGCCCGCTTCACGATCCGGCCGTGATCGCATGGCTTCTGCAGCCTGATCTCTTCAAGGGCGAACGCTGGAACGTCGCGGTCGAGACCGGTACCGGACTGTGTTACGGGCAAACCGTAGTTGATCGCAACGAAGTCACTGGTCGGCCAGCCAACGTGCATTGGCTAACCGATGTGGATGCAGCCGGCTTCTACCGGTTGGTGTTGGAAGCCCTCCGATCGATGGGATGATCGAGAGGAACAGGCTCCGCTGCATTCGGCGGAGCCTCTTTGTCAAAGTGCCTCTTTGACCTTGGCTGCCACATCAGGGGCAAGCCATTTCGACCACACCGCTTCTTTCTCCGTTAGGAAGTGCTCGGCAGCGACATCGCCTGGAGCCTGGTTCTCGGTCATCCATGCAAGCAGCTCATTGATCGTGTCGCGATCGAGCGCGCGCTTGTTCAGGTAATCCATGATTGCGGGATCCTGCCTTTCGGCGAACGGTTTGGAGACAAGCGTCAACTTGCTGTCCGCCGGCCAGTTGTTTGGCTTGGGATCGGCACAATCAGCCTTAGTGCTGCACCGGGTCCATTCCTGGGGATCGTGAGGCACGCCCAGGTCGACCTTCACCATCTCGTAGCGTCCAAGCAAGCCGGTCGGAGACCAATAATAGGCGATGATGCCGGTGCCGCGTTCGTTGGCGCGCGAAATAGCACTGTCGAGACCCGCAAGGGATCCTGGATCCACCAGGTTGAAGTTGGACTCGGCGATCTTATTGGCCTTGAAGAGCTGAGCCGTGACGATGGTCGAGCCCCAGCCCTGCGCTCCGTTGTAGATTGCGCCCTTTGACGGATCTTCCGGATCGGGGAACAATTCGGGATGCGCCAGCGCGCCCTTCAGCGTGGCGACTTCGGGATATTTGTCTACAAGGGCCTTTGGCACCCACAGACCCTGCTCGCCTGAACCGGAAAGAGGATCAACCGTTTCCACAATCGCGCCGGCATCCACGCCTTGCTTGATCAGGTCGGGAACCACGGTGAGGGCAGCTTCCGGGATAATGTCCGGTTGGCCCTTCTCGATCATCGAAGTGATTGCAGGCACGGTATCGCCCGAAACCTGGCTTGCACTGCAACCGAACCCATTCGTCAGGATGAATTCATCGATGGCCGCAAGGGCCTCCGCTGTTTGGGCATTCATATTGGCAATCGTGACTTCACCGCAATCGGCCATGGCGGGAGATGCAAGCCCGAGCGTTAGCAGCAAGGGCGCAAGAAAAAGATGTTTTCTGTTCATTGGTGTGCCTTCAGGTGAGGATTGATCCACCGTGCTTTGGCTTTGAAGCGACAATCATAGGCCTTGGCCACAAGAACGATGAACAGCGACACTGGACGCTTGATCCGGATTGTGTCAACCAAGTATACAAGTGATATACAAAATCTTGCATGTAAATGCATGGCTTACGACACAAGCTGTCAAGCTTATGGAAGGAATGGGTATGGAGTGGATCGAGTCATTCCCCCAGATGGACGACGCTTCGCTAAGAGCCCTGAAGAAGTCCATCGACGAAGGGTTTCGCACGTTCACGCGGAGCTATGGTTCGGGCATCGAAGACCTTTTCCGGCCGTTGCAATACCTCTTGATCCAGTTCGAGTGGTTGATGACGAATACGCCTTGGTTGGTGATCATCGTGGTCGTTGCAGGTCTTGCCTGGGCCGCCAGCCGCAGCCTTCGTCTTACAATTGCCTGCGTCATGGCCCTGTTGCTGATCGGATTTTTTGGCATGTGGATCGACACGATGAAGACTGTGTCAATGATCCTGGTATGCACCATACTTGCCGTCGCAATCGGCATTCCCGTCGGCATTGCGATGTCGAGGTCTGACCGGCTGCAAAACGTGCTGAACCCCGTTCTCGACGTCATGCAGACGATGCCGAGCTTCGTTTATCTCATTCCCGTTGTCATGCTGCTCGGCATCGGCCGGGTACCCGGTCTGATCGCCGTGGTCATTTTTGCCGTCCCTCCCATCATCCGCCTGACCAATCTTGGTATCCGGCTCGTCGACAAAGACGTCGTAGAGGCGGCGGACGCCTACGGGTCTTCGGGTTGGCAGATGCTTACAAATGTGCAGCTTCCGCTTGCACTGCCGACGATCATGGCGGGTATCAACCAGACCATCATGATGGCGCTGGGCATGGTCGTCATTGCGGCGATGATCGGTGTGCCAGGGCTCGGGCAACCAGTGCTGAAGGCGATCTCGAACCAATATTTCACGCTGGGCGTCTTCAACGGGCTGGCCATCGTCGGCATCGCCATCATCTTCGATCGCGTGAGCCAGGCCTATGGCCGCCGGCTTCAGAAGCACCTAGAGGTGGCCCATGCTTGATCGTGCCAACACCAACACGGCGAGCGTGAAGATCCAGGGTTTATCCAAGATCTTTGGTAAGTCGTCCGCCGCGCATCTGGATGATGTGAAGAAGGGCATGACGAAGGCGGAGTTGTTGAGCCGCCACAATCAGGTTCTTGGGCTGCGAGACATCAATATCGATGTAGCGGCCGGGTCGCTGCAGGTCATTATGGGCCTCTCTGGCTCTGGCAAATCGACCCTTATTCGTCATATCAACAGACTTATAGAACCAACTGCGGGACAGGTTCTGGTCGAAGGCACTGACGTCGTCTCGCTTGATGCGAGTCAGCTGCGTGACTTCCGCCGCAACAAAACGGCGATGGTTTTCCAGAAATTCGGCCTTCTGCCCCACCGGAACGTGCTGGAAAATACTCTTTACGGCCTGAAGGTCCGAAACGTACCCCGGGCACAACAGCTTGAGTCTGCTATGCGCTGGATCGAACGCGTCGGCCTGAAGGGCTTCGAGACAAAGTACCCCAACCAGCTTTCAGGCGGCATGCAGCAGCGCGTCGGCCTGGCCCGTGCGCTCACCAACGATGCGCCGATCCTGCTGATGGATGAAGCTTTTTCCGCGCTTGACCCGCTGATCCGCGTGGACATGCAGAGTGTCCTTCTCGACCTTCAGAAGGAAATTCGCAAGACGATCATCTTCATCACGCATGACCTAGATGAAGCGCTACGCCTGAGTGACAGTATCGCTATTCTTCGAGACGGCGAAGTTGTGCAACAAGGCACGAGCCAGGATATTCTGATGCGCCCGGCTAACGATTACATCACGCGCTTTGTGGAAACGGTCAATTACGGCCGCGTGATCCGGGTGAAATCAATCACTTCTACGTTGCCTAAAACTGAAGGTCCCAGCTCATCCCCGACCATTTCTGAGGAAGCGACCTTGGAGGAAGCGAGTCTAGTTTTGCGAAACACAGGCGCTGACCGCCTGGAGGTCGCGGATGCAGACGGCAAACCGCTCGGGCTTGTTACGTTGCGCGAGGTCATGAACGCGATGATTGGACCGCGCGGCAGCGGAGGGCTGGACAAGGATGGAACAAGCCAATCTATCTAGCCGCGCGCTTTGATCACAGTGGAAATCTGAAGAGTTGGACGAGTCGGGGCTGTGATTGAAATGACGATACGCTTCGCCTTCATTCTGATCCACGAATTCACCCTTTCTCCGTTCTCGCTCTTTGTGGACACGTTGCGGCTGGCGGGCGACGAAGCGGATCGGAGCCGGCGCATCGCATTTGACTGGCAGGTCCTCGGGACACGGGGACTGCCGATCCGATCAAGCTGCGGATTGGAAATTCTGCCAACCGCTGAACTATCTCATGCCGGCAACTTCGACTTTGTTGTCTTGGTTGGAGGGTTGCTGGGAAAGGCAAAATCTCTTGGGCGCGAGCAGATCGCCTTCCTGCAACAAGCAGCAGGCGCAAAGAAGCCGATCATAGGGCTTTGCACAGCAACTTTTGCGCTGGCCGAGCACGGCTTTCTAGACGGCTACAAAGCATGTGTCAGTTGGCTGCACCTTGCCGACTTCCAATCAGCGTATCCTGCCGTCCAAGCGATAGCCGATCGGTTGTTTCTGATAGACAGGGGTCGAACGACCTGCGCCGGCGGAGCGGGTGCTGCAGATCTTGCCGCTTCCCTCGTTGCCAAGACGCTCGGAGAGCGCGAGGCAGAAAAAGCTGCCGAGATCCTGCTGCTTGATCGCATTCGGACCCATCGAGACTTGCAGCCCAGCAAGAACCTGTTTGGCGAGGTGTCGAACTTCAAGGTCCGGCAAGCCCTCCTATTAATGCAAAATCACTGCTTAGAGCCTCTAGCGGTAAGCGAGATCGCATCGCGGACAAACTGCTCGCCACGTCAGCTGGAGCGACTGTTTTCGGCGAATTTGTCGATAAGTCCCGGGCATGCCTATATGACCTTGCGGATCGAGCGGGCGAAGTCACTCCTTCGCAAAACTGAATTGCCGATTTCCGAGATCGCGTATCAATGCGGCTTCGTCAACGCCGGGCATTTCGCGCGTGCGTTCCGCGAGCACACTGGATCGTCGCCTTCCAAGTTCAAATTGAGCGGAAGAGCTTAGAAGGTGTTCCAATGCAAAAACTAAGCAATCTTCTGCTTATCCGGCTACCTTGCAATCCGAATACAAGTCCGGCCATGGCTGCAGACAACATGGCTGGGGCAGAGCTTGAATGCGCTTAATGCCGCAAGCGTAGAGAGAAGCGGCACCTTCGCCTATTCGCATCCGTTAGCACATGGGGCGCTGCAAAAGCGGCTGCTTCTGGCCTGCGGTCTCTCATCGACCGCGGACCTAGGCTCTACCTGGGTAGAACGGTTCCGATCTTCATCTCCCGTGCGCGTGCTAGCGCTAGGCCCGCAAGCGCCAGGTCACCAAGACCGAAGCCGCGGAAGCAGAATAGAGATCGCTTGCCACAAACTCGCTTCGGAGTGCCGCCCCCTGCCAAGCCTGCAAGATCGCTGTCGAAGAGAGCAGTTGAGACGGGCTTTCCGTTAACGTCATAGGGTGCCTTGCTCTGGGCAAGGCTGTCAGTTGCGAGCCGGTCGAATGCGGCGAAGCTGTCGGGCAACCAACTACGGCCTATGTCAACGGCCGATACAAAACTGGATGGGCGCAGTAGCCGCGCATCAAGGAAGGCTTCGAGTCCCGGCGCACCTGGCACCATAGAGATGACGATGTCGGATCGGCTAAGCAGATCTGCTGAAACGTCAGCGTACGAAGCATCCAGGCCTTGTTCGCGAGCCTTTCGGCAAAGTTGCTCGGCGGACGAGCGGCTTCGACTGAAGGCTATGATCTCACTCAGGCTGGGGAACAGGCTACGGAAAGCGTTGAGGTGGGCATATGCCTGCTCGCCGCATCCCACCATACCAATCGATTGCGGCTCCGGGGGCGCAAGGTAGGCAGCGGCAGCCGCAGACATAGCTGCGGTGCGTATCAAGGTCAGCTCGTCTCCATCCATAATCGCCAAAGGCGTTCCGCTTTCGTAATCATTAACGCAAACGATCCCGTTGATCCCGCGTCCTGATCCGCCAGCGGCGACAGGAGCCATTGCAACCCATTTCATGCAGGCTGCTTGCTTCGCCTGAGATGCCGCCGACATGGACTGAAAACCGTGGCCGGGCCCAATATCCAAGGAAGTTTTCGGCAAAGCGCGGTTCAATCCCGCGAAATGGTCTCTGAACCCCGAATTTATGGCCTGACGTGCCTCTTCAGGAGTTATAGCAAGTTCAATGATGTCAGAACGCGATAGGTAGAGCAACTGCTCGCTCATCACTGGAACCTCTGCGGCATGTAAGGAGCGCTGTCGAAGGGCGGATGGGTCCCGTCAATCAAGGCACGCACGAGCTTCGCGGTGGCAGGGGCCTGGCAGAGACCGGAGTGGCCATGTCCAAAAGCATGCACGACGTCCGGGCAACCCGTCGCTGTTCCGATCGAAGGCAAACCGTCAGGTGTTGAAGGACGGTGGCCCATCCATCGATCCACGACCTTTGCCTTCTGGGCGGCGCTTGAAGTGAACATCTTGCGGGCGAAACTGAGCAGGATGTCCGTACGGCGCCAATCGGGCGCAGCGTCAACCGACGCGAGTTCGACTTGCCCAGCGAGTCGCAAGCCACCCGACGTTGGCGTTACCGCCATCTTGCCGTCGCTTGGCATGAGCGTGTTGCGGGGCATGTCGTCGCCCATCTCGACGACCACATGATACCCTCGTTCTGACACCAGTGGGATCTTGTCGCCTACTTGGCGGGCGAGGGTGGCAGACCAGGCACCCGCGGCGATCACAGCTCGATCACAATCCAAAGTTGTTTGATCGACTTGTACGGACTTCAAACGATCCTGCTCTGTGTTTAGCCTTCTAGCATATCCACAGACGCGCTCGCCGCCACGACTGATAAAGAGACGTTCCAGTGCCGCGCAATATTCGCCAGGATCCAGAAGGAAGGCTCCGTCATCAATGCTGGCACCAAAAGTATAGTCTCCAGAGAGTGTGGGCTCAAATTGCCGGAGTTCGGCCTGATTGATTTCGCTAACCCGCAGGCCAAATCGTATGCGCATAGTCCACTCTCTTGAATTTTGAAGATATTCAGAGCGGTCGCGGTAGACAAAGTGAAGTCCCGATCGACGTACAAGGGAAGTGACACCTGCTTCTTCTGCCAACGCAAGGTGATCCTCGACCGTATCGCGACAAAGCTGGAAGCGTGCCGCTGCACACTTCTCTATCCGTTCCCAACTTCGCCCCGCCGCAATAAAGCGGGCAAGCCAAGGAAGAAGCTGCGGAAGGTAACGCCAGCGGATGACGAAAGGACCCGTTGGGTCCAGGAGAAAGCCAGGTACACGCTTCCACAGACCTGGCACTGATATAGGCATGATTGCGCCTGGGTTGATCCAGGCACCATTTCCGTAAGATGCAGACTGCTTTCCTCCAACATCTCCAGGTTCAACAAGGATAACCCGATGGCCGGCTTTAAGGAGCTCTATGCAGATCGTCAGGCCGATGATGCCGCCACCGATGACCACCGTAGTCCGATTCCGTCTAAGATCTGGCACTGGAACCCCGCTGCTGTAAAAAGAAATCGGATGTATCAGTTATAGTCTTTACTGAAAGAATTTTTTGCTGAAACGAGAAAAGTTCCTTTTTGCTCAAAAATCAGGTCGATTGAAGAGGCCATTTATGAGCCGGGTAAGCCTCAGTGCATAAGTGGGTCTCTCAATAGGTCGATACTTGCAGCGTCGCGCTGCGCATTTCAGCTGGCGCGACAAGCGTATTGATCCCGCGACGCGTCCTTGTCCTACGTGGTCGCACCAACTGCCGTAAGCGGCGCATCCATCCCCCGTCATCCAAGCCGGAGCTAACATTATTTCATTGGCCTTCGACGCCGAGCATCAAGTTGACGGTAAAACCAAGAATGCAGGTATACCGACCAAGGAACCATTATAGATGACTGGGCAGCAAAAAATTTTGGGGGCTCGTTCACAATGGGACGCCCTGCATCAGCCCATATCCAGCGTAAGTTTATGAAGCTACAAAGCTCCCTACGCCGGTTGCCAGACCTTGTAAGGCAACAACCATCCGACGACTTGGCTGTTGCTCAGCTTGCTGCATTGGAGGAACGCGTTCCGAGTCTCTGCTGGCCTGACCCCATAAGATGGTTTGGCTTCAGTCCTAATGCATGATCGGCTTTGGGGCCATCGCCTGTGCCGATGATGGAGGTGCACCAGGTGGCTACGGCGGCCAGACGATGGCCTCTGGTCCGGATGTTTGTAACCGAGTGATGAGCGCGGCCTCTCGGGTGTTGTAGTAGCGCCGCCATGCCTCGATGACGACCTTTGCCTCGGCGAGGCTGCAGAAGATCTCACCGTTGAGCAGTTCGTCGCGCAGCTTCGAGTTGAAGCTCTCGCAGTAGCCGTTCTCCCAAAGGATTCCCGGTTCGATGAACGCGGTCCTGGCGCCAACGGCCACGATCCAGTCGCGCACGGCCTTGGCGATGAACTCCGGGCCGTTGTCGGAACGAACATGGCAAGGCACAACGCGCAGGATGAACAGGTCTGACAGAACGTCGATGACGTCGGTTGAGTTGAGCTTGCGGTCGATCCTGATCGCCAGGCACTCTTGGGTGAACTCTTCGATGATGTTGAGCATGCGGAACTTCCGGCCATTACGGGTCCGGCCTTCGACAAAGTCATAGGACCAGGCATGGTTTGGGTGCTCGGGCCAAAGCCGGATGCACGATCCATCGTTAAGCTAGAGACGCCCTTCGGTTGCTTCTGGGGAACTTTCAGCCCCTCCCGCCGCCAGATGCGCTCGACACGTTTGGCGTTCACCGTCCAACCCTCGGATCGCAGCGTCGCCGTACATCCCCCCTTCGATTGTCCGTCGTTTTTTGGCGGGAATACCCAACGCTTTTTGCTTGCAGCGTAGCTTTACGCTTGCGCAACCATCCAGGGGTGAGACTGCATGTAGGACTCGGGCTCAACTTACGGCATCAAGTTCTCGGGTTCTTGTGCAGCCAAAACGGCAAGCTAGGTAATGAGGTCGCGAACCCATTCTCGCTTACCTTGCGTCGCGTCAGCCCAGACGCTGCTCCATTAGTTCAGCAATCTTCAAAAGCGACCGATCGCGATACCATGGCGCACAGATGTGCAGTCCGATTGGGAGGCCTTTCGAGGTGCGACCTGATGGGATCGAAATTGCGGGGTGCCCGGTAAGGTTCTGAGGGAAGGTGAATGGATACCAAGCGCCGCGCACCGTGCCTTCGTTGTGGCCATCGATCTCTATATCTCCGGTCGGGTCGATGTCGATCGGGAGCGGCGGGGCGGTCAGCGTCGGCGAGACGATAAGGTCGAAACGCCCGAAGAGATCCTGGAACTGGTTGAAGAGCAGGGTGCGTGCGTTCGTCGCCTGCGAAAAGGCAACGGCAGAGTAGGACTTACCGAGGGCGAATGTGTCGATCAGCGACGTCGCCACCATGTCCTCGCGGCCCTTCACTGCCGGACCCGCGCGGGCGGCAAGGCCGACGCGGAGCATGGTCAGGAATACTGGCTCGTAGGATTTGAAGTCGATCTCGGTTTCCTCGACCATCGCGCCTTCACGCGCCAGCTTTTCGACGGCGCTGCGCGTGATGGCGGCGACTTCACGCTCCACGCGGGCGCCGCCATTAGCAATGTAGGCAATGCGCAGGCCTTTCAGCGAGACTTTGCCCGCCTCATGCAACTGGTGGGCTGCCTGGCCGTAAGGATCCCGCGTATCCGGGCCGGCAATGGCTTCGAAGAGCAGGGCAGCATCGGCGACGTTGCGGGCCATTGGGCCAACATAGGAATTGGCGCCGAAAAGGTCGGGCAGCTGAAGGTGCGGGATGACGCCAAGCGTCGCCTTGAAGCCGACGACGCCGCAGCAGGCGGCGGGAATGCGGATTGAGCCGCCACCGTCGGTGCCCAGCGCGATCGGCCCCATGCCGGCCGCAACCGCGACC
>DCDI01000106.1 GCA_002316345.1 Phyllobacteriaceae bacterium UBA1059 | reverse complement strand
TGCCAGGCGGCGGAACGACGGCGCCGCAGCGCGTCATAAACGATGTTGCCGATCGCGGCGCGGTCGCCGGCCCCGGCGAAACGATGGGACAGGCCCCAGTCCTTCAAAGCGTCGGCCGCAGGGCGGTGACGCTTTTCCATGTCGGACAGGACTTCAATTGCTGCCGCAAGCCGACCGCCAAGACGCATATCGGTATTTCCCGTGTTCGGATTGACCCGTTCGCGACATTGCTAGCGAGATGGTGGGAAAAAGAAAAGGGCCGGGATTGCTCCCAGCCCTTTCAACTTGATGGACGAAAGCCTCAGCCCTCGAGGCGATCCGGCTTCTGGATGTCGAAGCGGTCAGCGTTCATGACCTTGACCCAAGCTGCGACGAAATCCCGTGCGAACTTCTCCTTGGAGTCGGTCGTGGCATAGACTTCGGCATAGGCGCGCAGATGCGAATGCGAGCCGAAGATGAGGTCGATGCCGGTTGCCGTCCACTTCGGCGCCTTGGTCTTGCGGTCGACGCCCTGATAGACGCCATTGGCATCGGGTGCCTGCCACTCGGTCGCCATATCGAGCAGGTTGACGAAGAAGTCGTTCGTCAGCGTGCCAGGCTTGTCCGTAAATACGCCATGCTTGGTGTCGCCGTAGTTGGCGCCGAGCACGCGCAACCCGCCGAGCAGAACGGTCAATTCTGGACCTGTGAGGGTCAGCAACTGCGCGCGGTCCACCAAAGCCTCTTCCGGCTTCAGGAACTTCAGCTTGGTGGAATGCGTGTAGTTGCGGAAGCCGTCATAGCGTGGCTCCAGCGGTGCGAAGGAGAGAACGTCGGTCTGCTCCTGGGAGGCATCGCCGCGACCCGGTGCAAACGGCACCGTGATGTCGAGACCGGCATCCCGAGCAGCCTTTTCGACGCCGGCAGCACCAGCCAGAACGATCAGGTCGGCGAGCGTCACCGACTTGCCGAACTCAGCCTTGATCGTCTCGAGCTTCTGCAGAACGGCCTGCAGCTTTGCGGGCTCGTTGGCTTCCCAATCCTTCTGCGGCTCCAGGCGAACGCGTGCACCATTGGCGCCGCCGCGCTTGTCGGAGCGACGGAAGGTCGAAGCCGAAGCCCAGGCGGTGGAAACGAGCTGCGCGACCGAAAGGCCGGACGCCAGGATCTTCTCCTTCAAGGCTGCTACATCGCTGTCGGCCAGAGGCTGGTCGTTGACGGGAACGACGTCCTGCCAGATCAGCTCTTCCTGCGGCACCCAGGGTCCGAGGTAACGCACGCGCGGACCCATGTCGCGGTGGGTCAGCTTGAACCAGGCGCGGGCAAAGGCGTCGGCGAACTGGTCCGGGTTCTCGTAGAAGCGACGCGAGATCTTCTCGTAGGTCGGGTCAACGCGCAAAGCTAGATCCGAGGTCAGCATGGTCGGCAGATGCTTCTTCGAGGGGTCGAAAGCATCCGGGATCGATGGCTCAGCGTTCTTGGCCACCCACTGCTTGGCACCGGCCGGGCTCGTGGTCAGTTCCCATTCGTTCTCGAACAGGTTCTTGAAGTACAGGTTGGTCCACTTGGTGGGCTCCTGCGTCCAGGTGACTTCGACACCGGCGGTGATGGCGTGGGTGCCGTGGCCAGTTTCGTACTTGCTTTTCCAGCCGAGACCCTGATCCTCAAGCGCACCGCTTTCCGGCTCGGGACCAACCAGCGACGGATCGCCCGCGCCATGCGTCTTGCCAAACGTATGACCGCCGGCGATCAGCGCGACGGTTTCCTCGTCATTCATGGCCATGCGGGCAAAGGTTTCGCGGATGTCACGGGCCGAAGCGAGCGGATCAGGATTGCCGTTCGGGCCTTCCGGATTGACGTAAATCAGGCCCATCTGGACGGCGCCCAGCGGCTCGGAAAGCTGGCGCTCACCGCTATAGCGCTCGTCACCGAGCCAGGTGCCTTCAGGCCCCCAATAAAGCTCTTCCGGCTCCCAAACGTCGACGCGGCCACCAGCGAAACCGAACGTATTGAAGCCCATCGATTCCAGCGCGGCATTGCCGGTCAGGATCATCAGATCCGCCCAAGACAGCTTGCGGCCGTACTTCTGCTTGATTGGCCACAGCATGCGCCGCGCCTTGTCGAGGTTGGCATTGTCCGGCCAGGAATTCAGCGGGGCGAAGCGCTGCTGTCCAGCACCCGCGCCGCCGCGGCCGTCGGTGATGCGATAGGTGCCGGCCGAGTGCCAGGCCATGCGGACCATGAGACCGCCATAATGGCCGAAGTCGGCCGGCCACCAATCCTTGTTGTCGGTCATGAGGGCCTTGAGGTCCGTCATCACCGCATCGAGGTCGAGCGTCTTGAACTCTTCGGCGTAATCGAAGTCACCGCCCATCGGGTTGGACAGGTCGGAATTGCGATGAAGCATCTCGATGTCGAGCGCATCCGGCCACCAGCCGCGATTCGATGGCTTCTTCTTGTCGCCAGGGGCACCGTTCTTTCCACCACCGCCATGGGCTACGGGGCACTGGCCCTCGGTCTTGTCGTCGGTCACTGCATCCATGATTAAACTCCCTGGCGAGGCTGCTGGGTTTGAAGGATCGGCGATCGCCCATCCTCGTTCGGACTGTGTGGTAACGCGCATCAGCGATAATCGCAAATTGCCATTTCTTCTTGTTTTGATAAGAAGGGGTGATGATCCGAACGAGCCTGCGACAGCTGGAATATTTCGAGGCGCTCGCCGAAACGCTGCATTTCGGGCGGGCAGCCGCCTTGTGCGGCGTGACGCAGCCGGCGCTTTCGGCACAGATCGCGGAGCTTGAGGAGGTGCTGGGTTGCCGCTTGTTCAATCGCGCACGACGTGCGGTCAGTCTCACCGAAGAAGGTCAGATATTGCTGCCGCAGGCGACCGGCATCCTTCAATCGACTCGCAGTTTCGAAAGCAGCGGGCGACGCCCTTCCACCATGCAGGGGCGCTTTCGGCTCGGGCTTATTCCGACCATCGCGCCTTATCTGCTGCCCCCTCTCCTGCCTGTGCTGCGGCAGAGTTTTCCAGCGTTCCAGCTGGAGTTACGGGAGGCGCTAACGCCGCATTTGACCGATGCGCTGCTGGCCGGCGAGATCGACGCCTTTGTTGCCGCGCTGCCGATCGAAGACCGGCAGATGATGGCCACGCCACTGTTCGACGAAAGCTTCTTTCTGGCGGTGCCGGCTTCCGATCCTGACTTCATCGCGCCGCCCGTGCCGCCGGACAGCCCGGCGCTCGAACGCCTGATGCTGCTCGAGGAAGGGCATTGCTTGCGCGAACAGGCGCTGGCCGTCTGCACCCAGGTCAAGCCCGTCGCCATGAAGCGCTTCGGCGCCACCAGCCTCACCACGCTCCTGCAAATGGTGGCGAATGAGCTCGGCGTGACGCTTATTCCTGAAATGGCGGTTGCATCCGCCAACACGATCGCGGGGCTGAAGATCGTGCCTTTCGCCAAGCCGGCACCGACCCGTGCGATCGCCTTGTTCCAACGCCGTAACGGCCTTCGCGGCCAGGAATGCGAACAGCTCTGCGCCTTGATCCGCGCGACCTGGGNNCGTGAAGCCCGCATAAAGGCATACGCTGCGCCTGTTTCTGCGTGGTTGGCGCTCCTATATCGCGTTGGTCCCAACGGAGTTTTTGATAATGACAGCAGTTTATTCCACCCGCGTCGTAGCTGTTGGCGGACGATCGGGTACCGTGCGCAGCGACGACGGTTTGCTGGACCTGAGCCTAGCACTACCGACAAATCTCGGCGGCAAAGGCAACGCCACAAACCCCGAGCAGCTCTTTGCCGCCGGCTATGCCGCGTGTTTCGAAAATGCCGTGATCCATGTCACGCGCACCAAGGCGGACAAGATCGGCGACGACGACATCGAAGTCGCAGCGACCGTCGGAATGGAGCCGAACGACAACAAGGGCTTTTCACTGACCGTTGCGATGGAAGTGACAATTGCGGGCGTGGATCAAGCCACCGCGGAAGCGATCGTGAAGCAAGCGCATGCCGTGTGCCCGTATTCCAATGCGGTCCGGGGCAATATAGACGTGGCCTTCCAGGTGAAGACGCGCTGACGCTCGGCGCCTTACATTGACCTGTTTGCTTCGCGGCGTGCCAGCACGCTGAGCGCCGCAATCACGATCAGCCCGATGCCGAAGAAGACGTGCTTCAGGATCACGAAGACCGATGCCGTTCGGATCAGCGAATGGCTGACGCCGACGGGGTCCACCAGCATCGCCGAGATCATGATGTTCTCGCCGTAATCGACGATGAGATAGGGCAGGATCCAGAGGACGCAGAGCTTGCGCAAAGTCGAATCGGCCAAGCGGCGGAAGAAGGACACGCGGCGGGCGGCATAATAGGTAAAGCCGCCGAGCGCGAAGCCGACAAGAACCGGAAACAGAAGGTCGGCGGTGAGATAATGCCAAACTAGCACCGCCTCGCGGCCGCGGGGCCCGAGTGCGGTCAGCCAGGACAGCGCTTCCATCGGCTTGAAGCCATCGAAGCGCCAGTCGAGGCTGGCCTGCCCGCCGGTCAGCGGGCGCAGATAGAGGAACTCAAAGGCAAGCATGACGAGCGCGACCGGGATGGCCGCGACCGTCAGAACACCGGGATTACGCAGAAAGCGCATCGCCTCGCTTACATCACGCCGGGATAGTTCGGGCTTTCGCGGGTGATCGTCACGTCATGCGCGTGGCTTTCACGCAAACCAGCGCTGGAAATACGCACGAAGGTTGCGCGATCACGCAGTTCGCCGAGCGTCGGTGCGCCGACATAGCCCATGGCGGCACGCAGGCCGCCGGCAAGCTGGTGCAGCACGCCGGAGACTGGCCCCTTGTAGGGCACCTGGCCTTCGATGCCCTCGGGAACGAGCTTCAGCGTGTCGCGCACTTCCGCCTGGAAGTAGCGGTCAGCCGAACCGCGTGCCATGGCGCCGACCGAGCCCATGCCGCGGTAAGATTTGAAGGAGCGGCCCTGGTGCAGATAGACTTCGCCGGGGCTTTCTTCCGTGCCGGCAAGCAGTGACCCGATCATGGCAGCACCCGCACCCGCAGCCAGCGCCTTGGCGAGATCGCCGGAATATTTGATGCCGCCATCGGCGATCACCGAAACGTTCTGCTTGTCCGCTTCTTCAGCCGCAGACATGACGGCCGACAGCTGCGGAACGCCGACGCCGGCCACGATACGCGTGGTGCAGATCGAGCCCGGTCCGATGCCGACCTTGACGGCGTCCGCGCCGGCATCGATCAGCGCCTTGGTGCCTTCGGCGGTTGCGACATTGCCGGCCATGATGCGCACTGAGTTCGACATCTTCTTGGCCGCCGTCACGGCGTCCAGCACGCGCTGCGAATGGCCATGGGCGGTGTCGATCACCAGAAGATCTACGCCCGCTTCGATCAGGCGCTCGGCGCGCTCTATGCCGTCGGCACCCACGGTGGTGGCGGCGGCGACGCGCAAACGTCCCTGCGCATCCTTGGACGCATGCGGGTTGAGCTGCGACTTCTCCATGTCCTTGACGGTGATGAGGCCGACGCAATAGCCCTGATCGTCCACCACCAAGAGCTTTTCAATGCGGCGCTGATGCAGCAGGCGCTTGGCTTCGTCCTGGCTGACATTGTCCTTCACCGTGACGAGGTTTTCCTTCGTCATCAGTTCATGAACCTTCTGGCTCGGATCCGACGCAAAGCGCACGTCGCGATTGGTGAGGATGCCGAGCAGACGGCCAACGCGCGGGCCGCCGAGGCCGGCATTGTCCACTACCGGAATACCGGAAATGCTGTGCGTCTTCATGAGGGTCAGGGCATCGGCCAGCGTGGCGTCCGGGCCGATGGTAACGGGATTGACCACCATGCCGGATTCGAACTTCTTGACCTGACGGACCTGTTCGGCCTGCTCGATCGGCGTGAAGTTGCGGTGTATGACGCCGATGCCGCCGGCCTGCGCCATCGCAATTGCGAGACGCGCTTCCGTCACCGTGTCCATCGCAGCTGACAGGATCGGCAGGTTGAGTTCGATGTCGTGGGCGATCTTGGTGCGGATGTCGGTCTGGCCAGGCATCACTTCGGAATGACCGGGCTGCAACAGCACGTCGTCGAAGGTCAGCGCATGTGCGCCCGTGATGGTTTCGATGATGCGCGCCATTATGCCAGTCCTTGCAAAGCGGAAATGAGAAACCGGGCTACACCATAGAGGCGTGCCTGATCTTTTCTTCCGTGTGGAGAATGGCAGTGGCTGCTACCACGCCGACAGGCGAAAGGGAAGACGCCGCCTTGCGTCATCCCCTGCGCTGTCGGTCGTCGGCTCAGACCTGGAACTGGTAGGTCGCGGGCACGAAGCGGAAGCCGGGGCCCATCTCCTCGACATAGCCGACCGAGGGATGCGGCATGTGATAGCCGATGAAGGGCATCTTTTCGGAAGCCAGCATGCCGAAAATCGTCTTGCGTGTCGCCGCTGCCTGCGCCTTGTCGACATCGAACGACACTTCCCAATCCGGCCGCTGCAAGGAGGCGACGAAGTGATTGGCAGTATCGGCCGTCAGCAGCAGCTTGCGGCCCTGCGATTCCAGCATGAACACCATGTGGCCCGGCGTATGACCGGGTGCAGCCATAGCGGTGACGCCCGGCGTCACCACAGCCTTGTCCTGGATAAACGTGGTCTTGTCCTTCAGCGGCACAACCTTGGCCTGCACGGCTTTGGCATTGCCTTCGGCCGGCGTGCCCTTGCGATCGGGCGAGGTCCAGAAGTCCCATTCGGTCTGACCGGCCACATAGCGCGCACCGATGAAGGCCGGCTGGTCGCCTTCGATCAAACCGTTGATATGGTCGCCATGCATGTGGGTGATCACGACGGTGGTGATATCCGCCGGCGAATAACCGGAATCGGCGATGCGGCGCGTCAGCTGGCCCATGCCGGCCTGGCGCCCGTCCGGGCCCATGCCGGTGTCGAACAGCACCAGCTCGCTGCCGGTATTCACCAGCACGGGGTTAAACTGGTTGATCATGCGCGTGGGCGGCAGGAAATTCTCCACCATCAGCGCTTCCACATCTTCGGCCTTCTGATCCGCGCCAAAGGTCGGATATGGGCCATCGCCCGGCCGGATGCCATCGAGCAGCACCGTCACCTCGAAGCTTCCGAGATTGAAACGGTGGAAACCGGCATTACCGACTTCGGGACGTTTCGGCGCGTCCGCAAAGGCTGCGCGCGTCATGATCTGCGGCGCGACAAGCGCTGCCGTTCCAGCGGCAGCACCCAGTTTGAACAGCGATCGGCGGTCGAAGGCATTGGTCATGGAACTCTCCTGTAACGATCAGGGTTGGCAGCAATGAGGGTTGGCGAAAACAAGGCACGGCAGCGGGTATGCTCGGTAAGCTGGCCGAGCAGAACGCGCCGGCAATCCCTTTCACACCAACGTTACGCCTTGCGAAGGGTTCGATGCCGGTCCAAAGAAGCCCGGACAACAAAGATAGCCATCTATGGATCGTGTTTCTTCCGCCGAAAACCAGCCTCCTGTGAAGACCGCCGGGTTCAATCGCGCGCTTCCCATCGTGCTGGCCGTCGCCTTGTTCATGGAGAACATGGATTCGACGGTGATCTCGACCTCCCTGCCGGCCATCGCGCGCGACATTGAAACGAGCCCGATCGCGCTGAAGCTGGCGCTGACGGCCTATCTTGTTTCGGTCGCGATCTTCATCCCGGTCAGCGGCTGGATGGCCGACC
>DCDI01000099.1:30397-47910 GCA_002316345.1 Phyllobacteriaceae bacterium UBA1059 | reverse complement strand
CTGGGCTGCCGGGAACAGCTTGCTTACCGGCCGAAAGTCGTCCGCCGGATGGGCGGCCTCCTGCTGGCGCACGGCTTCCTGATGCATGTCGGCCATGCGCAGCGCTTCGTTGACCGGGTCAACGGCAGCGCGAACCGGCTGCTGCTCAGGCGCCTGCTGCTGAACCGGCTGCTGCGGAGCGGCGGCCTGCGGCTTCTGCTGAGCTTGCGGCTTCATCGGCTGACGGGTAGTGATCGGCGGCGTCACGAAATCGCTGGCAGCCTTGTCGATGCCGGTGGCAACCACGGACACGCGGATCACGCCTTCCAGCTCTTCGTCGAAGGTCGCGCCGAGGATGATGTTGGCGTCCTGATCGACTTCTTCGCGAATACGGGTTGCCGCTTCGTCGACTTCGAACAGGGTCAGGTCGCGACCGCCGGTGATCGAGATCAAGAGGCCGCGGGCGCCCTTCATCGAGCTTTCGTCGAGCAGCGGATTGGCAATCGCAGCCTCGGCAGCAGCCATTGCACGGCCTTCGCCCGAAGCTTCACCCGTGCCCATCATGGCCTTGCCCATCTCGCGCATCACCGAACGAACGTCAGCGAAGTCGAGGTTGATGAGGCCTTCCTTGACCATCAGGTCGGTGATGCAGGCAACGCCCGAATACAGCACCTGATCGGCCATGGAGAAAGCGTCAGCGAAGGTGGTCTTGTCGTTGGCGATCCGGAACAGGTTCTGGTTCGGGATCACGATCAGCGTATCGACGCATTTCTGCAGTTCTTCGATACCGGTATCGGCCGTCTTCATGCGACGGCCGCCTTCGAAGTGGAACGGCTTGGTGACGACGCCAACCGTGAGGATGCCCTTTTCGCGGGCAGCGCGGGCTACAACCGGCGCTGCACCCGTGCCCGTGCCGCCGCCCATGCCGGCGGTGACGAAGCACATATGCGTGTTCGAGAGGTGATCGACGATCTCGTCGATGCACTCTTCAGCGGCAGCGCGACCGACTTCAGGCTGCGAACCCGCGCCCAAACCTTCGGTGACATTGGCGCCGAGCTGGATCAGACGCTCGGCCTTGGACATCGTCAACGCCTGCGCGTCGGTGTTTGCGACAACGAAGTCGACGCCGCGAAGACCGGCCGTGATCATGTTGTTAACGGCATTACCGCCGCCACCGCCCACGCCGAACACCGTGATGCGCGGCTTCAGCTCGGTGATGTCCGGCCGTGAAAGGTTGATGGTCATGTTTGTCGTCCTTTTCGTCTTTTCCTGCCGCTTCGCCGCCGCGGCTGCCTTGAGGGCCTAAGCCCTCGCTAAACTCAAGAAACAGGGCCTAAACCCCTCTGAACTCTAGAAACTCTGTCGCAACCACTGACCCACGCGACCAAACCGTCCGCCTGTGCCGGTCAGCCTATGGGAAACACCGCCCGCCACCTGGCCTACTTCGAACTCTGCCACCTGCGGGTAGATCATCAGGCCGACCGCCGTTGCGAAGGCCGGTCCTTTTGCTGCTTCGGGGAGGCCTGCCACGCCAAGCGGCCGGCCGATGCGAACATTGCGCCCGAGAATGCGTCGTGCGGCTGCAGCCAGGCCTTGCAGCTGAGCGCCGCCACCCGTCAGAACCACGCGCTTGCCTGCAAGATGGCCGCTGCCTGACTGGTTCAGCCGGTCGCGCACGATCTCCAGCGTTTCTTCCACGCGGGCCCGGATGATGCGGTTCATCGCAGCGCGCGGAACCTGCATGCCGCCGTCATCGGCCTCGCTGCCGATCGGCTGCACGGTCACGAGATCACGATCGTCGCCCGCTGCCGGCATCACCGTGCCATGCATCACCTTCATGCGTTCGGCATCGTCCATCGCGGTGGAAAGGCCACGCGCCAGATCCATAGTCACATGCGCGCCGCCGATCGGGATCGAAGAGGCATAAACCATCTTGCCGGAGAAGAAGACCGACATGCTCGTCGTGCCGGCCCCGATATCGATGCAGGCAGCGCCCATCTCGCCCTCGTCGTCGACCAAGGCCGACAACCCACTCGCATAAGGCGTCGCCACCATGCGCTCGACGGACAAATGCGCTCGGTTGATGCAGAGTTCGAGATTGCGCAGCGGTGCGGCGTCAGCCGTCAGAACATGCATGTCGACGCCTAGAACGTCGCCAACCATGCCGCGCGGATCCTGGATACCGCGCTCGGTGTCGAGCAAAAAGCCGACCGGCAGCGTGTGCACAACCTGGCGCTCATGGCGTAGCGCCTGACGGGCACCCGCTTCCAGAACGCGGCGCACATCCGCTTCATCGGTTTCATGGCCGCCGAGATTGACGGTCGCGGTCGCCGCGTCGCTCTTCAAGCGACCGGCCGAAACGTTGACAATCAGCGAATCGATTGTCAGGANNGAGCCCGGCCATCCGCTCGGCTGCATCCACCGCGAGGCGGATCGCCTGCTCGGCACGGTCGAGATCCACGATCACGCCGGACTTCACGCCGCGCGACTTCTGGTGGCCGATGCCGATCACCTGAATGCGATGGGTCCGCCCCCGCAGCAGCTGGCTTTCTTCGCGCGGCTTCAGCTTTGCGATAATGCAGCAGATCTTGTGCGAGCCGATATCCAGCACCGAAACGATGCCGGACCGCTTTGCACCACTATCCGAATTTCCGCCGAGCCAGCTCATATCTGTCGACCCGCTTTCTTGGCGGCCTTCTTTTCGGCTTCAAGCTGAGCCGTGCGGCGCTCAACGGCACCCGGCGTCAGTTGAACAATGAAACGCTCGGCGAAGCGCAGATCGACGGCAGCGATGTCGCGCGACAGCAGGCCCTGGCTTTGGTCTAGCGCCAGCAATTCCTTGATCGCGCCGTCGACATCGCCTTCCGGCAACTTGATCTGCACGCCACTGGCCAGATGCACGTCCCAACGCCGGTTGGCGACGCGGACATAGGCTTTCACCTGAGAAGCAAGTGCCGGGTAAGCGCTCATCTCGGCCACGAAGCCGGCAGCCCGCTCTGGCGCACCCATGCCGATCACCAGCGGAAGATCGCGCGCATTGCGGCCGTCGAACGGTGCGATCGGCCGGCCATCGCTTTCGATCACGGTCAGCTCGTCGCCATGCTGCCAGATCGCAAACGGCTTGCGCTCGACAAGCGCGACTTCGATCGCATCAGGATAAATCTTGCGGACGGTTGCACTTTCCACCCAGGGCAGCGTCAGCAAACGCTCGCGCGCGGCATCCGCGCTGAAGCCAACGAGGGCCGTCCAGCCATTGAGCTGCAACTGATCCAGAACGTCGATCTCCGACGTCTGCTTGTCGCCGGAAATCCGGATGTCGGTGACAGCAAAACCCGTACGAGCCGTCACCGCCTGCATCACCGCAGGCATATGGCCGCCGAGATAAGCACCATAGGCGCTGGACGCACCGAGCAGCACAACCGTCAGGCTCGTTGCCGCAAAGCGCGGAATGCGCGCCTCGACTTCTTCGAGACGCGACAGCATCCGCATCGGCCGACGCAGGAAGCGCGGCACCACCATGGTCTCGGACACGCCTTCACGGGGCGCATAGCCCTTGTGACGACCGCCGGTTGTCGACCTTAACGCGAACACGACGCGTCCTCCACCATCCAACTCAAGAGTTCGCCGAACGAATGTCCCGCCTCCAGGGCGATTTCAGGCACCAGCGATGTCGGCGTCATTCCAGGTTGGGTGTTGACCTCCAGCCAGATAACCTCCCCATTTTCGGAGAACCGGTCGTCGTAGCGAAAGTCGGATCGGGAAACGCCCCGACACCCCATGGCTTGATGCGCCTTGAGAGACAGTTTCTGTATAGTTTGGTAAATATTCGGTGAAAGTTTTGCCGGGATCTCGTGTTTCGAACCACCCGGCGCATACTTCGCGTCGTAATCGTAGAAGGCGTGACCGGTCGGCAGGATCTCGCAAACGCCAAGCGCAACGTCGCCCATTACGGCGCATGTGAACTCACGTCCGTAGACATAGCGTTCCACCATGACGATATCGCCATACGGCCAATCGGCAGCACTCAGGCGCTGCGGCGGATGGGTCTGGTCTTCCTTGACGATCACCACGCCAAAGCTCGAACCCTCAGACACCGGCTTCACGACGTAGGGCGGCTTCAGCGGATGCTTGTTGCCGATCGCATGGCGATTCATCACCCGCGATTCGGCCACGGGAATGCCGGCTGCCGCAGCAATGCGCTTGGCGAGCTTCTTGTTCATGGCGAGCGCCGAAGCGAGCACGCCGGAATGGGTGTAGGGAATTTGCAGATATTCAAGGACGCCCTGGATCTTACCGTCTTCGCCGTAAGGTCCATGCAGCGCATTAAAGGCAACATCGGGCCGCAACTCGGCAAGAACCGCGCCAACATTGTGACCGACATCGATCCGCGTGACAGGGTAACCCTCAGCCTCGAGCGCATCCGCACAGGCCTTTCCGCTGGATAGGCTGACGGGTCGCTCCGAAGAGACCCCACCCATCAGCACTGCCACATGCTTCTTTGCCATCCGCCCCTGCGCCCCTGCAGTTATTCCGATTCCAACATTAGCGCTCGAACATGGCTTGAGCCTTGCGGGCAGAGAGCTCTGCCAGCTGAAAACCCGCCGCACGGGTTGCACGACTCAAACCAGGAAACGCTTAGGCCATAGGAATCAGAGCTTGGATTCTGTGACAAGCCAGAATGTCAGGATGTCTGAAAAACCGGGGCTGCTATGGCAGAATGGACTCAGGCCCGTCGGAGATGAAGCAGGCAAAGCGGCCATTGAAATTTGTACGGTTCCGCCGTACACTTACTCGGCATGCACATTCGTACGGTTCGGCATAAAGGCTTGCGGCGCCTCCTTGAGGATGATGATCCGAAAGGTATTCGGCCGGACATGGCAAAACGCGTTCGCAACATTCTGGCAGCGCTCATCTCGGCCGCTGACATGGACAGCATCGCGGGACCGCCCGGGTGGCGCATCCACGTTCTGACAGGCGATCGCGCCGGAACATGGAGCATCGCAACATCAGGCAATTGGCGGATCACGTTCGACCTTGAAGGAAACGAGATCTTCAATCTTGATTTGGAGGATTATCACTGATGGCTGAAGCGCTCACCAAGCTGAATATGTCCCCTCCGCATGTCGGCGGCTTCATCAAGGATGAAATTCTCGACGAGTTGAACTTGTCGATCTCAAAAGCTGCCGAAATCCTCAACGTCCGCCGGGCAACATTGTCGGACCTTCTCAATGAGAAGGCTGCGCTCACGCCCGAAATGGCTCTGCGCATTGAAAAGGCTTTCGGCGTCAACATGGGCACGCTGCTCAACATGCAGGCGTGGTTTGATGCACATTGGATGAGGCAGCACGCGGATCAGATCGATGTGGCGCGGTACACGCCACCCGCTGCCTGATCAGGTTGGAAAGGACCGTTAGTCCGCCTCTCCAAGGAACGGCTTCACCTCGCGTCCGGCCCTGAAATTGCCGATGCGCTTGATCTCCCATTCCAGCTTGATGCCGGAGGTTGCAAGCACGCGCGCGCGTACCGTTTCGCCAAGCGTTTCAAGATCATAGGGCGAAGCGTTGCCGGTGTTGATCATGAAGTTGCAGTGCATCGGCGACATCTGCGCGCCGCCAATCATAAGCCCACGGCAGCCAGCACGGTCGACTTCCTTCCAGGCCGAAGTGCCTTCGGGATTCTTGAAGGTCGAGCCACCCGTCTTCTCGCGGATCGGCTGCACGGCTTCGCGATGATCCCGCACCGCGTCCATGTTGACGCGGATCGTGGCGGGATCGTCGGAATAGCCTTCGAAGATCGCCGAGGTGAAGATCAGGTCCTTGGGCGCCGACGAATGACGGTAGGCGTAGCCCATATCCGCATTAGACAACACGATCCGCTCGCCGGAACGGGTTAGCGCTCGCACCTCGACCACACGCTCGCGTGTCTCAAATCCATTGGCGCCCGCATTCATGCGCAAGGCGCCGCCTATCCCGCCAGGAATGCCGTGGAAGAAGTGGAAGCCGCCGATGGCAGCGTCATAGGCGACACCCGACACATGCTTGTCCGGCGTCGCAGCACCCGCTTCGATGCGCGTGTCCGATATCGCCGTGGCCGTTCCAAAACCCTTCGCGGAAAGCCGAACGACGAAACCCCGAATGCCGCCTTCGCGAACCAGCAGGTTGGATCCGATACCAACGACCATCACCGGGATCTCTTCCGGCACGGCCTTCAGGAAGGCAGCAAGATCCTCTTCGTCGGCAGGCTGGAAAAGCACATCGGCCGGTCCGCCCGCGCGAAACCAGGTGATCTTTTCCATGGATGAATCCGGCGTCAGCCGGCCGCGCAACCCGCTTAAACGGTCACCCAGCCGGGCAAGAAGATCGCTGCCTGCTGTCATGCCGCCGCCACTGCTCCGCCGTTGAGTTCGCCCGGAAGCGCGTAGGCCCATTGCGTGATGTTGCCGGCGCCGAGGAACACGACGTAATCGCCGGGCTTGGCAAGCTCCCGGATGGCCGAAGCTATGACCTGCGGACCTTCGATAAAGCGTGCATCGCGATGGCCGGCCGAGCGGGCTGCGACGGCAAGGGCTTCGGAGGTCACACCCTCGATCGGATCTTCACCGGCGGTATAAACCGGCGCAAGCAGCACGGTGTCAGCATCGTTGAAGCAGGATGCGAAATCACTGAATAGGTCGCGCAAGCGTGTGAAGCGATGCGGCTGGGCAATGGCGATCACGCGGCCCTTAGTGGATTCGCGCGCGGCCTTGAGCACGGCGCGGATTTCCACCGGATGGTGGCCGTAATCGTCGAACACCTCGACGCCATTCCAGCTTCCGGTATGCGTAAAGCGACGCTTCACGCCGCTGAAGGCAGCGAGGCCGCGGCGGATTGCGGGTTCGCGAAGGCCGAGCTCGTAAGCCACCGCAATAGCCGCCGTGGCGTTCGAGACATTGTGCCGGCCGGGCATCGGCAGCCTCAGGTCCTTCATCTCGACCAGCGCGCCAGTCTTGCGGTCGCGGATTACGACGTCAAACACGGAAGACGCNNGTTCTCGTAGCGCTGATTGGCGAAGCGCATGTCAGCCTGCGGGTTCTCACCGTAGGTTACGACGCGGCGATCCTCGATGCGGCCGACCAGCGCCTGCACTTCCGGATGGTCGATGCACATGACGCCAAACCCGTAGAACGGCACGTTTTCTACGAACTGGCGGAAGGCAGCGCGGACATTGTCGAAGCTGCCGTAGTGATCGAGATGTTCCGGGTCGATATTGGTGACGACGGCGATTTCCGCCGGCAGTTTCAGGAAAGTGCCGTCGCTTTCGTCGGCTTCCACCACCATCCACTCGCCCTCACCCATGCGGGCATTTGTGCCGAGCGCATTGATGATGCCGCCATTGATGACTGTCGGATCGAGCCCGCCCGCTTCAAGCAGCGCTGCGACCATGGAGGTCGTGGTTGTTTTTCCATGCGTACCGCCAATCGCGACCGCCTGGCGGAAGCGCATCAGCTCGGCAAGCATTTCAGCGCGGCGAACGATCGGCAGCAGCTTTTCACGCGCGGCAACCAGCTCCGGATTCGTCTTCTTGATGGCGGTGGAGACGACCACGACCTCGGCTTTGCCAAGGTTCTCGGCTTTGTGGCCGACAAAGCAGGTGATCCCCTTGTCGCGCAGACGCTGAAGGTTCGCGCCTTCGGCCTGGTCAGAGCCCTGCACCTCGTAGCCGAGATTCTTGAGCACCTCGGCAATGCCGCTCATGCCGATGCCGCCGATCCCGATGAAATGCACGAGGCCGATTGTGGTCGACATCTTCATGGCCGCACTCCTTGTTTGAACTGTGCTGCGGTTTGGCCGGATGCAATAGCTTCTGCGAAATCAGCGAGCAAGCTCGCCGCATTCGGCTTGCCTGCGGAACGCGCGGCGGAAGCCATCACGGCTAGTGCCTGCGGATCCTGCATGCGGTCGGCAATGAGATCTGCGATCCGCTGCGGCGTCAGCGTCGCCTGCTGATGCACCTCCGCCCCACCCGACGCGGCCAGTGCTGCAGCATTCGCCGCCTGATCATGGTCGAGCGCATGAGGATACGGCACCAGGATAGCCGGGCGGCCAATCACCGCGACCTCGGAAACCGTTGATGCACCTGAGCGGGAAATCACCAGATGGGCATCGGCGATGCGCTCTGCCATGTCGTTGAAGAAGGGCGACACCTCGACCGTCATGCCGAGTTTGTCATAGGCATCACGCACCCGATCTTCATCTTCCGCCCGCGCCTGCTGCACGACGCTCAAGCGCTTGCGGAGAGCTTCCGGCAGAAGCGCAAGGGCGGCTGGAACAGCGTCGGAAAAAAACTGCGCGCCCTGGCTGCCGCCAAACACCAGCAGCCGGAATGGATCATCAAGGCCCGGCAGATTGAACGGCCGGGCGGCCGCCGTGATGACCGCAGGCCGGACAGGATTCCCGGTTACAACGGTTTTTCCGGCATGAACGCCCGAATTTTCGGGCAAAAAGCCCCCTGCAATGCCGGAAACCCGGGCAGCCAGCCCCTTATTTGCCCGTCCCATGACCGCATTTTGCTCATGAACCAGCGTGGGAACGCCACGTCTGCTCGCGGCGTAAAGCGGCGGCAAGGTGGGATAACCGCCAAAGCCGATCACCGCTTTCGGCTTGAGCTTGTTGATCAGAACTGTCGACTGCCTGACGCCGCTCCAGATCGTCCAGATCGCGCGACTGAGAGCTATCGGGTTCTTCGAGCCGAACGTCGATGCAGAGACCTGATGCGTCGCAACCGCCGGAAAGGTGCCGGAATACCGGCCTGCCCGCGTATCAGTGACGAGGTGAACATCCCAACCGCGCGCGCCAAGTTCATGCGCCAAAGCTTCGGCTGGGAACAAATGACCGCCGGTCCCGCCGGCGGCAAGAAGGATGGTGCCCTTGAGGGCTGAACGGCCCGGCATCTTATTCCGCCGCTGCCAGCGAGCGCGCGCGTTCCATGGAATAATGGATCTGCGAGCGCTTTTCCGGGCGTTTGCGGGTCAGCGCCAGGATCATGCCCATGGAAATAGCGATCGCGATGGTTGACGAGCCGCCATAGGAAATGAACGGCAAGGTCATGCCCTTGGCCGGCAGAAGCTGGACGTTCACGCCCATATTGATGAAGGNNGCAGCCCGAGCAGCGTCACCAGGCCGGTCACGGCATAGCGGGCGAAATCGTCATGCTCCTTCAGCGCCGTCGAAAGGCCGCGCAGCAGGATGAAGGCGAAGATGCCCATGATGAGGAAGCAAAATACGATGCCGAATTCTTCGCCGGCGACGGAAAACACGAAGTCGGCATGGCTGTCCGGGATGACGCGCTTGACCGTGCCTTCGCCCGGGCCTTTGCCGAGCCAGCCGCCATTGAGCAAGGCCTGCATGGCCATATCAACCTGATACGTATCGCCTTCGCCCGTGAGGAAGCGATCGATACGACCGGCGACGTGCGGCAGGAGCGTGTAGGCAGCGAAAACGCCGGTGATACCAACGGCGCCCAGCGCGATGATCCAGAACCAGGCCATGCCGGCCACGAAGAACATCACGCCCCAGGTGGCCAAAGTCAGCATGGTCTGGCCGAAATCAGGCTGCGCGACGAGCAAAGCGACCACGAGGCCGAGCAGGATCATCGCAAAAAGATTGCCTGGAATGTCAGGCTGGCGGGCGTGTTCGGCGAACAGCCAGGCGGTGATGACGACGAAAGCGGGCTTCAGGAATTCGGAGGGCTGGACCGACAAGCCGGCAAAGGAAATCCAGCGCCGCGCGCCTTTCACTTCCACGCCGACGTAAAGAACGGCCACCATCAGGACCACCATGATGGCCAGCAAAATCACTGCTAAGCGTCTGATTTGTCTCGCATCAAGGAAGGACACGCCGATCATGACGATGGAGGCCGGGATCATGAAGATGATCTGGCGGGTGGCGAAATGGAAGCTGTCGAGGCCGATGCGTTCAGCCACGGCGGGGCTGGCGGCGAAGGACAGGACGATGCCCAGCACCATCAGCATGACGAAGGCGGACAAGAACCAGCGATCGATGGTCCACCACCAGTTCGAGACAGGACTGCGATCCAATCTGCTCAGCATAAACCATACCCCTTAAACCGGCTCTATTCCGGCAAGTGCTTGAACTGCCTGGCGAAATGCTTCGCCGCGCAACTCGAAATTCTTGAACTGATCGAAGCTCGCGCATGCCGGCGAGAGCAGGACCACCGTTTCGCCATCAGCCTCGGCATCCCGGGCGGCATGGTTAACGGCTGATGATAAAGTCCCTGAAATTTCATAAGGAACCGTTTCACCCAGAGTTGCCGCAAAGGAGGGGGCGGCTTCGCCGATGAGATAGGCCTTGGTGATGCGGGGGAAGAAGGGTCTAAGTGCTTCAATTCCCCCGGTTTTTGGCAATCCACCGGCAATCCAGCGGATCTTGGGGAAGCTCGACAAAGCGGGTGCTGCGGCTTCGGCGTTGGTTGCCTTGGAATCATTGACGAACAGCACTTTTCCACGCCGCGCGACTTGTTCCATGCGGTGAACGAGACCGGGGAAGGTGTTCAAACCATTTTGGATTTCGGCTTCGGAAAGACCGAGCTCAAGGCAGGTCGCAACGGCTGCAAGGGCGTTTTGTGCATTGTGCCGGCCGCGCAGCGAACCGATGCCGTTTAGCGAAAAAAGCGCCCGTTTTTCCGGAGTGGCTCCCCGGAAAAGTTCGCTTTCTTCGGCAAAATATCCGCTTTTCAGCGGCAATCTTCCGGAAATCCGCACCACTTTCGGGCCGGCACGCTCTAACCGGTCGGCGATCTCGACACAGAAGCTGTCATCGACTCCGATCACCGCAGTTTCGCTTCCGGCGACGAGCCGCGCCTTGATGTCGGCATAGTGCTGGATGGTGCCGTGGCGGTCGAGATGATCGGGCGTGACGTTGAGGAGGATGCCGACGGTCGGGTTCAGCGAAGGGGCGAGATCGATCTGGTAGGAGGAGCACTCGACGACGTAGTGACGGCCACTCTCAGGCGGATCGAGGGTCAGCACGGCGCGGCCGATATTGCCGCCCATCTGCGTGTCGCGACCGGCGGATTGGAGGATGTGCGCGATCAAGGCCGTGGTGGTGGATTTGCCGTTGGTGCCGGTGATGGCGACGAGAGGAGCGTCGGGCGCGAGACGCTTACGCTCCCTAACGAAGATCTCGATGTCTCCGATGATCTCGACGCCAGCGCCGCGCGCAAGATCGACCGTCCAGTGCGGTTTGGGATGGGTGAGCGGTACGCCGGGCGACAAAACGAAGGAAGACAGGCGCGACCAATCGATCGTGCGCAGGTCGACGACCGGGATGCCGGCAGCTTCTGCCTTGGCGACACTTTCGGGATTGTCGTCCCAAGCCTGAACATCAGCGCCGCCTGCGACGAGAGCCTGCGCCGTTGCGATGCCGGAGCCGCCCAGTCCGAAGAGAGCGACCGCCTTCCCCGAAAAGGACTGAGCGGAGATCATGGTGTTTACCGCAGCTTGAGGGTGGACAGGCCGATCAGGGCCAGGATGATGGCGATGATCCAGAAGCGGATCACGACCTGGCTTTCGGTCCAGCCGAGTTTCTCGAAATGGTGGTGAATCGGCGCCATCAGGAAGACGCGTCGGCCGGTCATTTTGAAGAAGCCGACCTGGATGATGACGGATAAAGCTTCCATCACGAACAGGCCGCCGATGATGGCGAGAACGATCTCGTGCTTGGTGGCGACGGCTACCGTGCCGATCAAACCGCCGAGCGCCAGGGAGCCGGTGTCGCCCATGAAGATGGCGGCGGGCGGTGCGTTGAACCAGAGGAAGCCGAGGCCCGCACCCATGACGGCGCCGAGCAGCACGCAGAGCTCGCCGGTGCCCGGGGTCCAGTGGATCTGCAGATAGTCGGCGAAAACGGCATTACCGGCCAGGTAGGAGATGATGCCGAACGAGCCGGCTGCGATCATCACCGGGCCGATGGCGAGACCGTCGAGGCCGTCGGTGAGGTTCACCGCATTACCCGCGCCGACGATGACGAAGCAGGCAACGGGGATGAAGAACAGGCCGAGATGGAGCAGCACATCCTTGAAGAAGGGGAAGGTCAGCGAGGATGAGAACGGCTCCTTGCCGGCATACATGATGAGGCCGGCCGCGACGGCGGCGATCAGGAACTCCAGAAGCAGCCGGACCTTGCCCGACACGCCGAGATGGCTCTGCTTCGTGACCTTGGTGTAGTCGTCGTAGAAACCGATCGCGCCGAAACCGATCGTCACGAACAGCACCGCCCAGACATACAGGCTGGACAGGTTCGCCCATAGTAGCGACGAGCCGAGGATGCCTGACATGATCATCAGACCGCCCATCGTGGGCGTACCGGCCTTCTTGAAGTGGGTTTGCGGACCGTCGGCGCGGATCGGCTGGCCGCGACCCTGACGGATGCGCAGCGAATCGATGATCGAGGGGCCGAACATGAAGACGATCAGCGCCGAGGTGATCAGCGCGCCGCCGGTCCGAAAGGTGATGTAGCGGAAAACGTTGAAGATGGAGAGGTCGTCAGCGAACTGGACGAGCAAAACGAACATGAATGGAGACCTCTCTGCGACGGCGTTAAGCCGTCATACCGTCAGCTTTGGCGGACGAAAATTGTGCCAGCATTGCGTCGACGATCTTCGAGAAGCCGATGCCCTTGGATGACTTGACCATGACGACGTCGCCGGACCGGATCGCATCCAAGATGAGCGGCGTCAATTCCGCAGCACTTTCGGCGTAAACCTTCGGGAAGTCGGCCGGAAGCGCTTCGGCAAGGCGGCGCATCTCCGGTCCGCCCAGGAAGACGGCGTCGGCGCGGGCGGCCGCAATCTGTTCAGCCAGAGCGGCATGAAGCTCGGGCGACTGCTCGCCCAGTTCCAGCATGTCGCCGAGCACAGCAATGCGCCTACCGCCGGTGCCGGGCTGGGTCGTGCCAAGCAAGGACAAGGCTGCCTGCATAGAGGCCGGATTGGCGTTGAAGCTCTCGTCGATCAGAATGGCCGTGCCATCATCCACCGGCAGAACATGGCGGCGTCCACGCCCCTGCTCCGCCTTGAGGCTGGCGAGTGCCGCCGCTGCTTTTTCGAGGTCCGCACCCGCCAGATCGGCGGCACCCAGCACGGCGAGCACGTTCTGGACGATGTGCCGGCCTGGCGCGCCGACCGTCGCCACCACGTCGCGGCCATTGACCGAAACAGCGATTTCCGAGCGGTCGCCAAACAATTCGGCATCGCGCAAGCGGATGTCGGATTGCGGGTTCTCGCCGAAGCTCTTGATGTTGCCATGGCCCTTTGCGCGCGCGAGATTGGCGAGCAGGCTGAAGCGCGGATCGTCGCGATTGACGAGCACCGCGCCTTCCATTTCCAGCCCCTCGAAGATCTCGGCCTTGGCTTCGGCGATTTCATCGAGGTCGCGGAAGAAGCCGAGATGGGCGGCACCCACCATGGTGATGATGGCGATGTGGGGACGGACCATCTTGACCAGCGTACGGATTTCGCCGGGATGGTTCATGCCGATCTCGAACACGCCGAAATCGACATCTTCAGGCATGCGCGCCAAGGTCAGCGGCACGCCCCAATGATTGTTGAAGGACTTGTCGGCGGCATGCACCGTGCCAGACGCCGCCAGAACATGGCGCAGGGCTTCCTTCGTCGAAGTCTTGCCGTTGGAACCGGTGACCGCGATGATGCGGGCATTGGTTCGGGCACGCGCGGCCTGGCCGAGCTTGCCCAGCGCTGCCAGCACATCCGGAACCACGATCTTGGGCGTGGTCAACCGGCCGAGCGCCGGCAGCTTGCCTTCCGACACAACCAGAACCGACGCGCCGGCCTTGACGGCGGCGGTCGCGAAATCATGGCCGTCGAACTGGTCGCCGGCGATGGCGAAAAAAGCATCGCCGCGCTGCAAGGTTCGGCTGTCGATGGAAATGCCGCTGATTTCAGAAGGAAGAGTGCCGAAGGAGCGGCCATTCATCGCCGCCGTCATGGCATCGCCGGTCCATAAGGGGCTCATGCCGCACGCTCCGTCAGCGCCGCACGCGCTTCGGCGTGGTCGGAGAAGGGCAGCGTTTCGGCGCCGATCGTCTGGCCCTCCTCATGCCCCTTGCCGGCAATGATCAGCGTGTCGCCGGATTGCAGCATGGCAATCGCTTCGTGGATGGCCTGGCGACGGTCGGCGATCTCGGTCGCGTTCGGAGCGGCCTCCAGAATGGCGGCGCGGATTTCCGCCGGTACTTCCGAGCGCGGATTGTCGTCGGTGACAATTACCACATCGGCCAGGCGCGTGGCGATCTCACCCATGATCTGCCGCTTGCCGCGATCGCGATCACCGCCGCAGCCAAACACCACGACGACACGGCCGGTGGTGAAGGGACGCACGGAGGCCAGCACGTTTTCCAGCGCATCGGGCTTGTGGGCATAATCGACATAAACCGGTGCGCCGTTGCTCTTGGAGCCGACGAGATCGAGACGACCGGGTGCACCCTTAAGCTTTTCGAGGGCAGCCAGCGAAAGCTCGATCGGCATGCCAGTGGCGATGGCGAGGCCGGCGGATACGAGGGCGTTGGCGATCTGGAAGTCGCCGGCCAGCGGCAGGTCGATCTCGAAGATCCGGCCTTCCGCTTCGATCTCCGCGCGNNCTTACGGCCAACGGTAAGCGTGCGCAAACCCGTATCCTGCGAGGCCTTAATCGCCTGCTCCGACCACGGATCGTCGGCAAAGATCACGGCCGGCGCATCC
The DNA here is from genome assembly GCA_002316345.1 of Phyllobacteriaceae bacterium UBA1059. Lineage (GTDB taxonomy): Bacteria > Pseudomonadota > Alphaproteobacteria > Rhizobiales > Rhizobiaceae > Tianweitania. The sequence continues at coordinate 33,177 of DCDI01000099.1, read as the reverse complement.
TTGGGCAGGAGGTCGCGGAACAGCCGAAGCTTCGCGTCGAGATAGTCTTCAACCGTTGGATGATAATCCATGTGGTCGCGGCCGAGATTGGTGAAGGCGGCAGCCTTGAGCTGCACGCCATCCAAACGGCGCTGGTCGAGGCCATGGCTGGAGGCTTCCATCGCCGCATGGGTGACGCCGGCCTTGGCGAGGTCGGCGAGAAGATGATGCAGGGCGACCGGGTCGGGCGTGGTCAGTGAGCCGTAGGTGTTGCGGCCCGGCGCGACGACGCCGGTGGTGCCGATGCTGGCGGATTGATAGCCGCCGAAGTCCCAGACCTGGCGCGTGAAGGAGGCCACGGAAGTCTTGCCGGAGGTGCCGGTGACGGCAACCATGGTTTCGGGCTGGGCGCCAAAGAAGCGCGCGGCCGATAGGGACAAAGCGCGGCGCGGATCGGCCACGCGGATCACCGGAATGGAGAGGTCGCCAACGGAAGCACCCTCGCCGGCCACAATCGCGCTGGCGCCCTTTTCAGCGGCGTCGGCGGCGAAGCGACTGCCATCCGTCTTGGCTCCCGACAAAGCGAAGAACACCGTGCCCGGCGTTGCTTGGCGGGAGTCGGCGGTGAGCGCGCTGACATCCACTGCGGAGGCACCCTCGCCCTTCAACGGCAGGATATCGGCGAAATCCGAGAGCTTCATCGCAGTCCCATCACTTCAGGTTGCACAGTGTCCGATGCGGTTCAGCGCCTCAGAATCACTGCGAGGATACCAGCAATGGCTTCTCTTCGAGGCGGAAATCCGGCTGGACGCCGAGCAGCGGTGCCGAACGGCGGATGATGTTGGAAAACAAAGGTCCCGCATTGAGACCAGCGGTTGCCGCCTGCCCCGGCTTTTCCGGCTTTGGTTCATCCACGATCGAAAGCACGACATATTGCGGATCGTCGATCGGGAATGCGCCGACAAAGGCGTTGAAGCGGACGTCTTTCGAATAGCGCCCATGCACGACCTTTTCCGCCGTGCCCGTTTTGCCGCCGATGCGATAGCCGGGAACGGTGGCGCGGGTGGCCGAGCCGCCGGTGCCCTTGGTGGCGTTCAGCTTATAGAGATAACGCATCTCGTCGCTAGTCTGCTGGCTGACGACGCGCGTGGCGCTTTCCAGCGCGGCATCCCGCGTGCGCGGCAGGAAGGTCGGGTTCATCAGGAAGCCGCCATTCATCAAAGCCACCACGCCCACCGCCGTTTGCAACGGCGTCGTGGACATGCCGTGGCCGAAGGCGATGGTCATGGAATGGACCTTCTTCCAGACCTTCGGCTCGGTCGGACGTGCCACTTCCGGAAGCTCCGTCTTCATGCGGTCGAGCAGGCCCATGCGATGAATGAACTCGCGATGGCCTTCCAGACCAACAATATCGGCCTCGTGTCCCGAACCGATGTTGGACGAGAAGATGAATACTTCCGGCAAAGTGAGAACGCGGTTCTTGCCGTGGAAGTCGCGGATGGTCTGGTTGCCGAAGCGGAAGGGCTTGCTGGCGTCAACGGTGGAATTCAGGTTCATCTTGCCCGAATCCAGCGCCATCGCCGTGGTGAAGCTCTTGATGGTCGAGCCCATCTCGTAGGTGCCTGCCGACATGCGGTTCAGGCGGTCTTTTTCATGCGCGTTGAACGGGTTGTTCGGATCGAAATCCGGCACCGACGCCATCGCCACGACTTCGCCGGTCTTGGCGTTGAGCACCACGGCACCGGCGGCAATTGCATGATAGCGGGTGAGCGCCTGGGTAATCTCGTCATGCACGATGTGCTGGACGCGCAGATCGATCGACAACTGGAACGGCGCGAGATCCTTGGGCTGAGCCAGGCCGCTGGCCTGCAGGTCGGCGAGACCCTGATCATCGATATATTTCTCGATGCCGGAAATGCCCTGGTTGTCGACATTCACCAGGCCGACGATATGAGCAGCGGTGGAGCCGCCGGGATAGAAGCGGCGCTTTTCCGTGCGGAAGCCGAAGCCCGGCACGCCGAGATTCATGATGTCGGACTGCTGCTTGGGCGTCAGCTGACGGCGCAGCCAGACGAAACCGGCGCCGCTTTTCAGCTTGTTGTAGGTCTGCTCGTAATTGATGTCGGGCAGGATCGTGGCGAGCTTTTCGATGGCCTCGTCGGCATCCACGATGCGGCGCGGCTCGGCAAACAAGGACGCCGTCTTGATGTCGGTCGCCAGCACCTCGCCGTTGCGGTCAACGATGTCAGGACGTGAAGCGGTGACGCGCGACGCGGGGCCGGCACCGACTTCCGGGTCGGTCATGGCAAGATGGATCATGCGGCCGGAAAGGGCTGCGTAGAGGCCGAGGAAGACGGCCATGGTCATCATCAAGCGCGGCCGGGCGCGGCTGCCGAACGCCTTGCGCTCGCCATCCACCACGATGCCGCTGCCCAATGCCGTGCCTTCAAAGCGCTTACGCCATTTCCCGATCATGGTTTGATGGCTCCTGTCGAGGTCTTGTCGATGCGCTTCAGCATCTCGGCAATCGTATCGATATTCGGATCCGGCACTTCCGGCGGGCGCTGCGGAATGGCGTCGGGGGTAACGATCTGCTCCGGCTCGACCGTGCCCAGTTTCAAGTCGTCGGCATAGGATTCGGTCAGACGCTGGAGACGCGCGGGCTGAGTGAGCAGGCTCCAATCTGCCTTGAGGATCGAGATCGTGTCTTCCTCGTAGCGGATCTGGCTTTCGGTCTTGGCCAGAAGATCGAACTGGTTCTCGGCCTCGTGCTTGGTCTTGTAGGTGAAGGCCGCAGCCGC
>DCDI01000099.1:17953-30386 GCA_002316345.1 Phyllobacteriaceae bacterium UBA1059 | reverse complement strand
GGAACATCATGTCAGCGGTCCCTCTCGACCTGAATGTCGGGCAGCCTGGGCAGGCCGAACAGTGAGAAATCGGCGTCGCGCGGGGCAGCGTCGCTGCGGCGCGCGGAGCGCAGCCGTGCCGAACGCGCACGCGGATTAGTGTCTTCTTCCGTTTCCGACGGCGCGACGGCCGGCGCGGGACGATCGAAGGTCAGCGTCTGCTGCCCGACGGCCGGCAGATGGCGCGAGCCGCGGGACTGGGTCGAGCGGTCGGCCAGGAAGCGTTTGACGATGCGGTCTTCCAGGGAATGGAAGCTGACCACAGCCAGCACGCCGCCCGGCTTCAACACGCGCTCGGCGGCAAACAGCGCCTTGGCGAGTTCGCCGAGCTCGTCGTTGACGAAGATGCGCAGGCCTTGGAACACACGGGTTGCGGGATGGATCTTCACCTTGGGATTGCGGCCCACCAGCGTTTCGATGGCATTGGCGAGATCGCGCGTGCGCTCAAACGGCTGCACGGCGCGGCGCTGTTCGATCATGCGGGCAATGCGGCTCGCTTGCTTTTCTTCGCCTAAGATTCCGAAGATGCGGATGAGGTCGGTGGTCTTGTAGGTGTTGACGACGTCGGCAGCCGTGTTGCCGGTTTGCGCCATGCGCATGTCGAGCGGACCATCACCGCGGAAGGAAAAGCCGCGCTCGGCTTGATCGAGCTGCATGGAGGACACGCCGACATCCAGCACCACGCCATCCACCAAGCCGCCAGCATGGGCGTCGAGGTTGGAGAACACGTCCTGCACGAGGCGGAGCCTGCCTTGCGCACGCTCAACCAGCGCCTGCCCGGCCGAGATGGCATCGGGGTCACGTTCGATGGCAATGACGTCTGCGCCGGCATTCAGCAGCGCCGTCGTATAACCGCCCGCACCGAAGGTGCCGTCGATGAAGGTCTTGCCGGCCGCAGGCTGGAGCGCTGCCAGAACTTCCTTCAGGAGAACCGGAACGTGGCGCGCGTGATCGGCCTGGAGGGCACCGTGATCCGCACTCATGCCGAACCATCCTGATTGCCAGACGCGTCCGCGCGACGCTTGCGCGCCAGAAGCCGGGCGCGAACGGCGGCGGCATGGGTCGCCAGCTGCGTCGGTTCCCAGATCTGGAACCAGTTGCCACGGCCCACAAAGGCCACGTCCGTCGTGATGCCGGTATGATCGCGCATGAAATCCGTCACGCTGATGCGCCCCTCGCTGTCGAAGCGCAGAAAGGCGCCGTCCCCATGATAAAAGAAGGAAAGATCGTCCGCCGTTTGTAAGAGCGGATCTTCCTGCGCAATGCGCGCTTCGAACTGGTCCAGCAGATCCGGTCCGCCGACATCCAGCGCCGGCGTGTCCAGCGAGCGCAGCGCGTAAAGTTCCGCATAGCCGCGGCTCTGGATGATGGAGCGGAAATGCGCGGGCACCGATACGCGACCTTTCGCGTCGATCTTGTTTACCGCGCTGGACAGAAACCGCTGCATTGCGCGCCGAAACCATTCTCCTGAAGCTGCCCGTCATCGCGTCGACGCAGCAACCAACCTTCCCGCAACCGCTTGTCTCGGACCAGATTGCAGACGCGGCTCGATCCTCCAGCCGCCATTGCGGCAACCGGATCGCCTTCGCTTCCTGAGGATACTGGGACAACAAACGAAACTGCATTTGGGATACCATGGGGCCCTATGGGCGTCAATGGGAACGGGGCTTTGTGGCTGGTGCGAGGCTGAGTCTGGACGTGCATCTCCGTTGAAGCAGGTGGACCCCGTTTATCCGCCGTTAAGGCTAACAAAGTGTTGCCAACAGCAGAAAAGGCGGACCGCTGCGACGATGAAAGCACGCCGCGAGGAGGCACCCCCCAGCGGAGGGTGCGCGGCTCTGAGGATGAGGGAGATGAAAATGCCAGCCGGCCTATAAGCCGGGTTTTGTATGGCCCCTGCCCGCAAAGGCAGAAACGTGGCGGCCATTCTTCTTGGACGCATGTTGCCATGCGCCTCACGCAACCTACCCGGATGACAAGGCTGGAAACCGCCCCGAAGGTTGCCCTTCGCGCCATCCCTATTCGGTCTTGCTCCCGGTTGGGTTTACCGTGCCGATCCTGTTGCCAGGCTCGCGGTGGGCTCTTACCCCACCCTTTCACCCTTACCTCGTTAGAACCGGCCCGAAGGCCGGTCGCCGAGGTGGTTTGCTTTCTGTGGCACTTTCCCTGGGGTCGCCCCCGCCGGCCGTTAGCCGGAACCGTGTTTCCCGGAGCCCGGACTTTCCTCAGCCGCGACCTTTCGGTGCTTGCGGCTGCGGCCGCCCGGCCGGCTGGCAGTGCCTTAAAGGATGACCGCCAGCGAAAAGCAAGCCTTCCCCGTGAACTCAGGCGCTGCCGAGCTTGCGCTTCACCTTGGCGCAGTAAGCCGCCGAGATCGGATTCATGCGGGTTGCCGCGTGGCCGGCATTGTATTTCAGGATCGTGCCGCAGGTGGTGCCGCCGCCCAGATCGTGCGCCATAGCGAGATACTTCATGCCCCACTTGATGTTGGTGTCGGGGTCGTAGAGCCCCTTGGCGCTGCCGGTGTAGCCGAGCATGCGCGCCGTTGCCGGCTTGATCTGCATGAGGCCGATTTCACCGGCGCTGCCGCGAGCAGCCTCGTTGTAATTGCTTTCAACGCTGATCACCGCATGGGCCAGGTTGGCGGGCACGCCATAGGCCGAAGCGTAGCGCGACACGATCGTGGAATATTTGCGCCCGTTCACCACCGCCTTTTCGGCAACCGGCACTTCGCCGTCGTCCAGAGACAGCGGCTTCACGCCTGGCAGAGCGGAGAACTTCTTCTGACTGGAGCGTTCCACAGCCGTGAGTGCGGGACGGTGTGGGTTGGCATAGCCCTTGGAAGAGGTCGTCGTGGTAACCGTCTCGGCAACCTCCTTCCCCTTGGCTTCCTTGCCGATCGATCCCGTTACCGTCGGGTCGACGGCCCTGTTCGCGAAGAAATCGCGACCATCGGCTTGAGCTGCGCCCATTTGGGCAAACGTCGTCAACCCGGCGGCCACGGCCACCGCAAACACGGTCCTGCTTGTCATCGATACCTGTACTGATCTGACTGCCGGATTTCCCGGCTTACGCTGCACTGGCCGAGGGGGTCAGAACCCAGCCCGGCGTCGGATGAGTTATGAGATGCCGGGAAAAGTTGCATCAAAAATGGTGTAGGAAGTAACGTTGATCGAGTTACTGTAATATTGCGTGATTCTTCAAACCGATGGCGACACAGGTAGGTTTCTAAGCAACCGGCTGAGCGTGAGACGCGTCGAGCGGTCGATCAGGCCATCAACACGTTCCGGTCGGAAGTGCCGCTGAAAGGCTTCCACAACGATGCGTGCCGCCTCATCCAGAACACCGCTGACTTGGATGCCATAACCGTAGTCGGCTAGCATCTGCTGGGTTTTGGCTACGTCGGGCGACGTTGCGCAGAGGCCAAATGGAAGGTCGTCGCCGATCGGTTCAGGCTGCACGAAATGCCCGATCCCGGCAGCGTGGAGGGAGGCCCAGGGGAAGAGTTCGCCCGGATCGATCTTGCGTCCAGGAGCCACATCGGAATGCGCCAGAATGCCTTCGGGCAGCATCGCGTGACGTGTCGCAATGTCGCGGCACAGATCGACCACAGCAGCGATCTGATCGTCTGGAAATGGCGTGTAGCCAAGAAAATGACCGGGATTGACGATCTCGATGCCGACGGAATGCGAATTTATGTCCGCATTTCCGCCCCAAATGCTACGCCCGGCATGCCAGGCGCGGTCGGCTTCGCGCACCATCTGCACGACGGACCCATCTTCATGAACGAGGTAATGCGAGGACACCTCGCTTTCGGGCACGCACAACCAGTCCTCGGCGGCCTGCCCCGTGATCATCCCGGTGTAATGAAGAATGATGAGGCTCGGCCGCTCGCAATCGCGGCGCGGTCCGAAATTCGGCGACGGCCGCACCACTGCCCGTGCAAAGTCGGCCGGGAATGCGCTCACGCCGGAACCTGGCTTCTTTCGATCATCTCATAGGCGCTATTGATGGCAGCCAGCCGGTTCGTGGCAATGGCGATGAAGTCGGCCGGCATGCCGCGCGCGATCAGGCGATCGGGATGGTTCTCGGCCACCAGCGTTCGGTAGCGCTTGCGCACGGCGCCGAACTCGGTGTCGATCGGAAGGTCGAGCACGGCATAGGGATCAGCCCCCATCGGACGAGCGTGGCGCGCGAGCAGCCGCTCGAAATGCAGCGCATCGATGCGAAAGATTTCGGAAACGCGGCGGAGAAACGCCACCTCGCGCTCATGCACGATGCCGTCGGCCTCCGCGATATAGAACAGGCCGTCGAGGATATCCTGCAGAAGCAGGCAATTGTCGTCGCCGCTGCCGCACAAATTGGCCAACTGATAGGCGTAGGTCTCGAAGCCGGCCGTATCGGCCTGCGCCAGATTGTAAAGGCGCTGCACGTTGCGCATCTCGTCCGGCGGGATCTCGAAGATCCTGTGAAAGGCGCGGACTTCGTCCTGCGTCACTACGCCATCGGCGCGCGCCATCTTGGCGGACAATGCGATCATCGCGACGGAAAAGCCGACCTGGCGTCTCAGCGCGGGGTCGCCCACAAACATGGTGCGGATCGCTTCAAGCAGCGAACCGATGCCGGACGCACCGCGTGCCGGAAGGCTCAACAAAGCAGCGCCGAGACGAGACCAGACCGAATCCATGCTTGACCTCTAACGGAAACAACTCCCGACCGGAAGATCGGGAGGGCCCGCGCAGCGCAAACCTTCCATGCGTTGGTAAGCGCCTGGGAAACAGCTGGTGATGAATGTAGGGGATCGCGGAAGGCTGCGTCTTAACTAAGCTCAATGCGCGCCGAGCAGCGTCTTCACCTCGTTCAACGGCATGGGGCGGCCGAAAAGATAGCCCTGCCCTTCCTCGCAGCCCCGCTCCTGAAGGATGGCGGCTTGCGTGTTGCACTCGATGCCCTCCGCCGTGATCGACAGGCCGAAGGTGCGGCCAAGAAACAGAACCGCATCCACGATCGCGCCGTCCTCGGGCGAGCGCTCCAGGTTCTCCACGAATTCGCGATCGATTTTCAGACGGGTGATCGGGAACTTCTTGAGCATGCTGAGCGAGGCATAGCCTGTGCCGAAATCATCGAACGCCACGGGGCAGCCAAGATCGCGCAGCCTGGTCAGCGTGGAGCGGATCGTGCCATCGTCGTTTCTCAGGATAACGCGTTCGGTGACTTCGATCTCGAACAGATCCGGCGCGACCTCGTGGCTCGCCAACGCATCAGCGATCTGGCCGGCAACATCGCCCGTGGCGAACTGGCGAGAGAAGAGATTGACGGCGACGCGGATCTTCTCGCTGTCGCTCCGGTGGCGATTCAGAGCAGAAATGTCTCTCGCAGCCTGCTCAATCACCCACTTGCCGAGATGGTTGGCCATCGGGCTTTTCTTCAACACAGGCAGGAACGCGGCTGGAGCCAGCATGCCCTTTTGCGGATGGTGCCACCGCAACAGCGCTTCCAGCCCGATGATGCGATGATCATTCATGCGCACCTGCGGCTGATAAAACAGCTCGAACTCACCGCCGCGCACGGCCTGGCGCAGTTCCGCGCTGAGCGCATGTTCCTGGCGCGCATCATTGCGCAAAGCGGGCGTGAACAGGCACGTCGTACCCACCATGCCGGACTTCGCCTTTGCCAGGGCCAGATCTGCCGAAAGAAGCAGTTCAGAGCCGATCATGCCGTCATCCGGCAAAAGCGCGATGCCCATGTGGGCGCTGAGCGCGACCTGCGCTTCGCCGACCTCGAAGGGCAGTTCCAGCATCTCCTGAAGACGTTCGGCGACGGCTCCGATCGTCTGGCTGGAGGCATCCGGCACGACGACGGCCAGTTCCGTCGAGGTGCGCGCGATCATCTCACCGTTCGGCAACACGCTGCGAAAGCGATCCGCCACTTCACGCAGCAGGCTCCAACCGGTGTTGCGCGCATAGAGCTCGCTTGCTTCACGAAGACCTTCGATCCACACCAGGATCAGGGCAGCCGAACGCTTCGCCATGGAAAGCGCCAGCAGCTCAGCCGCCACGGATCGCCAGTTCGGCAGGCCGGTGAGCGGATCGTGCCGCGCTTCATATTCCAGACGCTGGCGCTGGATCTTTTCGCCCGTGATCTCGCGGATGAGGCCGAGGCTGCGGCTGGGCGGATTGTCGCCATTCGCGATGAGCGTTCCGATGGCTTCGATCCAGCGGATACTTTGCGTCTTCGGATCGATGATCCTGAATTCGTTGCGGAAGTGTGGGTCTTCACCCGCACCTTGAGCGGAAACCCGGCTCAGGATGAGGGGCCGGTCGTCCGGATGAACGATCTCCAGCAAGTCTTCCAGATTGGCGATCGGGCTTGGCAGGTCGATGAACCGGGCAACCGCATTGGCGCCCCAGAGCTCGCCGGTTTGCAGGTCGTGATCCCATACGCCGTAATTGCCGCTTTCCAGCGCCAGACGGAGACGTTCCTCGCTGACGCGGGCGGTGTCGGCAGCATCGAGATCGTCCTGGATGTCCTGAACGACCCCGATCCATTCCTCGATGTCGCCGTTCGCGCCGCGAAGCGGGAGACCGTTGGACTTGTACCAATGATAGGTCTTGTCAGCCTGCTGGCCGCGAAACAGAAGCTCGAAGGGCGAACCCGTGCGGAAGGCGTCGAACCAGATCCCGGTGATCGTTTCCAGGTCCTGCGGGTGAATGGACGATGCCCAGTCCTCGGCAGTTGCGACTTTCCCATCGGCGGTCTTCCAGCCGAAACCATTGCGCAGAGTGCCATCCGCCTCGGCCCGCCACACGCGCACGCGGCTCATCTCAGCAACCGCAAGCGAGACCCGATCACCCTCGGCAAGGCCGGCATAGGTGGTATTCATGCTGTCATTCCGATGGCGATGCTGACCCCGCCGCTTCTTAACCTTCCTTATATTAGCAAATCACAAATAAAGTTGATCGCTTGACGGAAAAGGTTGCTGTGACGGTCTGCGCCTTGATCACGGAAAAATCAGCCACTGGAGACCGTGCTGCAAGATAGAAGCAGCTTTCCGGTGCAACGAAGGTGCAAACGGGCAAGACTTTGGTTACCATCTCGCGGCATTGATGGCCTGAGTTCAACGAGGAAAGCTGGTGTGGCTTTGAAACATTCGATCCTGCGCAGCCTCCTTGGTCTCGCCATGCTGGGTTCGGTCGCGGCCTGCTCGACCACGAGCTACGACTTTGCGGATGTGAAGCCGACGGCCACACGCACCACCACGACCTCGTTCCAGACCGGCCTGGCCTATCCCCGCTTCAACGACCGCAAGCCGCATCCGTGGGACAAGGCGCTGGCGCCGACCTCCTATGCCATCCACGGCACGGACGTTTCCAAGTATCAGGGTTCGGTCGACTGGGGCATCGCGCGCGAAAGCGGCGTGTCCTTCGCCTTCATCAAGGCCACCGAAGGCGGCGACCGCGTCGACGACATGTTCGCCACGCATTGGCAGGAGGCCAAGGCCTCCGGCGTACCGCGTGCGGCCTACCACTTCTATTACTTCTGCCGCACGGCGCAGGACCAGGCCGACTGGTATATCCGCAACGTGCCGAATGAGAAGAACTCGCTGCCGCCAGTGCTCGACATGGAATGGAACCACATGTCGCCGACCTGCAAGAAGCGCCCGCCGGCATCCGTCGTGCGCGCGGAAATGAAGATCTTCCTGGAGCGCCTGACCAAGCATTACGGCAAGAAGCCGATCATCTACACGTCGATCGACTTCTACGAAGACAACCGCCTCGACCTGTTCACCGGCTATGACTGGTGGCTGCGCTCGGTGTCGGCCCATCCGCATGTCCGCTACGGCACCAAGGACTTCCTGTTCTGGCAATATACCGGCACGGGCAAGGTGCCGGGCATCAAGGGCGACGCCGACATCAACGTCTTCAACGGCACGCAAAACGAATGGCGCGCCTGGGTCGCCAAGCACACGAGCTGAGGAACGCGGACGCTTTCCTTGGTTTGAGCGGCCGTGCTAAACTGTTGTTTCAGGGAGCATCGGCATGGCCAGCATCACCATCGATCTCGACGACGCGACTGAAGCGCTTCTCAACAAGGTGCTGTCATCGTCATCTGTCAGCGCGTCGCAGCTGGTACGCGAAGCATTGCTCGACCGGATCGAAGAGATCGACGATGCGCCAGTCGTGAAGGGCCTTGCAGAAGAAGGCTTCGAGCCGATCTCCAATGCCGAGGTCATGCGCAGGCTGCGGCTCGATCACTGAATGGCCGTCGTTCAATGGCATCCACGTGCCTTCGAGCAGTTCGCGGAGCTTGACCGCGCGGTCCAGACGCGCATCCAGCGTGTGCTGACGTCGCTCGAAGCGTGGACGATGTCAGAACGAAGCTCATCCCCTATCGCGCTGAGCTGGCTGGATACTGGAAGCTCCGCGTCGGTGACTACCGCCTTGTCACATCTCTTCGTGAGCAGGACGGCCAGACTGTACTCGTGATCTACCTCGCACATCGCCGCGAGGTTTATGGTTCACGCGCGGTTCGGCCTTGAAGCGCCGAAACGCGGACTGAAAACTCAGTCCGCCATCGTCTCCAGACTTGCGAACCCTTGAGGGGCGTCGCCTTCGTGGAAGGGGGTGTCTACCTGCACGAAGGTGTCGGGGTAGAAGCCGTTGAAGCGGGTGCGCAGCGACAGGGAGTAGGCGCCGATGTGGCCGATTTCGATCCAGTCGCCGGTGTCAACGGTTTCCGGCAGCCAGAAGGGCCGCGACAGGATGTCGACGGAATCGCAGGTCGCGCCGCAGACCTTGAAGGGCACGATCTTGTTTTCGTCGCCATTGCGCTGACGGATGGCCGGATCGGGGATGAAGCGGGCGGGCAGCGTGATCTTGCCGGTCCAGCTATCCGACAGCGACGCCCAGATGCCGTCATTGATGTAGAGCCGGCGGCCTTTTCGCAGGAGGACGCGCACGATCAGCGAGAAAGCGCGGGCGACGATGACGCGGCCGGGTTCGGCCACCAGCGGCATATCGCCGAAACCCCATTCGGTGATGTCGCCGCGCAACTGCGCCATCAGCTCGTCGAGCGATGGCAGGTTGGGCGTCTTGCGGTTGGGATCGTGGCCGTATTCTGCGGGAAAGCCGCCGCCGACATCGAGCTCAGCAATCGGAACACCGGCGCGGTTGCGGACCCAGTCGGCGGAAGCCAGCGCGCGCTCATAGGTGTCCGGATCTTCGATCTGGCTACCGACATGGAAGCAAAGCCCGACCTTGTAGCCCGTGCGCGACAGACGCTGCAGCAACTCCACCGCATGCGCCGGCCCTGCCCCGAACTTCTTGGACAATTCGTAGGCAGCATGGCCCTTGGTCTGGAGCCGCACGAACACGGTCATCTGGCCGGGGTCGATGTCGAGCGCGCGCACCACGCGGGTCAGCTTGGTGATCTCGTCTTCATGATCGACCACGGTGACGCGGATGCCGTAGGTTTCGAGCGCGAGGCGAATGTCGGACTGCGCCTTGATCGGATGCATGTAGAGCATCTCGGCATCCGGCGCGACGTTGCGGACAGCCTTGAACTCGGCGGGCGACGCGACATCGAAAGTCTGGACGCCAGCTTCGGCCAGGGTCTTCAACACCAGTTCTTCGCCGTTGGTCTTCACGGCATAAGCGGTCTTGCCGGGGAACAGCCCCATGAACCGCTTGGTGTCTGCCTTCAGGACTTCGGGATGGAAGCAGTAGATGGGATCGTCGGGACGCAGCTTCATGGCGGCATCCCGTGCGGTATCAAAACGCTGCATCAGATCAGGGTCGTCCTTACTTCAGTTGCGGTGAACATAAAGCACGGTGCCGAGTTTTCGACCCTGTTTTGCCGACTAGCCGGATTATGCCGCTTCCGCCTCGCTCACAACAGCGGCGGTTTCCACTGGACGCACGCCGATAAGAGGGCAGATCGCGAAGGAGAGTTCGGCCCGGCTCATGGGGTAGAAGTGGAAGTCCTCCACGCCGCGTTCGACCAGATCCAGCACCTGCTCGGCGGCCACCGCAGCCGAAACCAGCGCATGCGTTTGGCGATCATTGTCCAGCCCTTCGAAGCGCTGGGCGACCCAGGCAGGGATCGTCGCGCCGGTGCGGCCGGCGAAGTTTGCGACCTGCCGAAAGTTTTCGATCGGCAGGATGCCCGGCACGATCGGGATATAGATGCCGGCCTTACGCACGCGCTCGACATAGCGCTCGTAATCGTCGTTCTCGAAGAAGAACTGCGTGATGGCGCGGGTGGCGCCCGCATCGACCTTGCGCTTCAGCATGTCGATATCGGTGGCGAAGTCCGGGCTTTCCGGGTGCTTTTCGGGATAGGCGGAAACGGAAATGTCGGTGGCACCCTGACGCTGAAGCGCGGCGGTGAGCTCGGCTCCGTTGGTGTAGCCATCGGCATGGGGTTCATAGGCGCTACCCACGCCGGCGCTCGGATCGCCACGCAGAGCCACGAAGCGGGTGACGCCGGCCTGGAGGAAGCTGGCGATTACATCGTCCACTTCGGCACGAGAGGCATCGACGCAAGTCAGATGCGCTGCCGGAGCCAAACCAGTTTCGGCGATGATGCGACGAACGATCCGCAAGGTGCGCTCGCGGNNGCGGGTCGAGCCGCCGGCGCCATAGGTCACGGACACGAAATGCGGCTGAAGGGGCTCGAGCCGCTTCACCGTGTCCCAAAGACGGTTTTCCATCTCAGGCGTCTTCGGCGGGAAGAACTCGAAGGAAACGCGGACGCGGTCACCGATGTCCGGACGGCGGGAAAAGCTGGGCTGGTTCATCAAACCGTCTCGCTTGCTTGGGGGTGACGTGCTGATTGAGCGGCGGTATCGGCGATCAGCAGGCGGCGATCGCGACCGAGCCAGAGCTTGACCGTGAGGCCCTGATTGCCGTTGTCGGGTGCGAAACTGAGCGTGTCTTCCAGTTCAAGGCCGGCTTCCGTCAGCCAATCCTCAATCTGCCGATCTGCGAAGCCGAGACGGGCATGGGCATGCTCTTCGCGCAGGAACTCATGGCCGTGCGGCGCGAAGTCGACGATGACGAGGCGGCCGGACGGACGCAACAGCTTGGCGGCTTCCTTCACAACGGATGCGGGATCATCGAGATAGTGGAGCACCTGATGGACGGTCACGAGGTCGAAGGCGTCGCGGTCCACCGGCGGCGCATAAACGTCGCCTTGGCGCACCTGTGCATTGGTGATGCCAGCGCGTTCCAGATTGGCGCGGGCGACGGCGAGCATTTCGCGCGACATATCGATGCCAACGGCACGGCGATACAGCGGCGCGAACAGTTCGAGCAGACGGCCGGTGCCGGTGCCGAGATCGACCATCGACTGGAAGGGCCGCGTGCCGACGAGATCGAGCAGAGCGGCCTCAACGGCCTTGTCCGGCACATGCAACGAGCGGATTTCATCCCAGCTCGATGCGTTGGAGCGGAAATAACGCGTCGCTTTTTCCTGCCGCTTCTGGCGCACGCCGAATAGGCGCTCGATGTCGCGCTCCACCAGCGGATCGTCATCGGCAATGCGGGCGAGCAGGCCGAGGATCAGTTCGCGCGCGCCATCGGATTCGGCCAGCCGGAAGAAGGCCCAGGAGCCTTCCTGGTAGCGATCGACAAGGCCCGCTTCCTGCAGGAGCTTGAGATGGCGGGACACGCGCGGCTGCGACTGGTTGAGGATCGCGGTCAGATCGCTGACGGTGAGATCGCCGGACGCCAACAGAAACAGAATCCGCAAACGGCTGGATTCGGCCGCTGCCTTCAACGTATCTACAAGGGTCAACAGTTCGAGCTTGTCTGACATCAACGATCTCCCAAATGGGTAAGAGACATAAAGATATGTTTATGTCATGCCATGGTGAGTTGCAATGGCTATGTCGCAGTGAAGGCAGAAAATGACTGACGATCCTGACACCGCCGTGCTGACGACGATCCGCGCTCGCGAACGCGCTTTGCCGTTCGATCCCGGCACGCGTGCGACCGATGCGCATCTGGTGTTCATCGGCAAGGCGGAGACAGCTTGGACGCAACGCGGAGACTGCCCGAAGAACATGGGACAAGCGCGCGAGCGGAAGGTGCCCGCGCAGGTGCTGGTCGATAAGGAGTATCGCGAGGGGTTGCTCGGGCTTGAGGCTCACAGCCACGTCATCATCCTGACCTGGCTGCATCGCAGCGCGCGCGATCTGATCGTGCAGCAGCCGCGCCATGCCGACGAGCCGCGCGGCACCTTTGCCTTGCGCTCGCCGGTCCGGCCAAACCCGATCGGGCTGCATGTGGCGCGGTTGGTGTCGGTGGACATGGCGGAGGGCCGGCTGGTGCTGCAAGGGCTCGATGTGCTGGACGGCACGCCGGTGATCGACATCAAGCCTTACTTCGCGTCG
>DCDI01000099.1:0-17870 GCA_002316345.1 Phyllobacteriaceae bacterium UBA1059 | reverse complement strand
TGACCACGCTTGCTCATGTGCGCCATCAGCACACCGAGTATGATGCCCTGATGGATGAGGGCTATGATCGCGACGCGGCGCGCTTCTTCGTGCTGGATGATGTCAACGAGGTGCTGACGACATGGCGCGCAACGCGGCTGCTCGATGCCGACGAGAGCGAATGACGCTGCTTATCGCCCTGCCCCTTGAACCGCTGCGCTGAGGTCGCATCTACGGATTGCGGTGAAAACCGCTTTTCACATCATTCATTCCTCACGCGCTTTTTTCAGGCGCGACTTTCAGAAAGGCCTTTCATCATGGCATCGAAAGTCTGGTTCATCACGGGATCATCCAAGGGCTTCGGCCGCATCTGGGCGGAAGCCGCTCTCGCACGCGGCGACAAGGTTGCCGCCACGGCGCGCGACGCTTCGACCTTGCAGCCGCTGGTCGACCAGTATGGCGACAGCGTCCTGGCCCTGACGCTGGACGTGACCGACAAGGCGCAGGTCAACGCCACCATCGCCGAGGCGAAAGCCAAGTTCGGACGCCTCGACATCGTCGTCAACAATGCCGGCTACGGCCTGTTCGGTGCGGTTGAAGAAGTGTCGGAAGAAGACGCGCGCGCGCAGATCGAGACCAATGTGTTCGGTGCCTTGTGGGTGACGCAGGCAGCGCTGCCGATCATGCGCGAACAGAAGGCGGGCCACATCATCCAGGTGTCCTCGATCGGCGGTGTCAACGCCTTCCAGAACGTCGGCCTCTACCATGCCTCGAAATGGGCGCTGGAAGGCTTCAGCCAGACGCTGTCACAGGAAGTGGCAGGGTTCGGCATTCATGTGACGCTGGTCGAGCCGTCGGGCTTCTCGACAGACTGGGGCGGCCCTTCCGCCAAGCACGCCAAGTCGATTGCCGCTTATGACAGCGTGCGCGAAAACAGCAAGGCGCGTCGTGGCAACACGGCGGCAGGCGATCCTGAAGCGACGGCTGAGGCTATTCTCAAGGTCGTCGATGCGGCTGAACCGCCGCTGCGCGTGTTCTTCGGCGATGTCGGTTTGCCAATGATCAAGCAGGAATATGCCAAGCGCATCGCGCTTTGGGAGGAATGGGACCACGTCGCGGTTCTGGCTCAGGGTGCGGGCAGCAACCGCAAGGCTTGAAGCTCAATAGATCCACTGTTCGGGCAGGCGAAGCGACACCGTTTCGCCTGCCTGGATCGTGCCGGGCTTTTCCACCCAGGCAACAATGCCGCGCAGGCGTTTGGCGACCTTCGGGAAGAGCAGCGCAGCACCCTGCACATCAGCCACACCGGCACCCTCGCCCACGGCACGACCGGCATCCCTACATGGGCCGTTCTGGGCATCGATCTTCAGCGTCACGCCGTTTTTGAAGAACATCAGCGTCCCAGCCGGAAGCATGGAGAGATGCGGCACGCCGTCGATCAGAAGGTTGGCGCCGACCCATTCTGCGCGCACTTGCGGCAGATCCATACGGCGGGCAATCTCGGCCAGTTCATCAGGCGCGACGAGAGACAACTGGCGCTCGTTGCGCATCTCGGTCTTGCGCGGATACCACGGCTCGCGCCCGCCTGAGCGACGGGTGAAACCTTCGTGATAATCGCCAGATATGCCTTCGAAGGTGAGGTCGAGGCTGTCGACTGCTTGCGTGACGAAGTCGCGATTGGGCGCCACGAACAGGCCGGCCACCTGCCCTGTCAGCTTCTTGGCGGGCTTGATCTGAAAGTCGTCGAGCGTGCGCGGAAACAGATCGTGCATCGGAAAGCGGTCCGGTTGAGCGAGCTTCATCCATGAAGCGACAGCATTTGCCTGTCCAGCCAATTGCGCTGAACGACCCATCAGCGCGCTGAGTGGATCACAGCCGGCGCAACAGCGCGCCGCCGATCGAATAACCAGCGCCGAAAGCGCAGATCAGCCCATAATCGCCACGCTGCATGTCGCGATGATGCAAATCCAGAGCCACGATGACGCCGGCCGCAGCGGTGTTGCCGAGTTCGCCCAGGACGATCGGCGCCCGGTCATTGTCCACATCCCGCCCGAAAGCCAGGCGCAGGATCATGCCGTTCATGCGCGCATTGGCCTGATGCAGCCAGAAGCGGCGAATATCCTCCGGCGTCTGGCCGTTGTCGCGCAGGAAGTCGATGATGAATTCGTGCCCGGCATGGGTGACTTCCTTGAACACCTTGTTGCCGAGCTGCGTGATCATGAGCCCTTCCATGTCCAGCACGGACGGATTGGCCTGGGTGAGCCGGGCGAGATAGCCGAAGTTGGAGCGGATATTGTTGGAGAACTGGGTCCACAGGCGGGTGTCCAGCACCTCGAAGCAGCCTTCCCGCTCTTCGCCATCGTCCAGCGCTTCCACCAGCAGGGACACGGAGGCGTCGCCGAAGATAAAGTGGGTTTGCCGGTCGCGGAAGTTGAGATGGCCGGTAATCAGCTCGGGCGTGCAAACCAGCACGCTCTTCTGCGCGCCGGAGCGCACGAGGTTAAAGGCGGTATGCAGACCGCCGG
Organism: Phyllobacteriaceae bacterium UBA1059; assembly: GCA_002316345.1. Classification (GTDB taxonomy): domain Bacteria; phylum Pseudomonadota; class Alphaproteobacteria; order Rhizobiales; family Rhizobiaceae; genus Tianweitania. Next base: position 15,366 of record DCDI01000099.1, on the reverse strand, counting down.
CGGCGGAAGAGCAGCCAAGGCTGAGATCGATCGCCGAGCCCGACGTTCCCAGCACCTGCTGGATCTCGATGCCGACCGCCGGATACATGCGCTGCAGATGCGACGAGGCGCAGATGACCATGTCGACATCGGCAGCGGCCCGGCCCGCATCCGCCAGCGCCTTGCGCGCGGAGGCAGCGGCGAACTCGGCCTGGATGGACACTTCATGGTCTTCGCGCCGCGGCATGACCGGCGCCATACGGTCGATGTCGAGCACGCCTTCGGGGTAGAGCACGCGGCGGGCGCGAATGCCGGAGGCGTGTTCGATAAAGGCGCTGGTGGAGCCCGGCAGCGACGGCTCACCGCGTTCAGTGCGGCCGATATTTTCTCGCTCGACCCAGCCATTGAACGTCGCCACCAGATCATCATTGCTGATGGAGGCAGACGGGATTTCGGCCCCGATGCCGCTGATGACCACGCGCTTCATGCTTGTTCTTCCTGACCTCGNNTGGGAACAAGTGCGAGCTAATTCAAGTCAGGCTTATTTAAGCGGCTTTAACCATGACAGGCAATGCGGAGCTAGCTCTTGCGGGCGACTATGAACAGGCGCGGAAAGCGCAGCAGCCGCGTGCCATCGGCGGTCGATGGATAGGCGGCATCGATCGCCGCCTGGTAGGCATGCAGGAACTGCGCCTGTTCACCGTCATTCAGCGGCGCGAGGAACGGTCGCAAGCCCGTGCTCTTGACCCATTCCACGATCGCCGCCGCATCCTTCATCGGGTGATTGTAGATGGTGTGCCAGATATGGACAGATCCGCCGCAGGCGGTCAGGGCATCGTAATAGGTCGAGACCGGCGGCAGTGGATCGCGCGCGGCGTCCGCGAGCTTGGCAGCGAACGGCATGGCACGGGCGGTTTCGCTCATCAGGCGATGCGTCGGCTCGGCCAGATTGTCAGGCATTTGCACCGCCAGCACCGCGCCGGGCTTTTGGCCGCCAAGGATGCGAGCGAGAACCTGCTGGTGATCCGGCAACCACTGAAAGATCGCGTTGGCGAAAATGACGTCAGTGCCGTCGTCCGGCATCCACGTCGCCGCGTCGCCCTCGAAGAAGGCGACGTCCGGCAAACGCTTGCGGGCATCCGCCAGCATCGCAGGCGAGGTATCGAAGCCGCTGACTTCGGCCTGAGGCCAGCGCGCAACGAGGAGTTCGGTAGAATTGCCCGGCCCGCAACCGATGTCGACGACGCGCCTGGCATCGTCGACCGGGATCTGGGCCAGAAGATCGCGCGCCGGCCGCGTGCGCTCATCGGCATAAAGCAGATACTGCGCAGCTGACCAGTCGCGGGTGGTCGTCATCTGTAAACGTCTCCACGGTGACCGACGCGAATGATCGAGATCGTGACGATGTCGTCTTCCAGCGCCGCGATCAAACGATACTCACCCACGCGATACTTCCAGTACTTGCCAAGTGGTCCATGCAAGCTCTCGCCGACCTCGCGTGGATTGTCCGTCTCAACCAAGCGATCTCGGATGAATTGCAGGATCCGGACCTGAGCGGTGTGGCCGAGACGCCGAAGGTCTTTCTCGGCGCGCTTTTCGAAGCGGACCTTCCAGCCCACCGCTAATTGCGCTTCAGTTCGGCTGGATCGAGACCCAGATTCTGTACGACCTCATCAAAGGAAACATATTCCGGCTCGTCGCTCAGTCGCTCACGAACAAGATACATGTCTTCCAGATCATCGATGTGCTCGACGATGGCTTCACGCGCGTAGAAGCTCTTTGTCCGACCGGTCTTGCGGGCAAGATCCTCAAGCCGCTGTTCCAGTTCGGCTGGAAGTCGCAAAGCTAACATGAGAGGCGCTCCAATTTGCTATACATGTATAGCATCATGAGGCGCCCCGCAATGTGGACTTACCGCGTCAGCCGCTTGTAGGTAACGCGGCTTGGGTTGACCGCTTCGGGTCCGAGGCGGCGCACCTTGTCCTTCTCGTATTCCTCGAAGTTGCCTTCGAACCATTCCACGTGGCTGTCGCCTTCGAAAGCGAGCATGTGGGTGGCCATGCGGTCGAGGAACATGCGATCGTGGCTGATGATGACCGCGCAGCCTGCATAGGCTTCCAGAGCATCTTCGAGCGCGCCGAGGGTTTCGGTATCGAGATCGTTGGTCGGTTCGTCGAGCAGCAGGACGTTGCCGCCGTTCTTCAGCATCTTGGCGAGGTGGACGCGGTTGCGCTGGCCGCCGGACAGGTTGCCGACCTTCTGCTGCTGGTCGCCGCCCCGGAAGTTGAAGGACGAGCAATAAGCACGGCTGTTCACTTCGTGCTTGCCGAGCTTGATGACTTCGGCGCCGCCGGAAATCTCTTCCCAAACGGTCTTGTTCGGGTCGAGCGCATCGCGGCTCTGATCGACATAACCGAGCTTCACGGTTTCGCCGACGCGGATCGTGCCGTCATCGGGCGTTTCCTGGCCGGTAATCATCTTGAACATCGTGGTCTTGCCCGCGCCGTTCGGACCGATGACGCCGACAATGCCGCCTGGAGGGAGCTTGAAGTTCAGGTCCTCGATCAGCAAACGATCTCCGAAGCTCTTGTCGAGATCGGTAACCTCGATGACGACCTGGCCGAGACGCTCGCCTGCCGGGATGACGATTTGCGTGTCGGTTGGGCGACGGCTGTCGGCCTGTTCAACCAGATCCTCATAGGCCTTGATGCGGGCCTTGGACTTGGTCTGACGTGCCTTGGGGCTCGACGCGATCCATTCGCGCTCACGCCAGATCGCCTTCTGGCGCGAATCGTCCTCGCGGCCTTCCTGGATCAGGCGCTTGGCCTTTGCGTCGAGATACTTGGTGTAGTTGCCTTCGTAAGGAATGCCGCGGCCGCGATCGAGTTCGAGGATCCAGCCCGTGACATTGTCGAGGAAGTAGCGATCGTGGGTGATGATCATCACCGCGCCGGGGTAAGCACGCAAGTGCTTTTCGAGCCAGGCGGTGGTTTCGGCGTCCAGATGGTTGGTCGGCTCGTCGAGGAGGAGCAGGTCCGGCTGCTGCAGAAGCAGACGGCACAGTGCCACGCGGCGGCGCTCACCACCCGACAGCTGCGTCACATCGGCATCTGACGGCGGGCAGCGAAGGGCTTCCATCGCCATCTCGACCTGCTGTTCGAGATCCCACAGGTTTTGGGCGTCGATGATGTCCTGCAGCTTGGCGGCCTCGTCAGCCGTTTCATCCGAGTAGTTCATCATGAGTTCGTTGTAGCGGTCGATGATCGCCGTCTTCTTGGCGACACCTTCCATGACGTTGCCCTTGACGTTGAGCGCCGGATCAAGCTCGGGCTCCTGCGCCAGATAGCCGACGGTCGCGCCTTCGGCGAGCCAGGCCTCGCCGGTCCACTCCTTGTCGAGGCCGGCCATGATCTNNCCGGCGCCGTTCGGGCCGAGGATACCGATCTTGGCATCCGGATAGAAAGACAGATGAAGGTTTTCGAGCACCTTCTTGGTGCCATAGGCCTTGGACAGGCCGGACATATGATAGATGAACTGGCGTGCCATTGCGCGCTATTCCAATCCCTGATCGTGCGGTGAATTGCGCGCTATGTAAGCCAAAGGGAGGATCGGGGCAATGCGTAAGGGCAGATGGCGGCACGCCTGTGGGAACCCGGCATGAGTTTCGACCGGGTCGAGACGCTGAAAACGCCATCCGGGGCGGCCTTGCGGCTCTATCGCAAGGAGGCGCATGAGCCGCGCGGCGTGGTGCAGATCAATCACGGCCTTGCTGAACATGCCGGACGCTACGCGCGGTTTGCTGACGCCTTGGCGGAACGCGGCTACCATACGCTGGCGCATGATCATCGCGGACACGGTGCGACCAAGGCACCCGGCGCGCCGCTCGGCCGCTTTGCTGGTGATGATGGAGCGCGGCTGGTGCTGGACGATGCGGCGGCCGTGCTTGATCTGGCTGCCAGGGATTATCCCGGACTGCCGGTGATCTGCTTCGGCCATTCCATGGGCGGGCTTATCGCGCTCAACCTGGTGCAGCGCTACCCTGAGAAGATGCAGGCGGCGGCGATCTGGAACGCCAACTTTTCCGCCGGTCTGCAAGGCCGCCTCGCCCGTGTCTTGCTTGGCTTTGAGCGCTTCCGAATGGGTTCGGACGTGCCTTCACAGATGCTGCCGCGATTGACCTTTCGCGCCTGGGGGAAGGCCATTCCGCATGCCCGCACAGAGTTCGACTGGTTGAGCCATGATGCGTCCGAGGTCGACGCTTACATCGCCGACCCGCTGTGCGGGTGGGACGCTAGCGTTTCGCTGTGGCAGGACCTGCTCGCGCTGATCTTTTCCGGCGCGGATGATGCCGGGTTCAAGTCAGTGCCCAGGAGTCTGCCGCTGCAACTGGTCGGCGGGATGGAAGATCCCGCATCCGAGAACGGTAAGGCCCCGCGCGCGCTTGCGGAACGGCTGACGCGGCTCGGCTTTTCGAATCTGGAAACAAGGCTTTACGAGCAAACGCGCCACGAATCCCTCAACGAGTTGAATCGAAACATCATCACCGCTGATTTTCTGGCTTGGGCGGATCGCGTCACCGCAACGCGGTGACAGCCGGCTTCAGGCTTGTTAGGCAAGCATCATCAGAGCTTGTGGGGGACCAGCATGCAGACCGGCGGCCAGCTTATCGTCGACGCACTCGAGGCAAACGGCGTCAAACAGATCTACTGCGTGCCGGGCGAAAGCTACCTCGCCGTTCTCGATGCGCTGCATGACTCGCCCATCGACACCATCATCTGCCGCCAGGAAGGCGGCGCGGCGATGATGGCCGATAGCGAAGGCCGGCTGACCGGCCGGCCTGGTATCTGCTTCGTGACGCGCGGTCCCGGTGCCACCAACGCCTCGCCCGGCGTTCACATCGCGATGCAGGATTCAGTGCCGATGATCCTGTTCGTCGGGCAGATCGCGCGCGGCATCAGGCATCGCGAGGCGTTTCAGGAGGTCGACTACAAGGCGGTATTCGGCTCGCTGGCCAAATGGGTTGTCGAGATCGAGGACGTCGCGCGCATTCCTGAACTGGTGACGCGTGCCTTCGCGGTCGCCACCTCCGGCCGTCCCGGACCGGTCGTCATCGCCTTGCCCGAAGACATGCTGCTGGACGAAGTCGAGGCACCTGCCGCCTTGCCCTACACGCCGGTGGAAACCGAGCCGGGTGCGGCACAGATGGACGAGTTGCAGGCGCTGCTTGAAAAGGCCGAGCGGCCCTTCGTCATACTTGGCGGCACGCGCTGGAGCGAGAGTTCCGTTGCCGCCTTCACCAAGGCCGTCGAAAATTGGAACCTGCCAGTCGGCTGTTCCTTCCGCCGCCAGATGCTGTTCGACAACAGCCATCCCAACTATGCCGGCGATGTCGGTATCGGACCGAACCCGAAGCTGGCTACTGCGATCAAACAGGCCGACCTCGTGCTGCTGGTGGGCGGGCGCTTCGGCGAGATGCCGTCTTCCGACTACACCCTGATGAAAAGCCCCTACCCCGATCAGACGCTGGTGCATGTGCATGCGGACGCCAATGAGCTTGGACGCGTGTATCGCCCGACGCTCGCCATCAACGCCTCACCGGAAGCCTTCGCGCATGCCTTTGCCGCGTTGAAGCCGAAGGCAGCGCCGACTTGGGGGGAGAACACCAAGGCGCTCAACGATGCCTACCTTGCCTGGTCGACGCCGCCGCAGACCGGCCCAGGCGCGGTGCAGATGGGACCGATCATGCAGCATCTCGGCGAGGTGCTCGGCGAGGACGCCATCCTATGCAACGGCGCGGGCAACTACGCGACCTGGATCCATCGCTTCCACAAGTTCCGCCGCTATGCCACGCAGGCCGCCCCCACATCCGGCTCGATGGGCTATGGCACGCCGGCGGCCGTTGCCGCCAAGCGCTTGTTCCCGGAGCGTGACGTGATCGCTTTTGCCGGCGACGGCTGCTTCCTGATGAACGGGCAGGAGTTCGCCACCGCCATCCAGTACGACCTGCCGATCATCGTGATCGTCGTGAACAACGGCATCTACGGCACGATCCGCATGCATCAGGAGCGGGAATATCCGGGCCGCGTGTCAGGCACGACGCTCAACAATCCCGACTTTGCCGCTCTGGCGCGGGCTTACGGCGGGCATGGCGAGACGGTCGAGACGACCGCCGACTTCGCAGCGGCCTTTGATCGGGCGAGAACAAGCGGCAAGCCGGCTATCATCGAGATCAAGCTGGACCCAGAAGCGCTGACGCCGACCCGGACCTTGAGCGACATTCGCGAAAAACGCTGATCAGCCCAGCAAAGCTGCGGATGCTGAGCGAAAAGGGCAACAAATGCTCTTTTGATCCGTGAATGCGGCCTTTATACAGGCCGCACAAAAGCACTGGTTCGAGGCGGGAGAGTCATGGAAATTTTTACGGGTGCCGGACTTCTGGCCCTCCTTCAGGTCATGGCGATCGACCTCGTGCTGGCCGGCGACAACGCGATCGTCATCGGCCTAGCCGCCGCCGGCCTTCCGGCCGACCAGCGCAAGAAGGCGATCCTCGTCGGCATCATCGCGGCCACCGTGCTGCGCATCATCTTCGCGCTGATCACCAGCCAGCTTCTGGCCATCGGCGGCATCCTGCTGATTGCCGGCGGACTGCTGCTCCTGTGGGTCTGCTGGAAGATGTATCGCGAGCTCAGCGTTTCGCCCGATGAGGAAGACGAAGCGCATGAAGCCCTGGAAGGCCGCGACGACGGCGTTGCCCGCGGTCCGCGCAAGACCTTTGCCCAGGCTGCGATGCAGATCGTCATCGCCGACGTGTCCATGTCGCTCGACAATGTGCTGGCTGTGGCCGGCGCCGCAATGGAGCATCCGACCGTCCTGATCATCGGCCTGATCCTGTCGATCGCGCTGATGGGCCTCGCCGCTTCTTACGTCGCGCGCCTCCTGCACAAGTATCGCTGGATCGCCTGGATCGGCCTGCTCGTCATTCTCTACGTCGCGCTGAAAATGATGCTCGATGGCGCGATCGCAGAGTTCCCTGAACAGCTCGGCTTCCTCGCCGACTACCTGGGCTGGGCCGGCATTCATGCTCCGGGTGCGGCCGCCGCGCACTGATCCGGCTGGATCGCAGCATGAAGACGCAAAAAGGGCGGCCCCGAGCCGCCCTTTTCTTTGGTTGATGAAGCGCCGGCCTATTTGCTGGCGGCATCAAAGATCTCGGTGGTGTAGCCACCTTCCGGCGCCTTGCTCACGATCTTCTGGTCCACCACCAGCTTGGCCGTGCGCTCGTAAGCGGCCGGATCGAGCTTGCCGGATGCGTCGCCGAGCAGCTTGGCGACTTCGCCCATCATGCGCTTCTGGTGGTTCTCGTCCTGGCCGCCATTGTCGACCACGATCTCGGCTGCCTCGTCCGGGTTTTCCATGGCGTATTTCCAGCCCTTCATGGAAGCCTTCACGAAGCGCGCCATCTTGTCCTTGAAAGCGGCGTCCGACAGCTTGTCTTCCATGACGTAAAGGCCGTCTTCCAGCATGTCGTTGCCGAGCTGGGTGTAGTTGAAGACGAGCAGGTCCTCCGCCTTGAAGCCGGCATCGATCGCCTGCCAGTATTCGTTATAGGTCATAACCGAGATGCAGTCGGCCTGCTTTTGGACGAGCGGCTGCACGTCGAAGGACTGCTTCAGAACGGTCACGCCATCTGGCCCGCCTTCGGTCGACAGGCCGAGCTTGTTCATCCAGCCATAAAACGGATATTCGTTGCCGAAGAACCAGACGCCGAGCGTCTTGCCCTTGAAATCGGCCTCGGTTTTCACCGGACCATCCTTGGGGCAGATCATCTCCAGGCCCGACTTCTGATAGGGCTGCGCGATGTTGATGAGCTTCACGCCCTTGTCGCGCGCAGCGAGCGCCGGCGCCATCCAGTCCACGATCACATCGGCGCCACCACCGGCGATCACCTGCTCCGGCGCGATGTCCGGCCCGCCCGGCTTGATCGTGACGTCGAGGTTTTCGTCGTCGTAGAAGCCTTTTTCCTCGGCCACGTAATAGCCGGCGAACTGGGACTGCGTGACCCACTTCAGCTGCAAGGTGACCTCGTCGGCCGCAAAGGCCGGCAGGGCCGCCATCGACAGCGCGCTCGCCATCAGAATTCCCGTCAGATGCTTCATTTTTCTTGTTCCCTCTGAAGTTACGCCTTCCCGGTCCGGAAAGACGGATGCCAGAACGTGACGGCTCTCTCCACCAAAGCCACCCCGCCATAAAACAGCGAGCCGATGATCGCGGCCACTGCGATTTCCGCCCAAACCATGTCGACATTCATGCGGCCGACTTCGGTTGAGATGCGGAACCCCATGCCCACCACGGGCGTGCCGAAAAACTCAGCCACGATCGCGCCGATCAGCGCCAGAGTCGAGTTGATCTTGAGCGCGTTGAAGACGAACGGGCCGGCCGCCGGCAGGCGCAGCTTGAACAGGGTCTGCCAATAACCAGCCGCATAGGTGCGCATCAGATCGCGCTCCATCGTCGAGGTGACGGCAAGCCCGGCCACCGTATTCACCAGCATGGGGAAGAAGGTCATGATGACGACGACGGCGGCCTTGGATTGCCAGTCGAAGCCGAACCACATCACCATGATCGGCGCGATGCCGATCATCGGCAAAGCCGAGACAAGGTTGCCGATCGGCAGCAAGCCGCGCCGCATGAACGGGAACCGATCGGCAATGATGGCCGCAACGAAGCCTGATGCGCAGCCCATGATGTAACCCGCGAGCACTGACTTCAGGATCGTCTGGTTCACATCCGCCGCGATCACCGACAGCGAGGAAGCAAGCTTGGCAAAGATTGCGCTCGGCGGCGGCAGGAGGATGAAGGGGATGCCGAGGCCGCGCGTGACGGCTTCCCAGATGATCAGGATCCAGGCGCCGAAGATCGCGGGGATGATCAGCGCAAGGATGATCCGCCCGGCACGACTGCGCGGCTGAAGGCCGGACAAGACCGCAACGCAGCGCCAGGCAAGCAGCCAGCAGGCCGCGAGAACCACGTAAAAGCCCGGGCGCGCCAGTCCGTTTTCATCCGAAATCAGGGTGAACAGAAAGACGGTGGCGAGATGGGCGCAGAAGAACAAGGCGATGCCACGCCACAAACGCGCTCGCACAAAGGTATCGATCACGATGCCGGCGATCAGGAACCCATAGACCAGGATCAGCGTGGTCCATGCGACTGCTGGTGCCGTCATTGCGATCGGCACATTGGCTAAGGGCAGTTGGAAGAGTGCCGCTAGAAGAAGGAGCACGGCGGTAAGGCACTGCCAGGATAAAGCGCGCATCATGACGGTCGCGCTCCCATGCGGCGTTGCACGATGGCGCCGACGATATCGACAGCGGTGACGAGAAGCACGGCCACGAGGCTGCCAGCGACAAGGGCCGCAAACATGTCGATCGTCTGGCTGTAATAAGAACCGGCCAGCAGCTTGGAGCCGATGCCGGCGACCGCGCCCGTCGGCAATTCGCCGACAATTGCGCCCACGAGGCTGGCCGCGATCGCCACCTTCATGGACGCGAACAGGAACGGCACGGAAGCCGGCAGTCGGAGCTTCCAGAAGGTCTGCGCCTTGGAGGCATGATAGGTGTGCATGAGATCAAGATTGATGATCTCGGGCGAGCGCAGACCTTTCACCATGCCGACGGCGACGGGGAAGAACGAGAGATAGGTCGAAATCAGCGCCTTCGGGAGCAGGCCAGTGAGGTTCACCGCCGCCAGCACCACGATGATCATGGGCGCCAGCGCCAGGATGGGGATCGTCTGCGAAGCGATGATCCAGGGCATCAGGCTGCGGTCGAGCGAGGTGAAATGCACGATGCCGACCGCAATCAGGATGCCCAGCACAGTGCCGATCACGAAGCCGAGCAGGGTCGAGGAAAGCGTCACGCCGGCATGATAAATCAGGCTGCGATTGCTGGTGATCTTCCGCAGAAAGGTGTTTTCGAAGAAGTTGGTGGCGACTTGATGCGGCGCGGGCAGCGTCGGCTTGGGCTGCGTCATGGTCGCGATGAACAAATCACTGCTTGAACGCTCCACCCCTGCCCTTCGGTCGAGGTCGCGCTGGAATGGCGCATTCATGAAGTAGGTGCCGGCATACCAGATCGCGATGATCGCGATCAGCATGACCAGAACGGGGATGATCCTGTTGCCGCGTGCCTCGCTCATGGCTTTACGCGCCTAATCATCATAGGAGTGGCCGGCGCGCAGGCCGTCGCGGACGCGCGCGGCGATGGCAAGGAATTCCGGTGTTTCGCGGATGTCGAGCGGTCGTTCGCGCGGCAGGGTGGACTCGATCACATCCGTTACCCGCCCCGGTCGCGGCGACATCACGACGATGCGCGTCGATAGATAAACGGCTTCCGGGATGGAGTGGGTCACGAAGCAGATCGTCTTGTCCGTGCGCCCCCAAAGCTGCAGCAGCTGCTCGTTGAGGTGATCGCGCACGATCTCATCCAGCGCGCCGAAGGGTTCGTCCATCAGGAGCAGATCGGCATCGAAGGACAAGGCGCGGGCGATGGAAGCGCGTTGCTGCATGCCGCCTGACAACTGCCACGGGAACTTCTTCTCGAAGCCGGTGAGGTTCACCAGCGCCAAAGTGCGGGCGATGCGCTCACGCTTCTCGGCATCCGAAAAGCCCATGATCTCCAGGGGCAGCGCGACGTTCTTCTCGATCGTGCGCCAGGGGTAAAGCGCGGCCGCCTGGAAGACATAGCCGTAAGCGCGCCGCTCGCGGGCCTCGCGCGGGCTCATGCCGTTGATGCTGATCGTGCCGTCGGTCGGCTGTTCGAGATCGGCGATGACACGCAAGAAGGTAGTCTTGCCGCAACCCGACGGGCCGATGAAGGAAACGAACTCACCCTTGTTGATGGCGAGATCGACGTCCGCCAGGGCGCGCACCGGGCCGTCATTGGTCTGGAATGTGAGCCCAAGCCCTGCCGCCGAGATGACGGAAGGAGCAGAGGCGGTGGCGTGGCTTTGATGGCTGGCCTGGATGTCCATGAAAGGGTGTCAAACCCCCGAAACGGGGATGCCCGCGCGCTCGACCTTGCGCGGGGCGGTGATTTCCTTCCAGGTCGACAGCGCGCGGTTGACCGCAGCAAAGGGCTCACGCGCCACGAACTCGCCATGTCCCGGCTTGGCATCGACCTTGTCTTCAGTGATCGCCACTTCGCCACGCGTGAACACGAAGCGCGGCAGGCCGGTGACTTCGACGCCTTCGAACACGTTGTAGTCGATCACCGATTGCTGGCTGCCGGCCGAGATCGTCTTGGAGCGGTTCGGGTCCCATACGATGATATCAGCGTCCGACCCTTCAAGGATGGCGCCCTTCTTGGGATACATGTTGAGAATCTTGGCGATGTTGGTGGAGGTCACCGCCACAAACTCGTTCATGGTCAGCCGTCCGGTGACGACACCGCGGGTCCATAGAACCGGAAGCCGGTCTTCCAAGCCGCCGGTGCCGTTCGGGATCTTGGTGAAGTCGTTCAGGCCGGTGCGCTTCTGCTCGGTGGTGAAGGCGCAGTGATCGGTGGCGACGACCTGAAGCGAGCCGGATTGCAGGCCAGCCCAAAGCGAATCCTGATGCTGCTTGTTGCGGAAGGGCGGGCTCATCACGCGGCGAGCAGCGTGGTCCCAATCCTTGTTCATGTATTCGGTTTCGTCGAGCACGAGATGCTGGATCAGCGGCTCGCCGAACACGCGCATGCCCTTCTGGCGCGCGCGGCGAATGGCTTCGTGGCTCTGCTCGCACGAGACATGCACGACATAAAGGGGCGAGTTGGCCATGTCGGCGATCATGATGGCGCGGTTGGTCGCCTCGCCCTCAACTTCCGCCGGTCGCGAATAGGCGTGCGCTTCCGGCCCGTTGTTGCCGGCGGCAAGCAGCTTCTGGCTAAGCGCCGCGACCACATCGCCATTTTCGGCGTGAACCAGCGGCAGCGCGCCGAGATCGCTGCAACGCTGGAAGGACGAGAACATCTCATCATCATCCACCATCAGCGAGCCCTTATAGGCCATGAAATGCTTGAAGGTGTTGATGCCGCGATTGACCACCTCGGCCATCTCGTTGAACACCTGCTCGCCCCACCAGGTAATCGCCATGTGGAAGGTGTAGTCGGTCGCAGCTTTGACCGACTTGTTGTCCCACATCTTGATCGCATCGAGCAGCGACTGGCCGGGGTTCGGCAAGCAGAAGTCCACTACCATCGTGGTGCCGCCGGCAAGGGCCGCGCGCGTGCCGCTTTCGAAATCATCGGCGGAATAGGTGCCCATGAACGGCATTTCGAGATGCGTATGCGGGTCGATGCCGCCGGGCATGACATAGCAGCCCGTGGCGTCGAAGCTTTCGTCGCCGGACAGGTTCTGGCCGATCTTGCTGATGACACCGCCCTCGATCAGCACATCCGCCTTGTAGGTGCGGTCTGCGGTGACAATCGTGCCGTTCTTGATGACTTTGGACATGGAGTTCCCCGTGTTTTTATTGCCCGTCAAAGATGGTCGCTTTCGCTAGGTTGGAGCGAGGTTGGCGGGTGTGGTCGCGACACCTTGGAAGACAGGTGAAAAGTGTCTGGTGACGGCGAGTTCGGATAGAAGCTGCTCCACGCAGCCGTCGAACTGATCGGAGATCTCGCCGGTCGTGAACCTCACGACGCGATAGCCGGCGTTTCGCAGCCAGGCGTCGCGTACGGAGTCACGCTGAAGGCCGGAGGGCGTGAAATGATGCTCGCCGTCGACTTCGATGACGAGCCTGTGCGCGTGGATGGCGAAGTCAACGGTGTAGGGGCCGAGCGGAACCTGCTTGCGAGCATGGATGCCGTACCATTGTCGGAACCGCTTGAGCTCGGCCCAGAGTTTCTTTTCACCGTCTGTCATGGATCGGCGGAGGTGTCTTGCGCGCTTGATGGCGTGGGTGGTGATCTGGGTTGGCATCAGGATGCCTGCGCTTTGAGCGGAGAGGTGGTCGACCCCCACCCCTTACCCCTCCCCTCAAGGGGGAGGGGATTTCGGAAGCCAAACTGCTTGATGGAGAGGTTGCGAAGGCAGGCTCGGCGAGGACGCCTCCCTCCCCCTTGAGGGGAGGGATAAAGGGTGGGGGTTCCTTCGCGCCGAGCTCCAAACATCATCCGCCGCCCCTACCCCACGATCTCCGCCGTCTCCAAAACGGCATGAAACAGCACATCGCAGCCCGCCCCTGCCCACTCCTTCGATATCTCTTCCGCCTCGTTGTGGCTCAACCCATCCACGCAGGGGCAAAAGATCATCGCCGTTGGTGCGACGCGATTGATCCAGCAGGCGTCATGGCCGGCGCCGGAGACGATGTCGCGATGGGTGTAGCCGAGCCGGTCGGCGGCATCGCGCACGGCCTTGACGCAAGTTTCGTCGAAGGTGACCGGATCGAAGTGGCCGACCTGCTCGACTTCGGCGCTGATCTCCAACGCCTCGCAGATGGTCACGATGCCGTCGCGGATGCGGGCATCCATTTCGTCCAGCGTTTCCTTGTCGGGCGAGCGGATATCGATCGTGAATACGGTCTTAGCCGCAATGATGTTGCGGGAGTTCGGATAGACTTCCATATGGCCGATCGCGCCGACCGCATCCGGTTGGTAGTCCATGGCGATCTCATGCACGAGCTCGGTGATGCGGGCCATGCCGAGGCCGGCATTGCGGCGCTTGGGCATCGGGGTCGAACCGGTATGCGCTTCCTTGCCGGTGAGCGTGACCTGCAGCCATTTCAAGCCCTGCCCGTGGGTGACAACGCCGATGTCGAGGCCTTCGTCTTCGAGGATCGGGCCCTGCTCGATATGCAGCTCGAAGAACGCCTTCATCTTGCGCGAGCCGACCGGCTCCTCGCCCTTCCAGCCGATCCGCTCAAGCTCGTCGCCGAAGCGCTTGCCCTTGGCGTCGGTGCGGTTATAGGCATAGTCCTGTTCCAGCACGCCGGCGAACACACCGGACGCCAGCATCGCCGGGGCAAAACGGGCGCCCTCCTCGTTGGTCCAGTTGGTGAGGACGATCGGATGCCTGGTCTTGATGCCGAGATCATCAAGCGAGCGGATAACTTCGAGCCCGCCGAGCACACCCAACACGCCGTCGAACTTGCCTCCGGTGGGCTGGGTGTCGAGATGGCTGCCGACATAGACCGGAAGGGCATCAGGGTCGGTCCCTTCGCGGCGGAAGAACATGGTGCCCATCTCGTCGACGCCCATGGACAGACCGGCGGCCTCGCACCAGGACTGGAAGAGCTTGCGGCCTTCCCCGTCTTCATCGGTCAGCGTCTGGCGGTTGTTGCCGCCAGCAATGCCAGGGCCGATCTTGGCCATGTCCATCAGGCTGTCCCAAAGCCGGTCGGAATTGATGCGCAGGTTTTCGCCGGGCGCGGCCATTCATTGCTCCCCAAAGCAACTTCGTTGCAGTCTTGTCGCTGCGGCGGCTTGGTTTGCCGCCGCAGCGATTTCTCCCCTTTAGTCCACCGTCCGCAGCACCGCGCGGACATGGTCGATCAGCTCGTCGATCTGTGCCTTCGAAATGATCAGCGGCGGCGACAAAGCGATGATGTCGCCGGTGGTGCGGATCAGCGCGCCGCGCTCGAAGGCCTTGATGAAGGCCGAGAAAGCACGCTTCGTCGGCTCGCCGGCGATCGGATCCAGCTCGATCGCGCCGACCAGGCCGATATTGCGGATGTCGATGACGTGCGGCTCGCCCTTCAGCGAATGCAGCGCTTCCTCCCAATAGGGTGCGAGCTCGGGCCCGCGCTCAAGCAGGCCTTCTTCCTTGTAGGTCTCGAGCGTCGCCAAACCGGCCGCGCAGGCGATCGGATTGCCGGAATAGGTGTAGCCGTGGGCGAACTCGATGAGATGCTCGGGGCCGCTCATGAAGGCGTCGTGGATCTCGCTGGTAACGAACACCGCGCCCATGGGAATGACGCCATTGGTGACGCCCTTCGCGGTGATCATGATGTCCGGCTTCACGCCGAAATAGTCGACGGCAAAGGGCGTGCCGAGGCGGCCGAAGCCGGTAATGACCTCGTCGAAGATCAAGAGAATGCCATGCTTGTCGCAGATGGCGCGCAGCTTCTCGAGATAGGTTTTCGGCGGAATGAGCACGCCGGTGGAACCCGAAACCGGCTCGACGATCACGGCCGCGATGGTGGAGGCATCATGCAGCGTGACGATGCGCTCCAGCTCGTCGGCGAGTTCGGCGCCATGATCCGGCACGCCCTTGGTGAAGCCGTTCTTGGTCGGCAGATGCGTGTGCGGCAGGTGATCGACGCCGGTCAGCAACGTGCCGAACATCTTTCGGTTGCCGACGATGCCGCCGACCGAAATACCGCCGAAATTGACGCCGTGATAGCCGCGCTCG